>CBDUDB010000246.1:0-4143 GCA_965365795.1 uncultured bacterium | reverse complement strand
AGAACTCCGTCCAGGTACCGGGTGTTTCGATCGGGATTGCCTCCCCAAAGCCAGTCTGCGGGATTGGCCAGACCCGTCCAGTAAGTCGGCACGCCTTCGTAGGTGAATGACATCGGCGTCCCATCCACGAAGATCTTCACGTCCCGGGTGGCGTAATCCATGGTCACGGCAAGATGATGAAAAATGCCGTTGGTGAAGGGATTCGGCCCGAGATTGTGGTTATCATGATTATCGCCCCGGGGGTAAAAAAAGTGGTCGCCCGTTCCCTGGGACATCCATTCGTATCCGTCTGGAGTCACCGGGTCAAACCTGTTGCTGGAAGACATGACCGCCTGATGGTCCCCATCGGCGGCATTGGTCCATTTGATCCAGGTCTCGAAGGTGGCGGCACCATTGGTGCCGTCAAGACTGGTGCTGTCCAGGACCCGGATCAGATCATCCGTCCCGTCAAAAGAGAGGCCGTGTCCGACCTTGGCGGGGACCGAAGCGGAGGATAGCATCCCTCCCTCGGTCGAACCGTGGTTGTTATTCGGGGATCGATCCTTCATCTGGGGGGCGGTCCCGGAAGGATCCTCGTCCAGGTGCCAGATACCGACAAAGTCGTCATCCCATACTCCCACCGGATTTTCCTGGTCAGCGGCCGAAGCGTTTCCGTAGTAGATGTAGATTTCCGTATCCACGGAGGAGGACAGGATAGGCACCTTGACCCAGGCGACCAGATTCCCGGTTACCGGATCGTAGCCTTCGACCTCGTGTTCCAGCTGGGTGGCACCGTCGGCGGCGGTAAAGAGAATGTCGCCCCCGTTGGCCTTGCCGACATTGCCGCCGTTTGTGGCGTCACGCCACTCCAGGTCGGTCCGATTGATGAGCACCGGGAAATCTGTTTGATCAGTGTTGGGAATCCGGGTCGCATCGATGGTGATCAGATTTCGGTGGGACCAGGCAGGATCTGCCCACTCGGCCAGAGCCGGGAGCGTAAAAAAGAAACCGCCAACCAAGGCGGCGATGGCAACAATCGGGAGGGGAAAGATGGGAAACCTGTCCCGGCGTTGGACTCCACCGCCGGCCTGCCTTCTGAATATTTTCATAATCTTCATCGAGGTTTCTTCACTTTCCTTAATTGGCTACTGTTAACACGATCGTTACGGATTACAATTCAGGATTGAGACCCACTTGTTGAGGGTCTCTTCGAGCTGGTCCTTTTTGACCGGTTTGGTCATGAAATCGTCCATGCCGGCCGCCAGGCAAGCGTCCCGGGCTTCCCCGAGAGCGTTAGCGGTCAGGGCAATGATCGGGATGCCGGCCTGGGTCCCGGAGAGTTCACGGATCCGGCGGGATGCTTCGAAACCGTCCATCCGCGGCATCTGGCAATCCATGAAAATCAGGTCGAATTCTTCTTTCCCTGCCAGGGCCAGGGCCTCGATGCCGTCCGAGGCCACCGAAACTTCGCAGCCCAATCGCTCAAGCATCCCACAGGCCACCTTCTGGTTGAACAGGTTGTCTTCGGCCAGCAAAACCTTTTGCCTGGGATTCAATTTTTGCTCGTCCGAGTCATGGGAGGATTTCCCCTGTCCACCATTCCCCTCAATGACATCCAAACCAGCACCGGCGATGCCATTAAGCATGGTCGTTATCCGCCCCATTCGAACGGGCTTCGGAAGTACCCCAGCCACGTATTTGGACCACCGCTCTCTGTCCACGGGTTTGTCCGCCAGCTGGGTTAGCAAAAATACCTGGGGCCGCCTTTCAGCCGGGAAATCATCGATTTGGGCGTATATAAAATACGCGTTACCCTTGAGGTTCGACGGATCCAGGATGACTGCGTCCCATTTGTCCTCAGACTCCGAAGGCCCGGTGGCCAACCACTTTTCCGCTTCACTGATATCGTGAGTAACGGTGCAATGGTGCCCCAGGTGCCGGATCTGTTCAGCCAGGACGTTTCCGGTCAATCCATGCCCGCTGGCCAGCAGAATCTGATACGCCGTTTCCGGAGTGGGCGCCAGCTCAGCCGGAGCCAGTTGCTTGAGAGGAATGGTAAAGGAGAAGGTAGACCCTTCACCCAGGACCCCTTTGGCCCCAATCCGGCCACCCATCAGACCAACCAGATGACGGCAGATTGACAAGCCCAACCCAGTGCCCCCAAAACGGCGGGTGGAGCTGCCGTCTGCCTGAGTGAATTTTTCGAAGATTCGATCCACATGATCCTGTGAAATCCCGATGCCGGTGTCGCTGACCCGGAACCTCAGTTCGCAACTTTCGCCTAGTTCATCAACCGGTTCGACATCCAGGAAGATGTGGCCTTCCTGGGTGAATTTGACGGCATTGTTCAGAAGGTTGGTCAATACCTGACGCAGACGACCGGGATCCACCAGGATCAGCTTCGACATACCGGGTGCCAAGCGGCATACCATTTCCAAACCCTGCCTTTGGGCATTAAACGCGGTCACGCTGATCAAGTCCTCGACCAACGTATGCAGATTCGTTTCCACCGGATCGAGCTCCAGCTCCCCGGCCTCGATCTTCGACATGTCCAGGATGCCGGAGACCAAATTCATCAACGTGGATCCCGAATTGCTGATGATCTCAGCATATTCAAGCTGGTGCTGAGTCAAATTCGTTTCTCGCAGCAGATCCGCGATTCCGATGACTCCGTTCAGGGGTGTCCTGATTTCATGGCTCATGTTCGCCAGGAATTCACTCTTGGCCCGGTTGCTCGCTTTGAGAGCTTCAATGGCCTCGATCTGGGATTGGCGGGCTTCAAGTCGTGAAAAGAGGGTGTTGAATTGATTGGCCACGATCTGGAGTAAATTTTTCTCATCGTTGCCCCAGTGACTGACCGCGTCGACATCAAAACCCAGAAAACCCAGGTTCTTCCCATCGTTCAGAATTCTCGCGGCGCCACAGGAGCCGACCGATTCCCCTTCCTGAGACCAGGGTAGATGGGCCGCAATAGGGTGAATGGGTTGGCTGACTTGGTTGATCAACACCACCGGATCCCGCTCGAAAATCTTGTAAATGCGCGTCGCCGCGTCCACGGATAAGCTGTCGGGGGGGGCTGGAACATCATCAAAACCCGTAGCCGTCCAGGCCAGCCAAAGCGAGCACTCCTGGTTCCGCGCGCCGAACGTGTACAGGTAGCAACGTTTCGCCCCGATGAAACTGCCCAAGCGTGAGAGAACCCTTTTCATGTCCTCTTCGATCTGATCGAGATCGCAGTTGACGAAATCATCGAGAATGGCGGTCGTGGTGCGCTCGAGAATGACCCGGTCCGAAAGAATGGCCTCCACCCCCGGGTGGGCGGGGGCCTTCAGTTTGGAATTGGGTGACAGCTGTGATGGCAAAGCCTGGTCCGAATCCTGGTGGCCCACCATGAAATGCAAGACACCGAGAAGGGCCAACCAACCCAGGCCAAAAACCAGAAGAATCGACCCCGAATAGCCGGCAGCCAGCATCGCAGGGATGAGAATCATCCCGCTGATCATGAGAGTGCGAATATCCAGCCACTGCCTCAAAGGGGTTTACTCCTGTCGCAACCGATCAAACCCGTCGTTTCAGACTCCGACCAGACTGATAGCCCCTTCAACCGAATCCTCGAGTTTCAGGAACTGGTCGATGTTCAAAAGCGTGATCACCTGCATCACTGCCGGCGTGGCGCTCACGAACACGATGGTCCCCTCGACCTCCGCGAACTCCTCGGTCAGCAACAGGAAAGTCGCCAGTCCAGTAGAGGCCACGAATTCCACCTTGGCCATATCGACCACAAGGTTTTTTTCGTTGTCGCTCTTGAGGGAATTCATGGCGGCCTCGTGCAACTGTTTCGCCCCGATGGCGTCCAGGCGTCCATCAAGGCGCAATACGGGAACGGGTGTTGAGCCGGTTTCCAAGACTATCTTCAATTGATCAGCCATGCCTATAACTCCTATGGTACAAGGTGTTTGGCCGGATCGAACCGCAACAGGGTCAGATTGCCGGCCGGGGTGTCAGGTGCGTAAACTACCTTTTTCATCGACGAATAGATGATCTGCCATCCCAAGCCGCGGCCTCGCCGGCGGACCTGGGGATCGTGCAGATTTGGCGGGATGTAGGTGGTGGGGTCAAAAGCCTCACCGTGGTCGCAGATTACAAAATAGCCCACGCCATCCC
>CBDUDB010000245.1:0-4182 GCA_965365795.1 uncultured bacterium | reverse complement strand
GCCCGCTCCCGTTGACCCATTCGCTCCAGGGCTACCCCGCGCATCAACAGGGTTTCCCCCAGAGCGAGGCTGGCTTGCTTATCCGGCGGGCCGGAATAACGAGCCTTGATCTCCGCCACGGATTCGTCCAGCCAGGCCAAGGCGGGCTCAGGGCGGTCCTGGGCCAGTTCCAGCCGGGCCAGGGCCAGGCGGGAGTTGGCCGTCTGGAACTGGTGCTCGATGTTCTCCGGATCCCTGGCCAGCACCTCCCGGACAAGTTCATCACCCTGGTGAATGAAGGGTCCGGCTTCGGCCACCCGGTTCATCCTGATCAGATGCAGACCCAGGGTGCGTTTGGTGGTGGCCAGGCCGGCACGCCATTCGAAATTTTCGGGATCACGCTGAACGAGCCCGGAGATGATATCCAGATCGGCCCGGTACGAACTGAGGGCGGCCTCGTCCTTTCCCAGATCCCTCTGCATCGAGGCGATCAGGTGCAGGGTGATGGACAACAGTTCCTGGTGGTTGGTGTTGGCCGGATCTTCGGCGATCAGTTCCTCCAGGACGGTTTCAGCTTCCTGCAGAACCACCAGTGCCCCCTGGCGATCCCCGATTTTATCCCTCATGCGCCCGGCCCAGCCCAGGGAGTTGGCGAGGTGGCTCTTCAGGGCGGGGTTTTCGGGTTGGTTGGCCGACAATTCCCGCTTGATGGCGATGGAGGACTGGATATTTTCCAAGGCCGCTGTGTGGTCCCCGCGTTCTTCGGCCAGGGCGGCCAGGTTCGTGTAACCGTAGGCGGTTTCCATGCGCCAGTCGGGATTGCCCGGCTCCAGCTGCTCCAGCTGCCGGGCCACGTCCAGGTAGGTGACAAAACGGGTTTCCGCCTCGTCCAGATTTCCCTGGCTGAACAGAATGCTGCCGATCCAGAAATGCACGGCGCCCAATCCGGCCAGCCATTCGGGGTTGGACGGATCCCGTTTGACCAGTTTTTCCGCCGTGATCAGGGCTTCGTCGAAGGCCTGCCTGGCCGCATGCATGTCGCCCTGGGCCATGCGGACGTCCCCGATCTGGGTCATGGCCTTGGACAGCTTGAAATATTCCTCGTCACCCAGGTCTTCGTCCCGGCGCGAGGCGTAGTACTCCAGGGCCTTGCGACCCACGTCATCCAGCACGTCCAGCCTGCCCACGGGTTCCAGCTTGTCGCGCAGGTCGCCGAGCATGAAGCCCATCAGGTCTTCGGCTTGAGCCCGGTTCTGTTCCGCTATCATTCTTTCGGCGCGCAGATCGGTGGTGTACTTGAATCCCGCCAGCAGGACCGCGATGAGGATCGCCGCGGCGATAAAACGTTGGTTTCGCCGCCGGGGTTTTCCCCGGATCCATTCCAACCGTTCCTTGGCGGCCTGCGCGGTGGGGCGGCGCGCCGGCGACCGGGACTTGAGCCGTTCCATCAGGGCCGCCAGGTCCGAATCGATTCCCTGGGCGGGGAGAGTCTTGGCCTGCCCCACCAGGTGCAACATGGTGTCCATGTCTTCGGTCGGCTCATAGGCGTTCACCCCGGTGAACAGCCACTGCAGCAAGAGCCCGAATGAGTAAAGGTCTGCAGCCGGCGTGACGGGTTCGCTGTTGGCCTGCTCGGGGCTCATGAACATGGGCGTACCCAGAATGATGCCGGGCATGGTGGTGTCCAGGGACAGGGCGAGGGTTCGATCCTGGTCAGCTCCGGTTGGGTCCACGACTTCGGCATCGTCCCCGGGGTTGTCCGATTCTTCATCCAGGCTGCGGGCGAGCCCGAAATCCAAAAGCTTGACCTGACCATCCGGCGTCAACATCACATTGTCGGGTTTGAGATCCCGATGAACGATGCCCTCGGTATGGGCCGTGTCCAGGACGGCGGCGATTTGTATCGCGATGTCCAGCTTGGCGCCGAAATCCAGGTCCTCATCGGCTTCCCTCAGAGTCTGACCTTCGATGAGTTCAAGGATCAGGAAGTCGCTGCCGTCGATTTCCAGGTAATCGAAGATGCGGCAGATACCCGGGTGATCGAGCTGGGACAGAAGCTGGGCTTCCCGCAGGAAACGGGCTTTGGCGGCGGGGGTCAGGCCCCGGCCGGGGGAGATGGCCTTGACCGCCACCTTGCGCTTGAGGTTTTCATCGTAGGCGGCGTATACGTCGCCCATGCCGCCTTGACCCAGGGCCGCAACGATATTGAAATGGCGGAGCTTACTGCCAACCAAGGTCATGTTTCACCCGGATAGGAAAGAATTTGGGGTTATGCTCGAAATATTTGAGAACATGATAATCAAATTCATCAAGCCCGCACCTTGGTGGGGGGCAAAAAGTATGGGAAAGGTACAGTCAGGGGAGGATTCAGTTGGCGGGAGTTCGGTCGAGGATTTCCCGCACCTTGGCCAGCAGATCCGGGATTCCAAAAGGCTTCATCAAAAGGTCTCCGTCGGCCAGGCCCTGGATTTCCTTGCCCACACTGGTGGGGTCGTATCCTGAGGCGAAGAGAATCCGGATTCCGGGCATTATCTGTAGGATCTTTTCGCCCGCTTCCCGGCCGCCGAGGCGGGGCATCACCAGGTCCAGCATCACCAGGTCCACTTCATCCGCATGCTCCTGGAAAATCTCGACGGCTTCATGCCCATCGCTGGCGATCAGGACCTGGTAGCCGCCCTTCTTGAGAACCCGCACGGCCAAGTTGCGGACATCCTCGTTATCCTCGGCCAGCAGGATGGTTTCGCTGCCGCCGACCGCCGGTTTCGGTGGAATCTTTTTTTCAGGTTTGCTTTCCATCTCGGACCGTGGCAGCAGGACCGTGAATTTGCTGCCGCGGGTCGGTTCACTTTCCACAAACATCAGGCCGTTATGTTGCCGGACGATGCCGTAAATCGATGCCAAACCCAAACCCGTTCCCTGACCTACTTCCTTGGTGGTGAAAAACGGTTCGAAAATCCGTTCCATAATTTCCGGGGCCATGCCCTGCCCGGAGTCCTCGACGATCATGACCCCGTATTTTCCCGGCTCGGCGTCGGGATGCTGTTCGCAGAAAGCGGCGTCGATCTCCCTGGTCTCGGTCTTGACGGTGATGGTGCCCGTGCCGGAGATGGCGTCCCGGGCGTTGACGCAAAGGTTCATGAAAATCTGCTCGACCTGACCCCGGTCGGCATGAATGCTCACCTTGTTGCTGGCGGGCAAAAACTCGATGTTGACCGAGACGTCAATCATGCGGCGCATCATCTGCAGCATTTCCTTGATGATCGCATTCAGATCCAGTGAAACCGGCTTGAGCACTTGCTGCCGGCTGAAGGCCAGCAATTGTTGTGTCAGGACAATAGCCTTGTCCACGCCCCGCTGTACCTGCTGCAGATCCTGGCGAACCTGGCCCTCCGGTTGAAATTCCTGGAATACAAACTCCAGGTTGTTCAGCATGGAGTGCAGCAGGTTGTTGAAGTCATGGGCGATACCCCCGGCCAGCAGGCCGATGGCCTGCATTTTCTGCGACTGGATCAACTGCTCTTCCAGCTTGCGCCGCGAGGTGATGTCGCGGCCCACGGCAGTGACCGCCACCACCTGACCCTCGTCGTCAAAAACCGCCCGGTTGGACCAGGCCAGCCACCGCCAGCCTTCGTCGGTCAGAACCCGCAGTTCATGGAAGGAGCGGTGGGGCGGTTTCAACAGGGTGGCCAGCGACCGGTCCACGGTGGCGCGGTCGTCAGCATGGACCTGGGGGAGGATGTCACTTCCGAGCAGTTCATTTTCGGTTTTGCCGAAAATCTGACAGTAGCTTGGGCTGACGTAGAGGAACCGGCCGTCCCGGTCGAACTGAACCACCAGATCGTTCTGGTTTTCCACCAGCAAGCGGTACTTGGCCTGGCTCTCGCGCAGGGTCTGCTGGCGCAACAGAAATACCCGCAGCAGCAGGGCCAGCAAGGCCACAAGAATAAGGCCGACAACGGCCATGATTTCGTCTGCCCGGTTTCTGGCCGTGGCGAGATGCTGGGGCGAGGGGGCCAGCTTCAAAATCCAGGAGCGATCGACGATACGGATGGGTTGATCGAAGGCGTATTCCCATTCCTCTCCGCTGTCGGTGTCGGGGTGGAGGTAGACGATGGCGCCGCTTTCATCCACGAAGCGGAATCGGAAGCGGTCGCGCAGGTTGGCTTCGGCCAGGCAGGTGTCCAGCATCCGGGTGATCTTGAA
>CBDUDB010000244.1:0-4197 GCA_965365795.1 uncultured bacterium | reverse complement strand
ATCAAAAATTACTACTTGTTCAGGAAGAACCTCCCCCGCCAGGATCAGGTCCGCCAGGCGGTCCTGTACCTCCTGCTGGATGACGCGCCGCACCGGTCGGGCACCGAAGCGCGGGTCGAAACCCTGCTCGGCCAGCTTGGCCACGGCGGCGTCGGTGACCTCCAAAGTGATGTCCTGCTCGCTGAGACTGCGGCCGACCTTGGCCAGCTCCAGGCGCACGATCTGCAGGATCATCTCCTGCCCCAGGCTGGCGAAGCGCACGATCCCATCGAGCCGGTTCAGGAACTCGGGACGGAAATGACCGACCAGGCTTTGCAGGACACGGCCTTCACGTTCGCGACGACCCTCTTCGTCTTCGCCGGCGCGCGGCTCGAATTCACCGTCCTGGCAAAGATTGCTCGTCATCAACACCAGGGTGTTGCTGAAGTCAACCACGCGCCCCTTGCCGTCCGTCAAACGGCCGTCGTCCAGCAGCTGCAGCAGAACGTTCATCACCTCGGGGTGAGCCTTTTCGACTTCGTCCAGGAGGATCACACTGTAGGGATGGCGCCGCACCGCTTCGGTCAGCTGGCCGCCGGCCTCGTGTCCGACGTAACCGGGAGGCGATCCGATCATCCGGCTGACCGCATGCCGTTCCATGTACTCGGACATGTCCAGCCGGATCAGGGACGAGTCGTCGCCGAACATCTGCTCGGTGAGCGCTTTCGCCAGCTCGGTCTTGCCCACGCCCGTAGGGCCGAGAAACAGGAACGAACCCAGGGGTCGGTGCCCTTCGCTCAGGCCGGCGCGGGAACGACGAATGGTGCGGGCCACCTTGTTCACCGCTTCGTCCTGGCCGACCACCCGGGCGGTGATCCGGTTTTCCAGATCGCGCAAGCGGGCCATCTCGTCTTCGACCAGGCGCTGGGCAGGGATGCCCGTCCACTGGGCCACCAGGTGGGCGATGTCGTCTTCTTCAACTTCTTCACGCAACAGGGCGTGTTCACCCTGGATGTCCTTGAGCTCCTGATAGGCCGCGGCAATCTCCGCTTCGAGTGCGACCTGTCCCCCGTATTTCAGCTCCGAAGCGTGGGCCAGGTTGCCCTCCCGCTCGGCGCGATCCATCTCCAGGACCAGGTTCTCCTGTTCCTTTTGCAGCTCGCGAATCTTGTCGATGGCTTCCTTCTCCTGCTCCCAGCGGGCCTTCAACTGATCCCACTGATCCCGCAGTTCGGTGATCTGCCGGTCGATCACCTCGCGCCGAGCCACCGCGGACTTGTCGGTTTCCTTTTCCAGGGCCAGTCGCTCCATCTCGAGCTGGTTCAGGCGCCGTTGCAGATCGTCGACCTCGGCCGGAACCGAATCAATCTCCATGCGCAGGCGGCTGGCCGCTTCGTCCATCAGGTCGATGGCCTTGTCCGGCAGCATGCGGTCGGCGATGTACCGCTGGCTCAATTTCACCGCGGCGACCAGCGCCCCATCGGTGATGCGGATGCCGTGGTGCACCTCGTACTTGTCCTTCAGCCCGCGCAGAATGGCGACGGCCTGATCCCAGGTCGGCTCTTCGACCAGCACGGGCTGAAAGCGCCTTTCCAGGGCGGGGTCTTTTTCGATGTGCTGGCGGTACTCGTCGATGGTCGTCGCACCCACACAGTGCAGTTCACCTCGAGCCAGAGCCGGCTTGAGGATGTTCGAAGCATCCATCGCCCCGCTGGTGGCCCCGGCGCCGACCAGAGTGTGCATCTCGTCGATGAAAAGCAGCACCTGGCCTTCCTGCTCGGTGACTTCCTTGATGACTTTTTTGAGACGGTCCTCGAACTCGCCGCGGTACTTGGTGCCGGCGATCAGAGCGCCCATGTCCAGGGCCAAAAGACGTTTGCCCTTCAAACCCTCGGGCACGTCGCCTTCGACAAGTCTGCGGGCCAGACCTTCGGCCACCGCGGTCTTGCCCACGCCCGGCGAACCGATGAGCACGGGGTTGTTCTTGGTGCGGCGGCTGAGGATCTGCACCACGCGGCGGATTTCCTCGTCCCTCCCGATGATCGGATCGATCTTACCCGCGCGCGCGGCAGCGCACAGGTCGCGGGCGTACTTGTCCAGCGCCGAGTCTTGACCCTCACCCAGGCCGGATTCGTCGTCGCCTTGGTAAGGGGCATTTGCGCCGCTCATCTGCAGGGCCTTGTCCACCTTGGCGGCATTCACATCGAAAGTCTTGAGTACGCTGCCCGCACGCCCGCCGTCTTCGGCCAGGGCCAGCAACAGTTCGCGTGTGCCGACCATGCCGCCGCCGCTTTTCTGACCCGCTTCCAGGAACAGCTTCTGCAGCTCGGCGCTGCCGTTGGGAAGCTCCTTTTGCTGGATGGTCGGCAAACTCGCCAGTTCCTTCTCCGCGGTCCGGGCGATCAGGGCCGGATCCAGCTCCAGGCTTCTCAGGGTATTGGTGGCCAGGCCGGTTTCACTCAGCAGCGCCCACAGCAGGTGCAGGGGCTCGAGCGCGGCGTGTCCCATTTCGTAAGCCTTGGCTTGGGCCTTCTGCAGGCTTTCCATGGCGTTTACGGTCCAGTTTTTCATGATTTCCTCCTCTATCAGGGCTGGGTCAGGGCCCCCCGGGGGGCCTTCTTGACCTCGGGATTTTATTATTCGGAAGGAGGGTAGCATTTGGCGTGCCATGGTGTGGGAATATGTTTATCTTATTGTTTTTAAATAATTTATAGAGCTACTAAAAACTCCCACTCTAAATTAAGGGACCCGAGTCCGGGTCCAAAACAATTTTTGTCATGCCGTTTTGTCATATTTTTGTGATCATGGCAGGATTTAGAATGGGACAATGACCTCAACGCCCAGTCTGAATTCCGTCTGAGACTCGTCGAAAAGTTCCTTTTCAAATTCTCTCATTTTCTCCTGGTCAAAAAATCTCGTTCCGTAGGTGGCGTTCATGCCCAATTGGAATGCCTTGGCTCGCAACAGAGTCGCCCCAAGTCCGGCGTATGCCGAGGAGCTCGGGAAATCTCCGCTGCCTTCATGAAAGATGACCTCCCCGTCATCGGTTTCCTCACTTGTTGGTGTCCCCGACCAGGATATCGACGATAGCCCGACCCCCATGACAAAATACACACCAACCCGGGAATCAACGGGCGTCAGATAACCCCGGAACCCCGTATCAATCCCGAATTCGGAGAACCTGGTCGGCCCTTCCCGGTCCGTCTCCCCGAACTTGCGGCCCAGCCCGTAGTGGAGGCCCCAATAGATCATTGCAAAATCCTTGTTGCCGCCACACAACAACAGTGAGAAGGTACCAAAACTCGGCGGGTTTTCCCCGCTGAAACGGGACATTGAAAACTGGAAAATCAGGGCCGCAGATTCCTCGTCCGGGATTTCCGGGACATCCTCTTCGAAATACGGTCCCAGATAAACTACTTCCTCGACCGGAAGTCCATCTGGCTCGTTATAAAACGGCCCCATCAGATCTTCCACCTCTATTCCATAAGCTGAGGCCCAATACTGGCGCATCATCAGTTCTATCTCGGCTGTGAAGCTCAGCCTCTTGGCTTCCACCGGCGCCTCGTAGGGTTGGTCCCAATTTCCGCCGCCCGTAGCGCACCCCGACAATACAGCCAGGACGGCCAGGCAAAGGACCTGCGCCAGAAACCTTTTGTCGGGTTGGTACATTATTCCATCCCCCCTTAACCGGCGTCATCCCATGGCGGGACAACGTGCTGTAATTAGTATCAAAAGCTTAATGTCATCAGAGCTGCTTACTTTAACTTATTGGAAATAAATGAGTTATGTGTTTCATCTTGATCCACGATAGGCCACGCCTTCAAGAATCCCCAGAACCGGGTACAGGCCTATTCCTCCGGAATACGCCTCTCAACCGCCCTCACTGGCCTTTGGTCAAGGCCGCCAGATACCGGGACTTCATCTGGTCGCTGGCCATGGCCCGCTTGATCGGGGGCAACTTCAGCACCGCCCCCAGCAGGGCGGCCAGGGCCCGGTGGCTGGCCATGACCTGGTTGTCGAAGATCAGGTTCTGCAACTTGCCCCTCTCCACCGCCATCAGGACAAACCGGTGGGCGTTGTTGACCGGGGTGATAACCCGAGCGGCGCGCGGCAACATTACCAGGCTATCCTGATCACAGGCGCGCGAGCAAACCCCGCAGCCCAGGCAGACATCCGGGTCCAGCCGGGCGGCTTTCTTCTTGGGCTTGGCCGGATCAT
>CBDUDB010000243.1:0-4257 GCA_965365795.1 uncultured bacterium | reverse complement strand
GCAATACTAGCGTATTGGTACAAAAGGGTTACGCCTTCGGAGGCCATGGCCGCGGCGTTGATTCCCAGGACCGCATACCCGCCTGCCGGAACAACAGCCGAACCGGCGATGGTGTGGGTGTTGCTACCCAGATCCGAGATGGTCCACCCGTTAAGATCGACCGGAGTGCCTCCGCCGTTATAGACTTCGAACCACTCACCCACGTCATCACCAAGAACAAATGGGTTATTCATGATTTCGGTGATAACAATATCCGTATCCGCGGCCAGGGCGAACCCCGACATGAGGGATAAAATCCCGACGAGGGCCAGCACAGCTCTCGGGCCGGACCATACCCCCGAAACCGTCTTAATCATGGACATAACTTCAACCTCCTGGGTAAGTTTAAGAGTCGCTCTCCCAACCGATAATTTATCATCCTAGCACACTTTTTACCCCCTATTTGTTTAAAAAATGCAAAGCTGGTGATCGGATTGCAACAAACTTCCCTAATTTGTTTGGTCTTACCGATTCGGTGCCGTATTCTGCCATTGTTCCGGTATTTAAATTCCCCGCTCCGGCGACCCGGTCCGTCCGGGAACCTACTGGAGGAGTCATGCCACGATTTCGCCTCTCCAAACTGGCGATCCTATCCTTAATCCTGTTCAGCACTTTGTCGGTTCTGCAAGCGCTTGGTCAGGATTCTGCTGCGGAAAAACCGGCCGAGGTCGACCCTGTTCATCCGGGCCAGATTCTGGTTACCGGGGCGATGGATCTGCAGCTGCCCGCCTTCGGCGACGACGAGCTGGCCGGGGTCAAGATCGGCGACCTGCTGGAATCCATGCCCGATGTTCCGGGTCAGAACGCACCGGCTGCGAACCGCCAATTCGCCGGACCCGCCGGGACAACCAACAAGTGGGTCGTAAAATCTGTGAGAAACGGATCCCTTACACTCGACCGACCGAAAGATCGGGCGGTCGTTCGCTATCTGGCGTTCTACGTCACGGCTGACCGCTGGGTGAAGGTGTCGCTGGCATTGTCGGGGGAACATCCGGTCACCGGCGCGCTGGACGGAACCGCCATTTCCCTGACGAAAAAAGACGGCGACGATTCCGAACCCACCCGTCACGAAGGTGACCTGAAGCTGCCCATCGGCAAACACCTGATCGTTCTGCGGACCATGGCCGACCCCGAGGTCGAAGACGACTGGAATCTGGGAGTGTCGGTGACCGCGGACGATGAGGCCGATCTGGACGCCCTGGAATTTTCGGTCGATCCCAAACGCTCGGCCGACATCCAAAAAATCCTGGACGCCCCCCGAATTTCCAGCGCCTCCCTTTCACCGGACGGCAGTCTGGCCGCACTGCGCCTGGGCGAATACCGCAACGGAAAAGACAGGGAACAGTGGCTGGAAATCCGCGATACGGAAACCGGCCGGGTGGTGCACCTGTGGCGCACCGGCCAGACCCCCGGGTCGGTGGCCTGGCATCCGGGCGGCCGTACCCTGACCTGGCAAACCACTCACGAGGAAAAGGCCACGGTCTGGAAATACGATCTGGACACAGGGGAAACCGAAACCGTTCTGGCCGATGTCGCCGAGCTGGGCCGGTGGTCCTGGGCTCCGGACGGGAAGTCCCTGTTCTACGAGATCAACCGCTCCCCCGATCCTGATGACCGCAAGGTCAAGCGGGTGCTGCATCCGGCCGACCGTCAGCCCTGGTGGCGCGGCCGGTCCCACCTGATGCAGGTCTTCTTGCCCGGAGGCCTGACCCGGCGCCTGACCGCCGGGCCGGTCAGCGCCAGCGGCTGGGAAGTTTCCGACGACGGCCGGAAGATGCTTTTTTTCACCCACGAACCGGACATCACCAACCGGCCGTTCAGCACCACTGACCTGTGGCTGCTGGACCTGGAAACCCTGGCCGTGAACAAGGTCCTGTCAGATCCCTGGATCGGCGGCGCCACTTTCAGTCCCGATGGCAAGACCCTGTGCCTGCAGGGCTCGCCCTCGGCCTTCGACGGCCTGGGCCGCAAACTTCCCGATGGTGTGCAGGCCAACGACTACGGCGGCCAGCTGTACCTGTACGATCTGGACAAGGGCCGGGCCGAACCCGTTTCGCTGGCCTTGACGCCGGACATCAACTCGGTCGCGTGGTCCCGGGCCGACGGCTTCATCTACGCCCGCACCACCGACACCCAGTACGGCAGCGTCTACCGCCTCAAACCCGGTAGTCAGGACTGGGAAAGGGTCACCACGGGGATCGAGGTAACTTCCCAGTTCGCTCTGGCCCGGGACAAGGCCGTCGCCCTGGCCCGCGGATCCGGCGCCACCACACCCAACCGCCTGTTCGTGGTGGACCTGGCAACCAACAAGGCCCGCCTGCTACTGGATCCGGGTGCGGAGGATTACAAGGACATCGTCTTCGGCAAGGTCGAAAACTGGGTGGCCGAACTTCCGGACGGTATGAAGCTGGACGGGTTCGTCTATTTCCCGCCCGACTTCGATCCTTCGCTGAAGTACCCCGTGATCGTCTACTACTACGGCGGCACCAGCCCCATCACCCGTGATTTCGGCGGGCGTTATCCCAAGAATATCTGGGCGGGGCAGGGTTACGTGGTCTACGTACCCAACCCCAGCGGGGCCACGGGTTACGGGCAGGAATACGCGGCGCGCCACGTCAACGACTGGGGCAAACTGACCGCTCCGGAAGTCATCGCCGGCACCCGGGCCTTCCTGGCCGCCCATGACTTCGCCGACCCGGATCGCGTGGGCTGCATGGGCGCTTCCTACGGAGGATTTTTGACCGAGTACATCATCACCCAGACCGACCTGTTCGCCGCCGCGGTCAGCCATGCGGGCATTTCGGATATCTCCAGTTACTGGGGCGAGGGCATGTGGGGTTACGCCTACGGCGCCCGGGCTTTGGCCGACGCCTTCCCCTGGACCGACCGCGACCTGTATGTGGAACAGAGTGCGCTTTTCCACGCGGACAAGATCACCACGCCCCTATTGCTGGTGCATGGCGACAGCGACATCAACGTTCCCAAGGGGGAAAGCGATCAACTGTTCACGGCGCTGAAGATTCTCGGCAAGGAAGTCGAGTACGTGCAGATCGTCGGGCAGGATCATCATATCCTGGACCACGAGCAGCGCATCGTCTGGAACGACACGATTCTGGCGTTTTTGGCCAAACACCTGAAGGGGCGGCCGGCCTGGTGGGATGAAATGTATCCCGCGCCAAAGGATTTCCGGTAGTCTCCGACGACAAGAGGGCCCCCCGGGGGGCCCTCATTTTTTATGGAAACCGTCCCAATAGGGTCAGTTGCTGTTGCCCTCCCAACCGGCATGCTCGGAGTCGAAACCTTCCCGCATCAGCACCAGCACCGCGCTGTTGGGGACGATCAGGTAGTTCTTCTTCTCGAAGGTGATTTCCACCGCCGCCTTGTGGAGAAACAAAGCGTAGTCACCTTCCTGGGCCTGCAGCGGCATGAACCGGGGCGGAGGATCGCTCGGACCCTCGCCGTCGCCCCAGTGTTCGTCCATCATGTCCATGGGATGCACCACCGGCACCCCCGGTCCCACCGATACGACCCAGCCCCCCCGCGCCTGCCGCGCCGCAACGGCGTTCTGGGGCAGATACAGTCCGGCGTTGGTGCGTTCTTCCCCTTCTTCGGGACGGATGAGTAGCCGGTCACCGACGACGATGAGTTGTTTTTTCAGACGGGGCATGGGACTTCTCCATCGTCGGGGTAATCTCAAAAATCCAGAATAATATCCCTGCGGACTTCAGGCAAAGGACCGGATCCAACCAGATCCCCCGCGATTTCCGCCAGGGTTCGCCCATCGGTCGGGTGGGGCAGGTCCGGCGCCAGGTCCGCCAGGGGCAAGGCCACGTGAATGAACTTGAGAATATCCGGGTCTGGAATGGGACGGCCCAGGATTTCCCCCACCGTGTTCCCCCACAGGGCAATGTCCACGTCGATGGGACGCGATAGCCAGGTTTCGCCCGGCAGGTGGACCCGGCCCAGGACTTTTTCCACATCTTCTGTCAGACGGTTCTTCAGATCCTCCGGGACCAGCTCCGTCAACAGCAGGACAGCCCCGTTGAAAAATTTACCCGCGCCATCCTCCAGGCCAATCGGCTCGGTCTGGTAAACCGGGGACACGGCGGCGATTTCTCCCAGATCTGCCAGTTTCTTCAAGGCCAGAGGGTAGCACCGTTCCTGGTGTAGGTTGGAGCCCAAGGTCAGGAAAACGCTTTGCTTCATGATTGCTTCATG
>CBDUDB010000242.1:0-4266 GCA_965365795.1 uncultured bacterium | reverse complement strand
GCGGATGGTTCTGGTGAAATAATAATTCAGCGGGTCCGCCCAAGGGATTCGATGTTACCAGAAGAGACGAACAGATCAAACGGCTGCAGCAGCGCTAGCAGGACCACGCCTCAGCGGAAAACGGCCTTCACCGCTCCCCAGCTGAGCTGATCATTGGCAACCGGCCCGGTGGTGGATATGACAAGGCGGGGTGGATAAGGATGTCCGGACCCGCCGAAGTAGACCAGGTCGCTGTAGCCCACTTCGGAGAACACGCCGCAAACGAAAAACCCCGCCTGGAAAATTTCCTGGTCCACGAGATCGATGATGTAATCGGTCACGTTGATGGCGATATCGACGTTGGTGCTGCTCGTCGGCGAGAAGATGGACAGCGCTGTCTGGTCATTAAGGTTGGCGCGAGGCAGAGCCACCGGCCCGCCGACGTACTCGTATCCGTAAACGCCGATGTAGGGAAGCCCCTGGGCGTCATCGCCGTAGCCGGTGTAACGCCAGGTCAAGGTGGCGGAGTAGATGATGCTGCTCTCTTCAACCGCCGCAAAATCGAACTCGGCGAAACAGCCCCATTCCGAATTGCAGCCGTAACCGTTGCCGCCGGCCTGGAGCTGGATCACGGAATCATGAACACCGGCGATGAAATCGGCTTCGCTGGGGCAACCGGTACCCCCATCCACGCGCTCCTCGTGTCCGGTCCCCAGCAGGGGCGCATGGAAATCGAATTGGGCCAGGGCCGGTCCGGCCATCGCCAGGACCAGAGCAACCCAAATAACCATTGAAAAACTACGCATGGAAATTCCCTCCTTGAAGGGCCCCCCGGGGGGCCTTTCCAGAACATCAGCGAACTTGAACCACACGGATTCCGGCCGTTTCTCCGCCGCTGCGTCCGTGCACCAAATATATCCCGCTGGCGGCCCAGCGGCCGTGACGGTCGCGGCCGTCCCACTCGATCCGGTGCGTTCCTGCGGGTAGCCGATCTCCGGCCACCAGTTTCCGAACGAGTCGTCCTTGCAAATCATACACGGCCAGGTGCAAATCGCCACCCTGGGAAAGGTCCACACCGATGACGGCTCTTCCAGCATCCACCGGGCCAAGCGATCTCAGCTTGAAGCGGGAGGCCTCGACATTCCGCGGGTTTTCCACGGCCGAAACGGGAGACAGGATCAACACGGGATTGGCATCGTGGAAGACGCTGACCACTCCGGAGACCGCGTCATAGTACCAACCCGGCGTACCGGTGGGGTGACCGGTCAGCTCGGGCAATTCCCAACCCCCGGCCCTGACGCCCCCGGGTTTCCCGGGAACCTTGACGCGTTCCTTCCCGCTATCACCGGCCGTGGCGTATTCCAGCAGCGCGCCGTCGGTCAGGTAGATGATGCTGAACAAGGCCTGGTCGGCCGCCAGTATATGGGTTTCGTCGTCGGGAGCCAGGTCGGGCTCCAGCGCCATGATCTCCAGAAAATATTTCACGGTGTTGAAGTTCTGCTCGTACCAGTTGTCCACATGGAAATTGAAGATCAGGTCCTTGATGGTCGTGAACATGCGGCCATCGGCGGCGACGCCGCGCGTGTTCTGCCCGTGGGAACAGACCGCGGCCATGGCCAGGGCGGTCTGGCGCCAGGTATCGTTTTGGCGGGGGTCGTCTTCCAGGGATTGATGAAGCAGCAAGGCGGTGCGGGCGTACTGGAGGCTGCTGGCGTAGGTGGCTTCGGGCCAACCGGTCCATTCCAGGGTGACAGGTTCGTAAGGGGCCAGCGGGTTGGCCGCACCCTGCTCAAGAAACCGCGAACTCATTGAGTCCAGCAGGGTGACGGCCAGGTCTTGCCAGCCGGCGGGCTGCCGCTGGACCAGCTCGACAATCATTTCGTGGGCCGAATAGTGGTCTCCCTTGCCGGTCTGCATGGCGGGATCCTGGTCCTCGTAAAAACCTTCCCACCGCATGTACGATTCTGAAATAGGGTCGCAGGGATTGGCCAGTAGCCAGGACCAGGCCCGGTCCCGCGCCTGGGCGTAGGTCGATTTGCCGGAGCGTGCGGCCATGGCGTCGAAGAAGCGGACCGCCGGCGTCAGGTGGCTGGTGTAGTCCTGGGTCACGGTGCCGTCGGCCGGCACCACACGGAATGGCCAGCGGCCGTCATCCGGCGCCGGCCCGGTCAACTGCGTGGCGGCCATGACGTCGGCGATTTCCACCGCGCCATCCAGATAGACCGCTTCCCCTGTGATGTCGTACAGACGCAACAGGCGCAGTCCAAACATGGGGGCCTTGTCGGGCATGATGGCAGGTCCGTCCCAGCCGCCGCCCATCACGGCGTCGGTCTGGGTGCTGTACGGCAGGTTGCCATAGAGGTCGCCGGCGGGGGTGCGATGTTCGAGAATCCAGTCGGCATATTGACGCGCACGGGTCAGGCCTTCGTCATCACCGGACCAGCGGCGATAGTCCAGAAAGGCATCGATGGCCACGGCCGCCGTGTAGGCCGGATAGCTGACTGACAGATAACCGGGGTACCCGATCAGTCTCCCATCCAGGTTGTTGAAGTCGTCGATGGCGAAGCTGTAGAAATAGGGCGGGACCGGATAACCGTCGGGGTCGTTGTCGTTGGTGCGGATGCCGTTGTCGCCCACATCGGAAAAAAGGAATTCCATCACATCGGCAACAAGCTGGGCATACGGAATGGCGGGGGGGACCTCGGCGAAGGTGGTTTGCGCCGGGACCGACCCCAGAAGCAGGACAACCAAGAGAGTGAATGTTCTAAACAGCGATATCATTCAGCCGTCCCCGATCCCGGTTCTTGATCCCCTTCGGGATTCGGTGAATTTCTCGAACCCGGTCTACAATTGTACACTTTTTCAAAGGGGAAAGTCCAATCGGCCAGATAGAGGGCCCTAGCGGGCGATATAAAGCAGGTAGAACCCACCAAGGATGATCAACACCCCACAAGTTTTCTTGATGAGTGTCCCGGCCCGGGATTCCGAGTTCCAGTCGAGTGTTCGCTGGACCCAGGCTGAACCTGCGCCGGCCGTTGCGATCACCAGGCAGTGACCCAGGCCGTAGGCGACAAGCAGTGCCGTCCCAAACACAGCGTTGGTCGCGGCAACCTTGAAGGTGACGGCCAGCATCGGCGCCATGTAGGCGAAGGTGCAGGGACCCAGGGCGATTCCGAAAACCAACCCCAGGATGAAGGCCGCCCAGCCGCCTCGGCGTCGGGGATTAACGCGGCTGGCGTCGGGCAAATTCAGGGGGATGATGTCCAGGAACGACAGGCCGACCACGAAGAAGATGATCGCCACCAGGATGTTGCCTCCGGTACCGACGTCACCCATCAGCCGGCCGGCCGCCGCGGTGATGGCGCCGATCAAGGCGATCGTGACCAGGATCCCAAGTGCGAACAACGACGAAAGAGCCAGGGCCCGGCGCTGAGTCGGTCGGTCTTGATCCTGGATAAAGCCGATGATCAGAGGGATGCTGGCCAGATGGCACGGGCTCAGCAAAATGCTCAACACGCCCCAGGCGAATGCCGCGGCCAGAGCGACAGGATAGGCCCCGCCAACGGCGGTGGTCAGCGTTTCGAACAATGATTCCATGCTCTTCTTTCGATCAGATCTTGACGCCGAGTTCCCGCCACTTGGCCAGGATGTCTTCCTTGGAATAGAAACCCTCGTGCCGGAAAAGTTCGGTCCCGTCGGCGGCAAAGAAAATCTGCGTGGGGATCACCTTGATTTCATATGGCTTGCCCGCCTCGCTGTTTTTCCAGACGTCGATGAAGTCCACCGTGAAGGTTCCAGCGTACTCGGTCTTCAGTCCCTCCAGGATGGGGGCCATCAACTTGCAGGGAACACATTTGTCCGCACCAAGGTCCACGAGTCGGGGGAGCGTGCTTTCAATTGCCGCCGGCCCGTCAACTTCTTTCGGATCTGTCCGGGCGGCCGGCCGCATCAGAAAGATGCTCACGGCCACGGCGGCGACCACGAGAACCCAGATCCAGCGCCCGCCAAATAATCCGTTAGATCCTCCCTGTGAACTCATCATCCGATCATCTCCTTGATCTCTTCCAGCGAAGGAACCTTGCCGACCACCTTGACCTCGCCGTCGACCACCAGCGCCGGGGTGAGCATGACCCCGTACTTCATGATCTCGGCCACGGTGGTGACCTTGATGATTTCACAGTCGAGTCCCAGTTCGGCGACGGCGCGCCGGGTCTCTTCCTCCAGCTTGTGGCACTTGGGACACCCGGTGCCCAGAACGGCGATTTCCATGTCGTTACCTCCCTTACT
>CBDUDB010000241.1:0-4268 GCA_965365795.1 uncultured bacterium | reverse complement strand
CTGATCCGTAGCGGCCGGCGAAAAAACCGGGCAGGGTCATGGCGTCGAGGTTCTCCGTGAAGCGCCGCACCCGGCGCCCCAGAATGATCCAGGCCAGTGTCGTGCCGACCAGAACGTTCCCGGCGCCCACCCACAAAGTGGACAGTCCGAACTTCCAACCGAAGGCCCCGCCACCGATGATCACCACGCTCGAATAGTAGGCCGCCACGAACGAAAGGGCCGTCACCCAGGGACCCACCGACCGGCCGCCGATGGCGAAATCGCCCACGCTGCGGCTGCGGCCGCTCATGACCATGCCGATGGCCGCCAGCATGCCCAGGTAAACCACCAGCACGATGATGTAGACGGTCATGATTCATCCTGACGGTCGCGGACCTTGTCGATCAGGGCCCAGACCAGGGCCAGCACGATGGTCCCGGCCAGGACCAGAAAGGCTCCGAAGGTGAGCCACGGCATGTGAAACGGTGCCATCTTCTACCTCACTAGAGTGCGAAGGCGATTTGCCAGCGCAGGAAATGAACCGTCGCGGTCATGGGCTTCAGTCCCCCACGCCCGTCGTGGAATCCCCCGGGCACGAGCATTTCCCACAACAGGTGCCCGTCCAGCCCGGGCAGGATATCGAATTCCAAACAAGTCTGGGTCATTCCCCCTCGGGCGGCCCAGCTGGTCTGAGGGGCCAGCAGATAGTAGCCGCTCAAGCGAAACCGAAACCCTTTGCCCACCGGGCGCGAGGCCGATACGTAGGGCCCGGCGATATTTTCCCAGGCCGCCACGTTAACCCGGCCGGGGGTGCTTTCGCCGATCTGGGCGTAGATGTAGAGTTCGCTCCACTTGGGCCACCGTCCCCAAGGGGTGCGGAAGTTGCGCAGGTCGCCGCTGCTGCCGGAGTAATGGAAGTACCCCGTCTTGCCGCGCCACCGTTTGCCAAGATCATCGGCGATATGAGCCTGGAGGGCAAAGGCAAAACCGTCGGGATTCGCAAGGGAGCTGGAACATTCCTTCTGGTACTGGCCGGCCACTTCCACCAGCCATTCTCCCGTATCACCCAGGGCGCGATCGGTCCGCCACCCCAGAGTCAAAACCTGCAGATGCGGCAGTATGTGATCGGGATCCACTTCGTTCTTCCAGATCGCCGTCCATTTGTTGGAGCCGACCGTCCAGCGCGCTGCGGCGGCAGTTTCGTCGGCGTCGGTCAAGGCCCGGTCTTCGTCCCCGGCCAGCACGATGGGATCCCGCTTGGGGTTGTAGATCAAGGCCAGATCCAGTTCGCCCTCACCAAGGGGAGTCCGCAGGCGTAACGCATTGTGATAGATGCTGCGGCTTCCGTCCAGGGGATGCCCTTCCAGCATCAAAAAACCCCGGTCCCAGATGATGTTCTGCCGTCCCAGGGTGAGTTTCGAATCCGGGGCAAACGACCAGGTCCAGAAGGCCTGGTCGAGGATGAGTTCGTCCCAATCGAAGGAGATATCACCCGGGTCCACGAAGCGGCGGTGTTCGTTGGTCAGCAGAACCTTGAATTCGTGTTTTTCGCCGGCTCCGGCCACTCCCAAGCGAGTGCGAAACCGCAACCAGTTCCGGTCGGGGTCCGGAGCGAAATAATAGACCCCGTCCATGATTTCCTGGCGCACCCGCAGGGAAAACAGCGGGGACAGGGAAAACGAGTCGGCATCCGGCTGGGCATTTGGCTGAGGATCGGGCCCGGCCACCGCCGACAGGCTCGCTAAGAGCATGAGTACCAAGGCGAAATATCTCATGGGCACCCTTTCGGTGCCCCAACAATGGTTCCGGATTTTCAACTTGGCAAGGACAGCCCAGGGCAAAAAAATGGCCGTCCCCAAGGACGGCCCCCACCCGGTTTCAAAGGGCGACCAGATGTGTTACCAGGAACGCCGGGGCGGCCTGGCCCCCCGGTCCCGGGCCTCGTTGACACGCAACGTACGGCCCCCGAAATCGCACCCATCAAGGGCCTCGATGGCCTTGGCGGCGGCCTCGGGTTCCATCTCCACAAAACCGAATCCGCGCGGGCGACCGGTTTCACGGTCGGTGACCAAACTGACGCTCGCCACGTCCCCGTGCTGGCTGAAGAGATTTTTCACATCGTCCTCGGACGCCGATATCGGAAGATTGCCCAGATATATGGTTTTCAATCCAAACTCCCCATTTGGCTGGTGTGATGGGATATCAGCTAAAAAAAACAAAAAAGGAGGGCTCCCGCCACCGGAAGCCCTCCCGAATACAAACCCGCCCGTTTATTCCACCGTCAGTTTCACAACCACAGGCAGATAGGCCGGCGCCAGGCACATCTTGTCGTCACAGGCCTGGACCGTCACGGAAAAACCGAGCTCGTGCTCCCCTTTGGGCAAGTCGGCCGGCACCAGGGCCGAAGCCGTGATGACATCCTTGCCCTCGATCATGAAAACCATGTCGCCGAAAAATTCCTTCTCGTGGCCGGCGGGATATTCGGCCTGGAATTCCTTCAGGAGGAAACCTTCGTCCGGCGCCAGGTCGACTCCGATGAAATTGGTGTCTTCGTGGGCGTAGATATGCCACTTCTTCTGGATGTCGAGTTTGACCTCGAAGGACACCCTTTCCCCCGGCGCGGATTTCAGCGCCGCGGGCGAAACAGTGGTCTTGACCACGTCGGCCGAACCCTTCATCGCTCCGAGGGCCAGACCGGTGGCCGCGACGGTGATCATGAGGGCGAAAATTACGATCCGTTTCATCGGTTACCTCCGTAAAGCCAATCTTGTTTAGGTTGCCAGAATCCTGTCGGCGGCCCGGCGAATGACCTGGACCAGCCTCTCGATATCCGTCTGCTCCATGGAGCGGTTTTCAACGTTCACCCGCAAAGCTACTTGCCCGCCGAGCTTTGTCCAGCTGAACCAGGCATCGCCTTCGCGTTCGATCAATTCCTGCAGATCCCGGTTGAGCTGGTCGTTCTTTTCCGAATCGAACCGTAAACCACCGACAGTGTCCCTGGGTTCCCAACGAAAATTGCAAATTCCCAGGGTATTGGGGCCCAGGATCCGGAAGTCGGGCTGGCGCCTCATCCTGGCGGCCAGAATCCGAGCCAGCTCGATGTCATTTTCCACCCAGGCGGCAAACTGTTTCCGGCCCACCGACCGGAAGGCCAGCCACAGCTTGAGGGCATTCATGCGGCGGCTGCCCTGAATACCGTACTGGAAAAAGTTGACCTTGTCTCCCATGTGGAAACCGCGTTCATCCGGAAATACCCGACGCCCACCCCCGTTATTCAGGGCCTCGGCGTCGGTGTCCTTCATCACCTTTTCCATGTAGTACTCCGGGTGCACCAGGAAGCTGCGGCGCAGGAAATCCCCGTCGCGAACCAGAATACCCCCGGCGGAAAATGGCATGTAGAACCACTTGTGGGGATCGACCGTGATCGAATCGGCCAGGTCGATACCCCGCAGCATCGTGCCGTACATTTCCGACAGGATGACCGCCCCGCCGTAAGCCGCGTCCACATGAAACCAACAGTCGTACTTGGCCGCGAGCTGGGCCAGCCGGTCCAGCTTGTCGATGCTGCCGGTGTTGGTGGTGCCGGCAATGCCGATGATGCAGGCGGGCTTCAAACCCTTGGCCAGATCATCCTGGATGGTTGTTTCCAGGGCTTCGAGGTCGATGCGGTAAAGATCATCGTGGGGAATCTTTCGCAGCTGGCCCCGGCCCAGCCCCAGCAGATCGACGGCCTTGTCAAAACTGTAATGGGCTTGCCCGGACACGTAGAAGGTGAGCTGGGCAATATCCGACCCCGGACCCTCGAGAATATCAACCTGCGAAAGATGGCGGCCGAGCGCCCGGTTGACCGCCAGCTTCAGTCCGGTGATGTTGGCCAGGGAACCGCCGTCGGTCATGGTACCGAAACTGCCCTCGGGCAGATGGAACATGTCGCACAACCAGCGGATCACCCTTTTTTCGATGGCTGTGCCAGAGGGCGCGTGGCGCCAGGAAGCCGTGTTCTGGTTCATGGCCGAGCACAGAGCTTCGCTGAAGACGGCCACAGGCAGAGGCGCCGGGTTCATCATGCCGAAATAGCGGCGGCTGCCGATGGCCATGGTGTTGGGAAAGACCCGCGTGCGGCAGTCCTGGATCAGTTCAAGGAACGGGGTTCCCTCTTCGGGAAGGGTTTCATCGAACATGTCGTCCATGCCCGCTGGGGACAGGGGGCCGTAGACGCGGCGACCCTCCAGGCCCTTGAGGTATTCCACGATCAGATCGACCATGGCGTACCCCATTTCGCGCATTCC
>CBDUDB010000240.1:0-4271 GCA_965365795.1 uncultured bacterium | reverse complement strand
GTCGCCTTGGCGGCCGTCTTCATTCTTCCGTGCCGCATTCCCGGCTGGAACTTCGCCGCCTCCGAAGCGGTCCAGCTCGCGTCCCGCACGGAGCAGCAGATCGATGACCTTCAGGGAGCTGGCGACGGAGTCTTGTTCGTGGACAACTCCGCCGTACCCTGGTACATCGACCGTCCCGTTGTCTGGTCTCCCACTCGGACGGAAACCCGTCAACGCATCTGCGAACTTCTGGGTCAACCCGAGGCCAAGCCATGACCGCCCCGATTGGCTGGCTCCACCAGGCGCCCCTGTTGGCGGCCGAAAACTGGCGGCACGGATGGACCACCACCGAGGGTCCTGATTTTGATTCCGACCCCACCTGTGCGGACCATGAAAAAAGCGTAACGGATATCGTAACGGCAACAGGATTAAAGGGTTGCGCTTGGGCTCGCCAGGTTCATGGGGGCCGGGTTCTCCAAGTTTCGGACAGTGGGTTCGCCGGGGAAGCCGATGCTCTGTGGACCGTCCAGCCCGGTCTGGGCGTCGTCGGACGCGGGGCCGACTGTCCCCTGATCCTTGCCGGCGGGACCCTGCCCGACGGATCAAGAATCTGGGGATTTGCCCATGCCTCCTGGCGGTCCACGGTCCAGGGCATCACGGCTGGACTCATCCTGGCGATGACCGAACAGGGAGCTGGAACCGACAGTTTGCGCGCCGTCATCTGCCCCTCGGCGGGCCCCTGCTGCTACGAAGTGGGCGAAGACGTCCGCCAGGCCGCCCTGTCTTCCCTGGGACCGGAAGCCGCCTGGTTTTTCCTGGAAAGGACCGGCGGTATCACCTTCGATTTGTGGAGTGCCAACCAGGCTCAGTTGACTGCCGCGGGCGTTCACCAGAAAAACATCCACAACGTCGGGCACTGTACGATCTGCGGTGGCGATCTCTTCCCCAGCTTCCGTCGCGATGGCCACCGAGCCGGCCGGTTCGCCGCGGTCATCGGCTACTGACCTTCGAGCCCCGGATCCTTCGGCGTCATCGCCTTCTCTGGAAACAGGTCAGGTGGCCGTCACAGTAGAAAACCTCGAAGTTTTCGGAGAGAAAAGACGCCAGACAATCCGCGATGCTGAAGATGACCACCGGCTTTGAGGTGGCGGAAATTTCGGCGGCGAAGTTCTCGTAGAATCGCCGACCCATTCCTTCGGGACGGACCGGGCGGTAGAGGTAAATGAAATCGATGCCCCGCGGGGAATATTCGAGCACGTCGCCGACAACCCACTCCACCCTGCCCGGATCGATACCCAACCACTCCTGAAGTTTTTTTCCCCAGGCCACCATGCGGCTGGAAATTTCGATCTGAATGGTCCGGGCATGCGGGTAAAGTTTCTGCAGCAGCAGACCCTGTAGTCCGTTGCCCGCACCGAAATCGGCGCTGACGGTGTCGGGCCCGATATGTATTCCGGCCTTGAGAATAGGTGACAGACCGCCCGCGTGACACCAGTACCCGCCCAGTTCGTCCATCCTTTGTCGCTCGCCGGCGGAATAGGGTGCCTCGTGGCCGTGGAGGTGGCAGTAGAGATTCAGAAAGGCCTCCTCGACCGGGTCAGCCTGAGCCGAATCCAACGACTGCAAAAAAGACCGCTGCAGGTTTTTGAAGTCGGGACATAGGCCAAATGGATCCGGCGCAGGTGGCAGGGTGGCGAACAGATGCATCAAAACCAACAGGCGATCACGCTCGACCAGAGGGCGATCGTCGTCTCGGAATATTCTCGCCAGGGCGCCCGGAAGATCCCGGAATTCATTCATGATGAGGTCCTTTTTGGTTGGCGAAGCTCGCCCCGCTGGGCCTTGTCCACCATACTCGGTCGGTGGGTCCGCCGTCTACGGGAGTCGGGAAAAACCACCCCCGTAAACCAGGCTTTGGCAGGGGTTTCTCAAGGGATGAATTTCCCGTCCCAAAATCCTTAAAATCCATGTAAATACTTGTGCTTGCGCGAAAATTGATGCACAATTGGAGGTGTCCAAAAACACGCCTTATTCCGCTCCGGTCACCTCTGCCGAATGACCGGTTTTGACCGTTCGAATTGTCCCAAGGGGTAGGCAATGAACATCACCATCATCGGGCCCCAGGCCAGCGGCAAAGGGACCCAGGCCAGCAGGATCGCCGAGCATTTCGGCATCTTCCATTTCTCCACCGGCGACGCCCTGCGCGCCGAGGTCAAGAGCGGGTCCGCTCTGGGCAAGGAAATATCCCAGGTCATGAACGCCGGCCAGCTGGTCGGGGACGATTTGATCTACGGCATCGTCAAAAAAGCCAGCCAGGCTCATCCTGAGGGCATCCTGCTCGACGGGTACCCGCGCACCGTGGGCCAGGCGGAAATGATGAAGCCGGACCTGCCCATCGGGACCGTGGTCGAAATCGTCATCACGGACCAGACCGCCGTCGGTCGCATCAGCAGTCGGTTCATGTGCAGCCAGTGCGGACACGGTTACAACACCGTGAGCCTGCCGCCCAAAACCGAGGGCCAGTGCGATCTGGACGGGGCTCCCCTGGTCCAGCGGGACGATGACAAACCCGAGGCGGTCAAGAAACGGCTGCGTCTGTACCACGAACAGACCGCGCCCGTGCTGGAATTCTACCGGAATCTCGGCGTGCCCGTGCACCGGGTCGACGGTGAGCAATCGATAGACGACGTATGGCAGGATATCAAGAAGGCGATCGGGGAAGTCTGATTCACCGGTTCAATCAATCGCGACTGGGCTCCGGCCGAAATTCATGCAGGAGGACTTGACGATGGCTGAAAAGAAAACCACGAAGCAGATCCAGGAAGAACTCGTCACCTCGATGAGGCAATGGCAGAAAATCGAGGACACCTCGGTGGAATCCTGTGCCAAGGTCATCGAGTCTACCGACAACCCGCTGATCAAGCTGGTCATGGAAATCATCCAGAACGACTCCAAGATGCACTACCGGGTCCAAGGCATGATCGCCGATACCGTGGAGAAACCAATCTCCCTGACCCCGGATGACATGACCGGAGTCTGGGAAGGCCTCGAAAAACACCTGAAGCTGGAGAAGCAGATGGTGGGCCATGTCGAAAAGACCCTGGCCGATGTGAAAAAGCGTAAGATGATGGTTCCCGAGTACCTGCTCAACTATCTCTACACCGACGAGATCAAGCACAACAGCCTGTTGTCGCTTCTCGAAGTGATCAAGAAGGGCATGTATCCCTACGGATAAACCTCCGCCCCTTCCCTGAATAAAAGCCCCCGGCCTTCTGGGCCGGGGGCTTTTTCATGCCCGCCATCAAACCGAGATGGCGGTTCGGGCCGGTCGTCTGCTAGTGCCACTCCCAGTCGATGTAATCAGGTTTGGCGTCCACCATCGCATTGACCATCAGCTCGACCAATCCGCCGTAGCCGATGCCCGCCGTTTCCCAGGCATTGTAATGCTGGATGATGTCCCGGATCTGTCCCTTGCAATTGCTGCACGGGGCGCAGACGTACTTCGGATGTTCCTTGTCCATGGGTTCATCCTGGAAGGACTCGAGAATCTGGCGGAACTTGCGCCGGCCCGAGAAACGGTGCCGCCACTCGTCGAAGTTGTGACCGGACATGATGGCGAATCCGGACCCGCCGCCGCAGCAGTAGTTCTCGACTCCGTGCGGGGCCATCTCCCGGAAGCGGTTTTCCGGAACCACGGCCTTGATGATTTCCCGCTGGGGCGCAACCACGCCCATCAGCCGAACCATGTTGCAGGGATCGTGCAAGGTGACCGGGAAATCGTTGCGACTCTTGTCGAATTTGATCTTGCCCGAGCGCACGATGTCCAGCAGAGTAGTCATGCAGCTTTCGCGCGGAATGTTCATGTCGCCGCTCAGGACCCGGTCTGCGATCACCGTAAGCGCCTTGTGCGCATGGCCGCACTCGCCGAGCACGATCTTTTTGACGCCCAGATCCTTGGCGGCCTTCATGTGCAACATCGCCGTGCGCGCAAATTGCACGTCGTCATACCAGACACCGTAATTGATACCGTCATAGGCGGCGAGTTCACTGGATAGGGTCCAGCTCAAACCGGCGGCGTTGAACAAGAGGGCAAAGGCCCCCGGATTCTCGGGCCAGGCCATGATCTCGCCGGCGTTGTGGATGAGCAGGATGTCCGCGCCTTCCTTGTCGAAGGGCGTTTCCACGGGGATGCCGGTCCGGTCGGTTGTGTCCTCGTCGATGAACTCCAGGTTGTCCTTGACCACCAGGTCGTTCATGCCGGTGGACGAACCCACCTTCTGCTGCAGAACGGA
>CBDUDB010000239.1:0-4287 GCA_965365795.1 uncultured bacterium | reverse complement strand
GGCTTCGAGAATCTTCCGCGCGCGCTTGCGCTTCAGGCTGTCGGTCGTCTTTGGCCGCGCGGTGTTGTCCACCAGCTCCAGAATCGCCAATTCGGCGTTGTCACCCTTGCGGGGACCCATCCTCATGATCCTGGTGTATCCGCCCGGACGTTCGGTGTAACGAGGACCGATCTCCTCGAATAGTTTCTGTAGCACGGCCGGCTCGTTGACCTTGCGGGCGGCGATCCGACGTGCATGCAGATCTCCCCGTTTGGCCAAGGTGATCAGCTTTTCGGCGACCTGGCGGGCCTCCTTGGCCTTGGGCACGGTAGTCTGGATCCGCTCGTGTTTGAAAAGAGCGGTCACCAGATTTCGGTACAGCATCTTCCGGTGGGCCGGAGTGCGATTCAGTTTACGTCCGCTGACATTGTGTCGCATGACTCATTCCATCCTTAGTATTCTACCGGACGCCGGGCTTTGCGGGCCGCGCGCCTTGCTGTGCAGCCGACCGCAGCCGGCGATGGCTAGGAGGCGGCGCCCCCACGTACCCTGTCGGCGATTTCCTGGTCGAAGGACATGCCGAACGTCAGATCCATGCCTTCGAGAATCTCGCCGATTTCATTCAGACTCTTGCGACCGAAGTTCCGGAACTTGAGCATTTCCTGTTCGTTCTTGGTGACCAGATCGAACAGGGTCTTGATATGCCCGGACTTGAGGCAGTTGGCCGAGCGAACCGAGAGTTCGAGTTCCTCGACGTTCCGCAGCAGCAGTTCCACCAGACGTTCCTGCTCCTCGTTCACTTCGATTTCCTGCGCATCGATCGGCGCCTCGTCGAAGTTGATGAACAGCTGGAGCTGGTCCTTGAGGATCTTGGCCGAGAAGCCGATGGCATCCTCGGGCCGTACCGCCCCGTTGGTGGTGATCCCGAGAATCAGCTTGTCGTAATCCGTCCGCTGACCCACTCGCTTGTCCTCGACCCGGAAACTCACCTTGCGCACGGGGGAAAAATTCGTGTCCATGCGAATGATCCCGATCATTTCATCGGGGATGTTGTGGTTTTCACGGTCGATGTAGCCACGGCCCACATCAACGAAGAGCCGGAGGCTGAGACCTTCCTTTTCGGTCAGCGTGCAGATCACGTGCTCGGGATTGGCCACCACCAGATCCGGATGGCCCTCGATCATGCTGGCGGTCACTTCGCCCGGCCCGGTGACATCGATGGTGGCCCAACCGGACGGCGCTTCCGAAAGGGAAAAGACCACCTGCTTGAGATTCAGGACGATGTCGGTAACGTCCTCCAGGACGCCCGGAACCGTGCTCAGCTCGTGCTTGACGCCCTCGATATGGACGGCCGTGATACCGTGGCCGTGGATCGAGGACAACAGAGTCCGGCGCAGGGCATTGCCCAGCGTGTGGCCGAAGCCACGTTCCAAAGGAGCGATCTCCAGTTCCGCGAAATGCCCCGACTGGGTGCTCTTGTCCATTTGCACACCGTCGGGCATCATCATGTTGACCCACTTCATATACTTCTCCATCCCTTCGTGCTCGGCGGCACCTTACTTCGAGTACAGCTCCACGATCAGGTTTTCCTGGATCGGGATGGGCAAATCGCTCAACTGCGGCTCGGAAAGAAGCTTGCCGGCAAGCTTCTTGTCGTCGGCATCGACGAACGGGAGCCGGTCCCGCTTGGCGTTGTCCTTGAGGGAATCAACGATCTGGGGAATATTCTGGCTCTTGGCCCGGATGCTGACGGTCTGGCCGACGCGAACCTGTCGGCTCGGGATGTCACAAACGCCTTCCTCGACAAGCACGTGCTTGTGCCGGATCAACTGGCGGGCACTGGCGCGCGAGGGCGCGAATCCCAGCCGGAAGATGACGTTGTCGAGGCGTTTCTCCAGGAGATTGAAAAGGTTCTCACCCGTGGCGCCCTGCCGCCTGTTCGCCTCGGCGAAATACAGACGGAACTGACGCTCCAACACGCCATAGATTGAACGGACTTTCTGCTTCTCACGAAGCTGAAGTTTGTAGTCCGAGGGTTTACGCCCGCGGCGACGGCCATGCTCGCCCGGCCCGTAGGGCCGACGTTCGATGGCACAAGAGCTGCTGTAGCAGCGCTCGCCTTTGAGAAAGAGCTTCATCCCCTCACGACGGCAAAGCTTGCACTTTGCGTCAGTGTACCTGGCCATTACTAACGAACCTCCCGAACGGCCGCGCCCTGCAGGCGCGCCATTCCGTGCTTGGAACTACAGCCGACGGCGCTTCTTGGGCCGGCAGCCATTGTGGGGTATAGCGGTGCAGTCCTTGATCCTGGTAACTTCCAGACCCTCGGCCTTGAGGCTGCGAACAGCAGCTTCCCGACCCGATCCGGGACCCTTGACCCATACTTCGACCTTGCGCATGCCGCCGGAAATCACTTCCTGAGCGCAGAACCGGGCGGCCAGCTGAGCGGCGAAAGCGGTAGACTTCCGGCTGCCCTTGTAACGGCCCTGGTGTCCGCCGGACGACCAGGTGATCACGTTACCCTGAAGATCGGTCATTGTGATAAGGGTATTGTTGAAGCTCGATTTCACATGGGCCACGCCCACGGAATCCAGCTTCTTCTTCTTGGACTTCTTCGCCTTACCCTTGTTGTCCTTGGCAGTCGCCACGTCTAACCTCCTGGCACCCGGTGGGTGCTACTTCTTCTTGCCGCCTGGACGGGACTTGGGTCCCTTACGGGTACGAGCGTTGTTCTTCGTGTTCTGACCACGGCAAGGCAGCTTGCGCCTATGTCGCAGTCCGCGATAACATCCAATGTCCATCAGACGCTGGATATTCATGGCGTTCTCGGTACGCAAGGTACCTTCCACCTGATATTCCTTGTCGAGGATCCCGATGATCGAACGGGTCTGTTCCTCGGTGAGGTCCTTGGTCTGGACCTCGGGATCGATGTTCGCCTTGGTACAGATCTCGGCGGCCCGGTGATCACCGATGCCGAAAATGTACGTCAGCGCGGTTCCGATCCTCTTGTTGTTCGGAATATCCACACCGGCAATGCGTGCCACTATGGCTCCTTTCGTCCTGTCATGATCCCACCGGGGCGGTCCGTTGCCGCCCTGTTCAGTGGAATACCATTATGGCCAACCGGCCGGTTCAACCCTGGCGCTGATTGTGGCGCCGCGTGATGCAGATCACGCGTACGACACCCTTGCGCCGGATGACTTTGCATTTCGGGCAGATCTTCTTGACCGAGCTGCGGACTTTCATTTCGTTGCCTCCTGCCGGATCCCCGGGATCCGGAACCAAACCTACTTGTAACGGTAGGTGATGCGGCCCCTCGTCAGATCGTAGGGCGACAGCTCCACCGTCACCTTGTCGCCCGGCAGGATGCGGATAAAATGCATGCGCATCTTGCCTGAAACGTGAGCCAACACGACGTGCTTGTTTTCCAATTCGACTCGGAACATGGCGTTGGGCAGTGCCTCGACGACCGTGCCTTCAACACTGATTCCTTCTTCTTTCGCCATTCGTTCAGCCTCTCAAAAAGCCGCTACTCCCGACCCGCGCCGGGTCAGGATTCTGAAACCATCGGCGGTCACGGCCACCGTGTGTTCGAAATGGGCCGATAGTTGGCGGTCCGCGGTGCGGATCGTCCATTCGTCCCTGTCGGTGACCACCCGCTTGGTGCCGCAGTTGATCATCGGCTCGATGGCGATCACCAGCCCCTCCTCCATAACCGGGTCGGGCATGGTGAAACACCGAAAATTGGGCACCTGCGGATCCTCGTGGAGCTTCCGGCCGATGCCGTGCCCCACCAGGGATTCCACCACCGAAAATCCGTTGGCCCGGGCGTGCTGCTCGACGGCGGTCCCGATTACCGAGACTCTGCTGCCGGGCTTGATGGCCTCGATGCCACGCTCCAGGCATTCCTGGGTCACCCGCAGGAGCTTGGCGGCCTCTTCGCCCACCTCGCCCACGGGAATCGTCTCCGCGCTGTCGGCGTGCCACTTGTCCTTGATCAACCCGATGTCGATGCCGACAATGTCGCCTGCGACCAGTTTCCGGTCACCGGGGATGCCGTGCACCACTTCCTCGTTGACCGAGATACAGGCAGACGCAGGGAACCCGTGATACCCCTTGAAAGAAGGGATACAGCCGGCTTCCCTGATCATGGCTTCGATGGCGTCGTCCAGGGACTTGGTGGTCACTCCGGGGACCACCAGCTTCCGGATTTCCAGGAAGACAGAAGCCAAAATCTCGGCGCTGGCCTGCATTTTGTCAACCTGATCGGCTGACTTCAAATTTATGTTCTGCTTGCTCCAGGACACC
>CBDUDB010000238.1:0-4296 GCA_965365795.1 uncultured bacterium | reverse complement strand
GCAAAAATGGTTTGACTGTCGGCCACGGAAAAATCCTCGAGCCCTTCGCCCTGGGGCATCGGGTTAACCCATTCCCAGTCGTGTCCGACATCGGCTCCAGACTGGCTGGAACTGGAGATCGCGAAGGCCAGAAAAAACCAGCCCAGAACAACAGGCCATGGCTGACGGATCTTCACATCTACCCCTTTTCTGCCGTGAATTCAATTGACGGGTTCCCAGAGGCGGGGAGCTGGAAACCTTCAGGGATATTATTATACCAAAGATCATGTGAGGCGGGGCAATTCATGGGGGCAGCCCGTCCCTCCGGGGACCGGGATTGACATATCCACTTCCGGTGCCTACGATTGGCCCTCAGTCCATTTGAATGAAAGACTCTCATGAAAGGCTAACCTCTTGGCGCGATCCCATTTCTCCTTCGAGAAACGCCGCAAGGAACTGGAAAAGAAGAAAAAAAAGGAAGCCAAGCGTCTGGCCAAAGCCGAACGCAAAGCCGCCGAAGAAGCCGGTGAGGTGCTGCCCGAACCGGAGATCAAGATTGATGAGTTCGGCAACGCCGTCGAGGTATTCCCTGAAGATGATTCAGACACGGAATCCGCTGATGCGGACGATTCCTCCGAAGATACCGATCCCACCTGATATTCCCTCCTGCCAGCGGAAGCCGCTTTCAAGGGCATAGGCGCCTCCAAATCCCGTGAGGCACGTTCGGTGTGATGTTGGGTTGTCAAAATGGCCCCTATGCGCTATAACTTCTCCTGGATGTAGTTGCCTATCATCGTTTTAAGGGGGAGTTGACATGAACACTCGATCAATATCCGTTTCCCTTTTCCTGGCCTGCCTGTTTTTCCTGAATGCCTCGGCCCAAACCCCGGGGGAAATCGTTTTTTCTTCCCAGGCCATCGACCCTGCCAACCCCGTCGGCCTGACCGGTGAGTTCGCCGCGGGCGATAACATCCACGCGGTCGCCTATTTCGATAAAACCCTTCTGGGTTTGACCGGCAAAGACACGGCCAGCAAGGTCACGGTGGAGATTTTCCTCTACGAGCTGAAGGCTCCACTCTACGACTACCAGCAACCGAGTGAAGCGCAGCTGGAATTCGGTTCCCTGGCCATCACCGGGGATGCGCTCCAGAAAAATTTCCTTCTGGTCGATATCGTACCCGGCACCGGCGCCATGACCGCTTACGGCCAGGCGGATTTTGCGTACAAGAAGTTTGGGCCCAAATTCGACGGTCCGGTGAAATTCGCCGAAGGATTGGCCAAGCTGGAGGCCGGTGAACACACCATCGTGGTCAAGGTCAAATGCAACTACAACTTCGTGTCCGAAGGTACATTCACGCTTACCGGAGACGACTTCGCGGTCTACACCGCCAAGTCCAAGGAGTTAAATGAGGCGGCGTCCGGTTTGAAGACCCAGGATACCGTGATGCCGAAGGCAGCCATGTCCGACCCGGCCCTCGAAAAGGAAATGGTCGCCGCCTTCAAGGGCTCGCAGACCTACCAGGACCGAATCAAGGGGGAAGTGATTCGGATCGTGATCATCGATCCGGACTGGATGATCCGCAGGCACGAAATTTCGGGCATCATTCTTCACCGGTATATCCGGGCGGCCATCGCCGTCAAGAACGGCGACGGTTCGTGCACCTTGTGGAACCTCGTCACTTTCCAGCAGGATTATGTGAGCGACGCCTTCCAGAAGACCAAATTCGACGGGGTGGGCGATCCGGTGAAGATTCCCTGTGAGAATGTTCCGAAGTAAAACGCCAAGGATCAGGATTTAGTCCGACCGATATATGCGGATCGGTAGCGGTAATTCGAGTCATCGCCATAGATGAAAACGCAGGAACCGCCCTTGATGAGGTCGATTATTTCCCGGTTCATATCCTGGGGCAAGGCGGGGCAGCCCCAGCTGCGCCCCAGCCGGCCGTTGCGGGCGGCATACTCCTCGGAGACGTAACTGGCGCCATGGATGACGATGTTTCGCTGGAGGGCGTTGTCGTTGATGCCGGGTTCAAGACCGTGAAGGCGCAGGGAATACCCGTGGCGACCGTTATAGGTATCGCCGGTCACGAAAAAACCGAGGCTGCTCTGGAGGGAATTAATCCCATTGCCGAAACGGGTGGCCTCGTTGGCTCCACTGTTTTTTCCGTGGGCTACGAGGCTCTTGTGGAGGACTTCACCATCATCGGGATCCACGACAAAAAACCGATTCAGGGTGCTGGGACGGCTGTAATCGATGATGGTCAGCAGAGACCGGGGCGCAGCCTGACCGGTGGCCACGGCGCGGTCATAACCGGACAGGGCCAGGTCGAGGACCTCCCGGTCGGGGGCTTCATTTACGGACACACTATTTCCAATTCCCAGCCAAATAGCTAAGAAAAAACAAGTTATTGTCTTCATTTCCTCGTCCCAGACCCGTTACCTGCGGGGACTGCCCGCGGGTCGAGAGGCCTTCGTTTTACGAATTATTTCCTCGGCCATCGATTGCGGAAAAAGGACCACCGAAATAACCGATATGCCCAGTTTTCGCTTGTCACCACTGACCCCGAGTTCTTCGGGAATCGCGGCGTCCGGCAGCACGAACGTCAGGTCCACTTCGCTGGTTTCCAGCATCTGGCCTGGTATGGTCAGCTTGTAAAGTTTGGCCTGGGGCTCGTTCACGTCAAGGGTAATCAGCTGTGAGCCATTGACCAGAATCCTAACCCGTTGCCGTTCCAGTTTTCCCGGCACCAGGAAAGGGCGCATCGCCAGCAGAAAATCGACATCTTCACCCGGAGCGGGCACCTGCAGGGTGAGGTGGGCCCGGTCGCCGTCAGACCACTGGCCATTGGACAGGGGTGCGGCCCAGCCCCGGCCCGTGAAGGGGTCGGCGTTGCCCTCCATGCCGAACTCGATGACATCGCCCCAGGTGTAGTCGGCCGCTTCCTGAACCACGTTCACGTTCTCCAGCTCACTCCAATGGTCCGGATCAAAAATAGTTCCCTCCACCACAAAACGCCTCAGGACAGGGTTGTCCCGGTCGCTGCCGAGGTACTGGAAAAAGCTCCGCAACCGGTTCGAGTCCTGATCGAGCTCAAGCAGAGATACCCCGGGGTAGTTGTTCTCGATGTCCAAAATGTCGGTGATGGTGGCGGGCAGATCAGCAATGGATGACGGGACTTCCGAAATCGTCAGCGGCCCCGTGGCCCCCGTTTCCTTGATCGCCAGCAACGTTGGCGTGCGATCTGCCGGCAGTTCCACGACCTTGCCGCCGATAACCGGGGAATAGTCACTGCCGTGATCCCCCTGCAGGATGATCAAAGCATCATCATAAAGGTCCAGCGCCTTGAGCCGCTGGAGCAGATCCATGAAAACCAGCAGGCAATAGCGGGCTTCATGTTTGTAGCTCTCGCGGGTCAACGGCATGGCATCCGGTGAGGGGCTTCCGTCGGCTTTGACTCCGTAGGGGGGATGCGGCGACATGATGTGGATGAAGTTGTAGGAAGGTTCGGCAAACACCGGAATGATCCGGGAAATGTAATCGCTCAGAAAAGCCCGCTGATGGATGGAGCGATGCGCCGGCGGAGTGGAAATCAAACCGCTGACGCGCCACTGCCCGCTGTTGTAGATCCACTTCTTGGCGAAATGCGGAACCAGCTTGAACAGGCCGACGTCCAGAAGCTGGCCGGCCGTCTGGCGCTGACGGAATCCCCGGCTGCCCCCGAAGGTGTTGGGCACCCGGAAGTGGTGGCTGTACTTGCCCTTGTCCATGCCAAGGCGGGGCAGCAGGTTGACCCGGTACCCCGCATCGTGCAGCAAGTTCTGAAAACCCAGCTCGTTGATGCAGCGGGCGTAGTAGGCGCTCGGGCCCTGGTGCCCGTCAAAAACTTCGCCGGAAAAAATCGCGGGAATGGCAAATGAGGTGTGCGCCGCGACACCAAGATTGTCCCGGTACAAGGTGAAACCGTCCAGCTTGTCGGCCAGATTTTCTTCGGCCACCAGTTCCTCGAACACATCCGTCTGGTAGGCGTCCAGCAAAAGGTGAACGACATTCCGGTTCCGGGAGTACTGGTAGATTTCCGCCGGTGGGGTGTCGGCGAAACTTCCTTCCCGGTGCCAGAATCCCTTTTCGCTCCCCCATGACGCGACCATCAGGTAACCAAGTGGAAGCACGATCAGCGCCAAGCAGATGAACCGCGCCTGGCGGTACAAGGCTTGGGGTCGCACCAGGGCCCAGGCCAGAGCAACGGCCCACAGGGCGATTTCCAGCCAGCCTTTGGACTGGTGATCAGCCCACCGCACTTCTCCCCCGTCAAAAAC
>CBDUDB010000237.1:0-4338 GCA_965365795.1 uncultured bacterium | reverse complement strand
TGGCAGAACGCCATGCTCTGGGCCAACCAGTGGTGGCAGTACCAGGTGAAAACCGCCGATCTCGGCTTGCGCGCCAAGACCTTCCTCGAGGAGAACGGCGCCAAGAAAATTAAGTAGTTGGTTGGGGATGCCTGGATATCATGTATCCTGAGCCGAAAGACAATGGGTGCCGGGTCACCGCCATGGGCGGGTGGGCCCGGCTCCGCCATTCTGACCTTCCAGCCGGGGTTTTGAAACCAAAGCCCAAGGACATGACCATGAAGCGATACCTTAGGTTCTTTCAACTTGTCGTTCTGGTTGCGGTTTTGAACGGTCTGTCGGCCTGTTCCTGCGGGGACAGGGAAGATCGTCTGGCCAAGATTCGCGGCAGCCACGGCAAGGACGCCGTAGGCGGGGGGGTGGCCCAGGTCGTCCAGCTTTCTCCCGGGGCCCAGCTTTACCGGGACAAGACCTGCAACACCTGCCACGGGGACGACGGCACCAAGCCCTTGCTTCCCAACTACCCGGTCCTCGCCCGCCAGAGCGCGGCCTATGCCCTGCAGCAGATGAAGGATATCCAGAGCGGCAGCCGGGTCAACGGACAGTCGGCGGCCATGATGGCGGTTATCCTGGATCTCACCGAGGATGACATGGTTCTGCTTTCGGATTACATAGAGAAGGAACTGGGAGCCGATGCGCAAGTCGGCACCGGGGCCGTGGATCCGGAATCGGCGGGCGCCAAGTTGTTCAAGACAAAGACCTGCACCGCCTGCCACGGGGTCGACGCCAAGACGCCCCTGCTTCCTGATTACCCCCGGATCGCCGGTCACAACGCCGAATACGCCCTGGCGCAGATGAAGGACATCAAGAGCGGCGCCCGGGCCAACAGCATGGCCGTCCTGGGCATGAAGGGCATCATGCATCTGGTCACCGAAGAGGAAATGGCCCAGCTGGCCGATTACATTGCCACCATGCCGAGGTAACTCGGTTCAACAGTCGCCGCCTGGGGTGATCAAGCCGCCCCGGTCGAGATTAAGCAGGAGGATACAGCGTGAAGAACTCTTGGATGATCGCCGTGATGATCGGCGCCATGGTGCTGGGCGCAGGAATCGTCGCCCAGGCCTGGAACGAAGAAGGCGGGGAAAAGGATGAAGCCCTGAACCTGGTTCCGAATCTCGAAAACGGACGGGATGTCTATGAAGTGTGCGCCGCCTGCCATCTGCTGGAGGGCTGGGGCACCAAGGAAGGGACCTTTCCCCAGCTGGCCGGCCAGCACACGGCGGTCGCGATCAAACAGCTGGCCGACATCCGGGCCCTGAACCGGGACAATCCCACCATGTATCCCTTCGCTCTGCCGCAGTCGATCGGCGGGCCGCAGTCGGTGGCCGACGTTTCGGCCTATATCGAGCAGCTGCCCATGAATCCGGACAACGGCAAGGGTGAGTGGGCCGAGGACACCCCTCAGTTCGCCAAGGGTCAGAAGCTGTACAAGGACAATTGCGTCCAGTGCCACGGCGAAACCGGCGAAGGCCTGGCGGAGAAGTTCTACCCGCTCATCCAGGGGCAGCACTACACCTACATGCTGCGCCAGTTCGAATGGATCCGCGACGGCAAGCGGCGCAACGCCAACCCGGACATGGTCAAGCAGATCGCCGATTTCACCGACGACGACATGAAGGCCGTCATCAACTACGTCTCGCGCATTCCCGTTCCCAAGGACAAGGTGGCGCCGTCCGTCGACTGGAAAAACCCCGACTTCGACTAGAGATACTTACCGCCGGTGCGGGCCACCAGAAAGAGGGCACAATGGACGGGACTCGAAAGAGAGCCATCATCAGCGGCGCCTTGGTTGTCTTGGCGATCGGACTGCTGCCGGCCATCTACAACGCCCCGGTCTGGTGGGTGTCGCTGGAAGCGCCCAACTATCCCAAGGAATCCTTTCCCGATGGGGTGAAGATTCTCTTCCATTTCAACGGCGTGTTCAGCGGGTGCGAGTTTCCCGACTCCGAAGAGGATGCCGAGGCCCTGGACTGCACCCACGAAATGGACACCATCAACCATTACGTGGGCATGTACCCCATAGCCGCCGGCGGTCCTCTGGAACTCTTTTTCTCCATTTTCCTGGTGGCCATGGTCGGGGTGATGCTGCTGGCTTTCCTGGTCCCTCGCCCATTGGCGCGCACCCTGGTGATGGTGGTCGGATTCGGCGCCATTGTTGTCTGGATGAGTATGGCCTACTTCGGCGACGACGGGTTACGTCTGCACAGCGGCCGCTACCTCGAAGGGCGTGTCACATCATTGGGCGAAGATTCCGACGCTGATGCCGAGGCTCTCACACCCGGAGAAGCATTGATCGCCCGCTTGAAAGCCTCTCTGGCCGAAAGCGATGATGCCGACGAGGCCGGTGATCCCGCAGTGGAACCGGGAGATAAGCAGAAAAGCCTTGCCGCGCTGCGAAATGCTTTCGAACAGGACCGCACCCGCCAGGGCACCAGCGGTCAGGAATGGCGGGGCAACGGCTCGCAGCTCTTGACCTGGCACTATGAAAGGAGCCTGGGCCGGTACTTCCGCGACCAGGATGTTCTCGGACCGATGGTGGCCCGGATGAATTGGGCGGGTACTCTCCTGCTCGGGGGCATCGCCCTGGTCATGATCCTGCTCCTGGTGTCGTCCCGCAAACCGCAGGGATTTTTCAACAACCTCCTTCTTTTGGCCCCGGCGGGTCTGCCTCTTTATTTCATCATCGAATACTCCGCCTGGCTCTGGTGGTACGGCCATAACATGAACGAGATGGGCGCCTTCACTCTTAAGGCTTTCATGCCGACGGTGTTCGGTCAGGGAAAGGTCGCCCAGTTCACGACCAATTCCTATCCGGCTATCGGATTCTGGTTGATGGTCGTGTTCGCGGCACTGCTGCTGGCCGCGCTCCTGTTGAGGCGGGCGCCGGCGCCATCCGAGAATGACGAATAAAGTGATCTGGCGGTGCACTTTATTCGTTCTGGGAATAGGCCTTCCCGCCTTTGCGCTTGCTGAGCTGCCCCCGCTTCAACCTCTCATCGATGAAACCCCGGCCAACGGGACGCTCATCCCTCCGCCGGGCGTTTATTCCGGTCCGGTAACGCTGGATTTTCCCCTGACCATCGACGGCCAGGGGCAGGTCACCATCGATGCCGGGGGCACGGGAACGGTGATCTACCTGGACACCGACGGTACCACGATCAAGAACCTGCACCTGACCGGTTCGGGCAAAAGCCACAACGACATCGACTCGGGCATCCAGGTCCGGGGCAACTTCAACGTCATCAAGGATTGCATCATCGACGATTGTCTTTTCGGCATCGATCTGCAGCAGTCCGAGAACAACATCATCAGACGTAATACCATCACTTCCAAACCCTTCGAACTGGGCCTGCGCGGCGACGGCATCCGCCTGTGGTACAGCTTTCAAAACAAGATCCAGGACAACGTTTGCACCGACGTGCGGGACATGGTGGTCTGGTATTCGGCGGACAACCAGATCACCGGCAACCGAATGACCGGAAGCCGGTATTCGCTGCATTTCATGTATTCACGATTCAACCTCGTGGAGAACAACTGGTACTACGGTAACACCGTGGGCATTTTCCTGATGTACAGTGACGGAGTCGTGGTCAGGAACAACCACATCCTTCACGCGGCTGGCCCGACCGGGGTGGGGATCGGGTTCAAGGAAACATCCGATCTGGTCATCGAAAACAACGAGATCCTGTACTGCGCGAGCGGACTTTACATCGACCTGTCGCCCTTCCAGCCGGATACGATCAACCGCTTCGTGAACAATACGATCGCTTACAACGGAATCGGCGTGAGGTTTCTCAACGACTGGCAGGGGAATATTTTCCAGAACAACCAGTTCGCCGACAACATGACCCAGGTCCAGGTCGGCGGCGGGAATTCCGCCAACCGGAACCAGTGGCAGGGAAACTACTGGAGTGATTACCAGGGATTCGATCGGGATCGGGACGGCGTGGGGGATACTCCGCACGAAATCCACGTCTATGCCGACCGCATCTGGCAGGATTCACCCTACGCTCAGTTTTTCAAGGGTTCGCCCCTGCTGGAGACCCTGGATTTCCTCGAACGCCTGGCCCCCTTTACCGAGCCCCAGTTGCTGGTCAGGGATCCGGCGCCTAAGCTGAAGAAGGAGGAGGCGGGCATGGATCAGGCGACCAAAACGGTCGCGGTCCCGGGAATCGCCCGCGTAAAATGACAGACCAGAAGAAAACGAAGTCACCGTCCGGTCCGGCCAGCGCCAAACGCCGCAAGTTCCTGCGGACGGTGGTCATGGCCGGTACTCTGGTGGGAGCATCCCTGATCGGG
>CBDUDB010000236.1:0-4340 GCA_965365795.1 uncultured bacterium | reverse complement strand
ACTGGCAGCCTGGCCCCATTCCGGGTTAATTGTGGCTTGACCCGTTGAACACCCCTTTTCAGTAATGACACCTGTTTGGCGACGGTTCATTCAGGGGAGGGGACCATGGAGAAGTCGATACACCTCAAAGACGGGACCGAGATCCTGATCCGGGATCTCACGAGTGACGACATCGAGCCGTCACTCGCCTTTTTTCGGGACCTCCCGGAGGAAGAAAGGATCTACCTGCGCAACGACGTTACCAGGCGAGAGATCATCGAAGAACGCATCCGCAAGATGAGCACCGGGAATTGCCTGCGCCTGGTCGCGGTGGAAGAAGACGGCCGCATCGTGGCGGACGGCTCCCTCGAATCGGAAGGATTCGCCTGGAAGGATCACGTGGCCGAACTCCGTCTGATCGTCTCTTCCACTCACCGACGCAGGTCGCTGGGCATGCTGCTGGCGCGGGAACTCTACCTGCAGGCGACCAACAGGCGGGTCGAGGAGATCGTGGCCAAGGTCATGCGGCCGCAAGAGGCCGCATTGAAGGTCGTCAAGCGCCTGGGTTTCGTGGAGCAGGCGGTGCTGACGGACTACGTCAAGGACACCGACGGCAACAAGCACGACCTGATCATCATGCGGTGCAAGCTGCAGGACCTGCTCGACGAGCTCGAAAATTACATCTCGCTGTCCGACTGGCAGCGGGCGCGGTAGACATTACCGATTTCCTTTGAAACCGATGTGGTTTACTCTCAACGGGAGACCGGCCATCCGGCCGGTAGTTCCGTTGAAAGGGGGAGACCGTGACTAGCAAGAATTCGGCGGCCATCATCGTGGTGATCGGAGCGGGTCTTCTAGCGGCTTCGCTGCTGGCCGATGTCATCGGCATCGGCGACGATCCGGGTTTCGGCAAGCAACAGCTGACGGGTTTGATCGTCGGCATGTTGATCATGTTCGTGGGCCTGGCGGTGATGAAAAAATCCCCGTAGGGGCTCGGGCTACCGGCCCTTGACTCATTCCTTCCACCATTTCTTCTCCCACCTCGTGGTGCCGTGTGTGTTATGGTTGTCGCCCCAGCACACTAGCCTTCACGACAAGGGGATTCCATGTCAGAGTTTTCGGTCAGCCCGGCCGGCGAGAAGTTCGCTCTTCCCACCAAGAGACAGTACAACGCGGAAATGAAACGCCTGGAAAAGCGGGTCAAGGCGGCGCGTGCCCAGGGGCAGGAGATCGTCGTGGTCATGGGCGTCGGTTTTGTCGGCGCCGTGATGGCGGCCATCGTGGCGGACACCGTCCACAAGAAGGGCAAGCGCAAGGGCGAGTCGAGCAAGTTCGTGATAGGTTGCCAGCGCCCGAGCGTGCGTAGTTTCTGGAAGATTCCCCTGCTGAATCGCGGTGAGTCTCCGGTCAAGGCCGAGGACCCTGAAGTCGATCCCATGATCGAACGCACGGTGCTCAAGAAAAAGACCCTCACCGCCACCTTCAACAGTGATTGTCTGAAACTGGCCGATTGTGTGGTGGTCGACGTCCAGTGCGATTACACCAAGACCGAGCTGGGCAACATGCGCACCGGCGAAGCGGAGATGAGCGCGCTCGAAGCGACCATGCGCACCATCGGCGAAAAGATTCCGCCCAAGTGTCTGGTGCTGATCGAGACGACCGTCGCCCCGGGGACGACCGAGTTCGTGGCCTGGCCGATTCTCAAAAAGTCGTTTGCGAAACGCGGCCTGAAGGCGACCCCGCTGTTGAGTCACAGTTTCGAGCGCGTCATGCCCGGGCGGGAATACGTGGCCTCGATTCGCGATTTCTGGCGGGTGTGCAGCGGCTGCAACGCGACGGCCCGCCAGCGGGTTGCCAAGTTCCTGCACGAGGTGCTCAACACCGAGGAATTCCCCCTGACGGTGATGGACCGTCCCATCGAATCGGAAACGACCAAGATCGTCGAGAACTCCTACCGCGCGACGATCCTCGCCTTCCAGCACGAGTGGAGCCTGTTCGCCGAGCGCAACGGGGTTGATCTGGTCAAGGTCATTAACGCGATCAAGATGCGCCCGACCCACAGCAACATGATTTTTCCCGGGCCGGGCATCGGCGGTTACTGCCTGCCCAAGGACGGCGGCCTGGGCTACTGGGCGTACAAACATATTCTGGGATTCGAGGACGGCGACGAAATCTTCAAGATGAGCACGACCGCCATCGATATCAACGACACCCGCGGCCTGCACGTGGCCACCTTGACCCGCGACGCCCTGCGCAACATGGGGCGTTACATCGCGGGCGCGGACATTCTGATCTGCGGTGCCAGTTACCGGCAGGACGTGGGGGACACCCGCTACAGCGGGTCGGAACTGGTCGTGCGCCGGCTGACCGAGATGGGCGCCGAAATGCGCGTTCACGATCCCTATCTGGACCACTGGTTTGAACTCGAAAAACAGGACGTCTACCCGGCGCCGGGGCAATCGTGGGCGCGGTTTTTCCGCAACCAAGACAATTTGATGGATCTGCGGATCGAACCCGATCTGGACAAGGCTCTCAAAAAAGTCGAGGCGCTGATCCTGGCCGTTCCGCACACACCGTACCTGGATCTGGATCCGGCCGCGGTGGTCAAGATGGCCGGTGGCCCGATCGCGATCATTGATTGTTTCGGTATCCTGGACGACGACCGCATTCGCCAGTACTTCGAACTTGGGTGCGAAGTGAAGGCGCTGGGTCGCGGGCATATTCAGCGGATCAAGGAAGAGGTGCGCAAGAAACGGAAATAGGGAATTTATCAAGGGGTTCGACCTCATGCGCCAATCAAACCGGGTATTATTGCTTGTCTGCCTCCTCGCAGGGGTTTTCAGGGCGGGTGCGTTCGCCCAGATGCCCGAAGCACAGTTGGCGAACGGCACTTCTTATGTGGCCAACCGCGTGGTGGTACTGGCTTACCCTGGAAAGACCCTACTGACAGGGGAGTTTTCCCGGGACGGTTTGCCGGCCACCGGCATCGGTTCATTGGATCGATTGTCCCGGCAACTCGGCGTGTTGCGGGTCGACCGCTATTACCCGGGTATTTTGCGACGACCGAACCTGGCCAACCTGGCATCCAGGCTTCGCCTGCTGACTCTTGAACCCGGCAGGAATGCACCCGAGGTGGCCCGCGCACTTGGCGCCGACCCCCACCTCGCCAGCGCCGGTCTCCAGACCCTGCCCAAACTTTTATACACCCCGAACGATCCCATTTTTGCCGACCAGTGGCACCTGCCCCAGATCCACGCACCTGAAGCATGGGACTACATCCGTGCTCCGCAGACCCACCATTCGGTCGTGGCGATCGTCGACACCGGCCTGCAACTGGAACACGACGAAATGCAGGAAAACCTGTGGATCAACGAACTCGAGGATTTGAACCAAAACGGTCGACTCGATCCAGGCGACATCAACGGAATCGATGACGACGGCAACGGCTTCACCGACGATGTGGTCGGCTGGGATTTCGTTGGTGACGACAACAATCCCCAGGAAATTCATCCCCACGGGACCGGCACGGCCTACTGTGTCTCGGCCGTCACCGACAACGCCATTCTGGGCGCCGCGGTTGGGTTCGGCGTGCGATTGATGGCCGTCAAGGCCATCAGCAATTCCCCTCAGGTGGGAGATGCCTACATCTCCATGTTTTACGCCGCGGACAACGGAGCCCAGATCATCAACTGCTCCTGGGGCATTCCGATTTTTCAGGAATATGAACAGGCCATGGTCGATGCGATCTGGGCCGAGGACGTCGTCATCGTCGCCGCTGGGGGCGAGGGGGATGCTCTTTTATATCCGGCCGCATACGAACATGTAGTGGCGGTCGGGACGACCGACCCGTTCGACCACAAGACATCGTTCAGCCCCTACGGTGAGTACATAGATATCTGCGCCCCCGGGCAGGACATCCTGACGGTTTGGGGGGATGATTTCAGCTACCTTTCCGGCACCTCTTTTTCCACGGGAATCGTCTCCGGCACCCTGGGACTTTTTCGCGCCCAGTTTCCCCAGCTCGACAATGCCGCCATCGTCCACCTGATGGAGCAAACAGCCGATCCGATCGATGATCTAAATCCTGGTTATGAAGGATTACTGGGGGCGGGGCGGATCAACGCTTACGCCGGGGTGGTCAGTGCGTTGGCCACCGATGATGCGGCCGACGATGCCCAGGTGAAATTGAGTTGCCGGCCCAACCCGTTCAATGCCCGGGTCCAGGTTGGCTTCCGGTTGGCGAAAGAAGGTCAGGTTGCCGTGAGGGTATTTGATACCCGAGGCCGGCAAGTGGCCGTTTTGCTCAAAGGTGTCCAGTCGGAGGGCTATCACGAAGTATCCTGGGATGCCAAGGCTTCCGC
>CBDUDB010000235.1:0-4361 GCA_965365795.1 uncultured bacterium | reverse complement strand
CTCAACGCCATGTTCAGTTCCTTCTTGGAAATGACCAGAGGAGGAGCAAACCGGATCACGTTTTCGTGGGTCTCCTTGCAGAGCATGCCCTCGGCCATCAACGCTTCACAGTAAGGACGCGCCGGACGGTTGAGCACCAGCCCGATGAACAGCCCCTGCCCACGAACCTTCTTGATGCTCTTGAACTTCATGGCCTTCAGTTCACCCATGAACCAGGGACCCAGTTTGGCGCTGTTGACGATCAGCTTCTCATCGACCAGCACCTTCAACGCCTCGCGGGCGACGGCCATGCCCAGCGGGTTGCCGCCGAAGGTCGAGCCGTGGTCGCCGGGATTGAAGACGTCCATGATTTCGGCGTCGGACAGGAATGCCGACACGGGGTAGAACCCGCCGCTGAGGGCCTTGCCGATGATCACGCCATCAGGCTTAACACCTTCATGATCGAAGGCGAACATCTTGCCGGTGCGGCCCAGACCCGACTGGATCTCGTCGACGATGAACAGAACGTTGTGCTTCTTGCAGATCGCGGCGGCCTTCTTCAGGTAGCCCTTGGGAGGCACGTTGATGCCGGCCTCGCCCTGGACGGGTTCGACCATGAAGGCGGCGGTGTTCTTGTTGATGGCCTTTTCGAGGGCGGCGGCGTCACCGAAGGGAATGATCTTGAACCCGGGGGTGAAGGGGCCGAAACCGTCCTGGTACTGGGCCTCGGTCGAGAAACCGACGATGGTCGTGGTGCGCCCGTGGAAGTTGTCGGCGCAGACGATGATCTCGGCCTTGTTCTTCTTGATTCCCTTGACCTTTTCGCCCCACTTGCGCGCGGCCTTGATGGCGGTTTCGACCGCCTCGGCGCCCGAGTTCATCGGCAGCACCTTTTCGTACCCGGTCAGCTCGCAGACTTCCTGGCAGAATAGGGGCAGCTGGTCGTTACGGAAGGCACGGCTGGTCAAGGTGACCTTGGCGGCCTGCCGGCGCAGGGCCTTCAGCAGCCGGGGATGGCAGTGACCCTGGTTCACGGCGCTGTAGGCGGCCAGGAAATCCATGAAACGGTTGCCCTCGACGTCTTCGACCCAGACGCCTTCGGCCTTCTTGATGACGATGTCCAGGGGGTGATAATTATCGGCCCCGTACTGGTCCTCGATCTTGATGAGCTTATCTGCCTTCATGACAACCTCCTTCATGGATGATTCATGGTTTGATGGGTGTTGCGGGAGGGTTTCCCGCCCCTGACGGTCCGGATCAAGATAACTCCGCACACATCCAAGTCCAGCCCGGAAACTCGTTTTGAGGCAGTTATTTCACTCATTGGAGAGAACGGGTTTTCAACCCCGAAAAAACTTTGAAATTTTTGTTTTTTTACTTGAAAAACAAAAGTACTTGGAATATTAAAGTACTGCGGCTGGTCAATGGATCTCCGAACCGGAGAAGGATTTCCGGCGACGAAGACCACCGCAAGATCGACCCGGAGGGGTTTTTGGTATTCCGGGTTTGGTTTGTCGAGTTGGTTTAGCCGGGTCCCGACGGAGCATTGGTCGTTGACCAAGGACCCCCGCATGGGGCCGGAGATGGAACTCCGAACGGCAAACGGGGGGCGGATTACCTGGTCCTGGGTGCCAGCCGCCCCCTCGTCAGACAGCTTCATCCGAAAGGATTCGGGGAGGTTGGGCTGACGGGCGGAGGCCACAGCCAATCGACAGACCCGCTTCAGGAAAGGCAGGGCGGCCTTTCCTGAGACACAGGGACCGGAAGTTCGCGGGTTTCAGACCCGGGCTCGGCCGGTCCCTGCACAGCGAACCCGCTTCGGACCCAAGCGGTCACAAGGAAGTGGCCAGGAACGAAGTGGCGGCGATGACGCCCGGCAAGGAGGCCGGAAGTCGTGGCGGGCACCCAACAGACGGGATCTGGACCCCCTGGGTCCCCGGGCGACCGGGGACGGGCTCCACTATCACCGTTGATTCATGGCAGGGTCAGGTTGCTGATCCTGTCCTTTTTGCTGCGTGCCAGAAAAGCCCACCGCTTCACCGACCTGCGAAACAGCCTCGGCCTGACCGACGGCACCCTCTCGGTCCACCTGACCAAGCTGGAGCAGGGGGGCCTGGTCAGCATTGAAAAAACCTTCGAAGGCAAAAAACCGCTGACCCTGATCAGGGTCACTCCCCAGGGACGCCGGCTCTTCAAGCAATACGTGGCCGACCTGCGGGGGATCGTGCCCGGCCTGGATTAGGCCGACGCGGAATACAAATTGCAAACCCCGGTGGTGAAACCGAGGGGGAGGGCAAGTCGGCCGCTGTTGCCAGCGCCGCCAGATGAGAAGGCACCGCCATGTATGACGATGAAAAAATCTATTCGATCGAATTGGGGGAAGATCTCGAAATTACCACCCCGCCCAAGGAACTCAAGGTTGCTGTCCCCGCTAGCCGGGCGCGTCCCCGCTCGGTCAGGGCCGCGGCCAAGCCCCAGCCGCGAACCGAAAGCAAACCGCCCAGCGGGGGATTGCAATTTGCTCCCCTGATGATCTTGACCTATCTGCTGGGCCCCTTCTCGGTCCACCTCAATCCGGACAACAAGAAGCGTAAGGGACTGCTTACCGCCGGCATGATCAGCGGTATGGCGGTTCTGGGAATGTTCGCCGGTCGCAGCTTCATCCTGGACCTCATCGGCAAGGGTTGGCCGCTGTGGCCATGGGCCATGGCCGGGATGGTCGTGACCCTGATCGCCTTTTCGGTCTGGTCCCGCAGCGTCTACCTGACCGGAAGCCGCCACCGCGTGCCCCGGCATAAACTGCCCTCGATGCTGCGCCGCCCGTGGGCAGTGGGGATCGCCGGGCTGTTCGCCCCGGGCCTGGGCTTGATGCTGGCCGGTTGCCCCGGTCGGGGCGCGGCGGTGACCTGGTTGGCGTGGCCCGTGGCGGCGGCGGTTCTGGTGCTTGCCCATGGTCTGCAGATCTGGGGTCGGAACCAGGGCGCCGGGGGAGTGTCCATTCAACCGGTCGTCCTGGAAACCATCTTTTTGGCGGCCGCCGGAACCCTGGTGGTCGGATTGATCGGCTGGGTGGCCCAGGCTCTGGAGGGCGCCCGCCAGATGATGGGTGAACCCGGCATCCGCCACCGGATGCGGGGTGACTGGTACGCCGCGGCCCTGTTTGTCACCCTGTTGTCCGTGGCGGTGGTCTGGGATCCCACCAGCGCGGCGCGACAGCTTAACTCCGGGAGTGTCATCCTCAGGGAACAGGGATTCCAGGTCATTCCTCTTCACATGGCCAGGAGTGCCCGTCGCCTGGACCCCGGGCCCACTGAATATGCGGTGGGGATCATCGAACTGTGTGAAGAACTCGGGCGAAGAAATGAAGCGGTCCAGGTGCGCCGGGAGCTCGAGGAAAACCTGTCGTCCTATCTGACCCTGGTCCAGACCGAAAACCGGAGTCTGGCCATGAACCCAAACCGTAGCCGGTCCCCTGAGCAGGATTGGAATTTCAGCCGGGATAAATTTGGCCAGGCCGGCCCCCACGGACCGGACCGGCCGTTTTATCAGGCGCGGTGAACGGTGACGCTGGGAGCACCGGCAGCGGAATCGGTCGACCCGCTGACGGGATCGCTCCACCAGGAAATCAGGCCTGTTTCGAACCTGTCCAGGGGAAAGCCATCCTTGCGGGGAACCGCACGCACGGTGAATCCCCGGCGACCGGCCCGGCGGCAGGCGATGTCGCCGGCAAAGACCACCGTTCCATCGGCCGCGGTTTCGGCGGGGAACAGGGTGGACGATTCGCCGTTGACGATTTCCCCCTCGGAGTCCAGAAGTCCGTGATAAACCTCGACCAGGATTTCCTCGGAGGGGATTTCACCCAGCTGCAGCGTCGCCCGCACCGGTAGGTTCGAGCCCATGGGCTGGGCCGAGACCGGGGGTGCATCGACGCCAACGACCTTCACCTTGCTCCAGCCGGAAACCATCCGGCGGCGCCAGGCCGCCAGTTCCTTCGCCTGGGCGAAGCTGTTATCGCTCAGGCGGGCCGCGTTTTCGACGCAGGGAATGTAGAAACGCTCGGTGTACTCCTCGACCATGCGGTTGGTGTTGAACTCGGCGTTCACCGTCCGCATGGAATTTTTCATGATGCGCGTCCATTCCCGGGGAACGTCATCGCTGCTGCGTTCGTAGAACGTGGGCACGATTTCATTCTCCAGCAGATCGTACAGAGCGGTGCTTTCCACCTCGTCCTGGTAGGTCTGGTCATCGTAGTCCTCGCCCGCGCCGATGGCCCAGCCGTTGTCCTGCTGGTAACCCTCGCACCACCAGCCGTCGAGCACCGACAGGTTGATGCCGCCGTTGGGCGGAACCTTCATGCCGCTGGTGCCGCTGGCCTCGAGGGG
>CBDUDB010000234.1:0-4374 GCA_965365795.1 uncultured bacterium | reverse complement strand
CCGGTCCAGGCCGAAAGCCACGTTGTTCACCTGGGCGGCCCAGGTGATCTGGCCCGCTACACCATTCTGAGCCACGGCGTTACCGAAACCCATCCCCTTGATCCGCTCCAGGTGCATCTGCGCCACCTCGACGGCCTGGGTGTAGCGATCCGCTTCCGAAACCTCTTCGCGAGCCTGATGCTGGATGACCGCGATGGGCAACACGCCCACCGTGAGGATCATCAGCACCATCATGATTTCCACCAGGGTAAAGCCTTCACGACCGGTGGTGAACGGCAGGTACCTGAAGTTACGATTCATCCATTTCATCATGTCTAGTCCACCTCCACGATGCCCGTGGGCAAGAGATTCACAACCATGGCGCCGGTGCTGTTGGATACGTTGAATACCGTCGGGTCGGCCATGCCCCAGGGAAAGAAGTCGGCTGTCTGGTTCTGGTCGAGCTCCAGGCCGTGTTCAAAATTCTGTTCGCGGAGGAGATCTCCGGTGACCGGGTTGGTCAGCTGGTAACCGGCGGGCGTGCATTCAAACCGCAAGATGGCTCCGTTGGAAATCGACAGGCTGCGCGCGTATGACAGGTCGGCCGCCAGGCGGTCGGTATTGGTCTGCAGGCGGTTCCCGTCGATGTAGCGGAAAATCGGCGGGGCGGCAATCCCCGCAATGATGCCGACGATGGCGATGACCACCATCAACTCGATCAGGCTGAATCCCTGCCTGCTGCGTATATAGCGCGGCATCTTGTTCCACCTCGTGAAATTGGTTTTGCTCATAAACTGTCCCCCGGGTCCGATCGCAAACCGGACCCCGGTCAATGTGTCCGTACCCTTTTCGGGACTTTTTCCGGACGCCTTGAGGTTTTTCAGGGCGTGGAAGAAGAAAAGGACCTATTGCCTCAGGATTTTTGAAGCAAACAACGTGCCGCGGCGCGGGTCTTGAAATCGGCCGTTATTGAGGAATTGAGGGGGGATGTCAAAATGCCCGGGGGCAAAGCGCAAGGACCAGCCCTTTTAAGGCTGGCTCTTTGCAATGATTTGTATGGTGTGGGCGGTTCCATCCAGGATGGTGCAAAAGGCGGGCCCAATATCTCAGGAATCGTTCAGGTTTGGGGGTCGTCCATCTGTACCGCGCCCTCACGGGAAAGCAGGCGATTGAGTTCTTCCGGGGTCAAACGCAAGGTGGCCAGACATTGGTCCGCCTCGAATTCCTGCTCCAGCACCGACCCGGTGCGGTGGAATGGACTGAGGCATTGCAGGTTCGTAATGGGCAGCCGCACCGTGGTGATCAACTCGTTTCCGGTCAGTCTGGCCAGAATCGCCTCCCGCAGTTCGGTCGTCCCTTCCTCGGACTTACCGGCCACGAAAATCGAACCGGGATGGCTCCGGCTGAATCGGTTGATGAAGAGTTCGCCGTCCACCAGGTCCATCTTGTTGAACACCAGCAAGGTGGCTTTTTCTTCGGGCACGATTTCCCGCAGCACGGAGTTGACCGAGGTTATCTGATGTTCAGGGTCCTCGCTCGAAGCATCGACAACGTGAACCATGAGGTCGGCGTCGCGCACCTCTTTCAAGGTGGCTTTGAAACTTTCAACCAGGTGATGGGGCAGGCGCCGGATGAAACCCACCGTGTCGGTCAGCAGGAAACGGCGGCGTTCATCGACATCGACCCGGCGGGTCGTGGCGTCCAGGGTGGCGAAGAGCTGATCCTTGACGTAGACGCCTGCGCCGGTGAGGCCGTTCATCAGAGTCGACTTGCCGGCGTTGGTGTAACCGATCAACGCCGCGGTGTACAGGCCTTCGCGGGCGCGCACCTGGGTCTGCCGCGTGGTTTCGATATCCCTGAGGGCCCGTTGTAGAACGGCGATGCGTCGGTTGACTAGCCGCCTATCCGTTTCCAGCTGGGTTTCACCAGGCCCCCGCGTACCGATGCCGCCGGCCTGCCGTTCAAGGTGGGACCACAGGCGTGTCAGCCGCGGCAGCAAGTACTGGAGCTGGGCCAGTTCCACCTGCAGGCTGGCCTGCTTGGTGTTGGCGTGGTTGGCGAAGATGTCCAGGATGAGCTCGGTCCGATCCAGGACGGTCAGCTCCAGAACCTTTTCCAGGTTGCGCCCCTGGGCCGGCGAAAGGTCGTTGTCGAAGATCACCAGGTTGGCCTCGGTCTCTTCCACCATTTCCTGGAGTTCCTCCAATTTGCCCTTGCCAAGGAAGGTGCTCGGCGCCGGGCGATGACGGCGCTGATCCAGACGGCCGACCACGTCGGCGCCGGCGGTATCGGCCAGACGTTCCAGCTCGGCCAGGTCCGCGTCGCCACCCAGGCCCCCCGCCCAGGCCATCGGTAGATGGACCCCGACCAGGACCGCCCGTTCGCGTGGTATCTCGGTGGAGAATCCTGATTCCTCGTCGCGCCTGGTGCCCATATCACTCCGTATTGTTTTTAGAGATTGGCCGGGCCGTGCCCTGATCTATTTCCAGGTGCCACTTTTCCCAGTCGGCCAAAACCGATTCGAGTTCCGCTTCATATCGGGTGCAAAGCTTGGCCAGTCCTATACGGCGTTCATTTTTCAGGGAAGGGGCGCCCATCTCCGTCAGGGCCTCCTCCTTGGCCAGTTCCAGTTCCAGGATCTTTTCTTCGGCTTGTTTTATCCACTGCCGCCGCCTGTTGATTTCGTTTTTGCTCAGGGTGGTCGGCTTTTCCGCCAACGGGACCGCCGCGGGTTTAGACTTCTTCGGTTCCGCGGTTTCAGTGACGGCGGTCGCTTGCTGTTTTCTTTTCCAGACATAGTCGGCGTAGTTTCCGGCGAAGACTTGCGCTTGGCCGTCGCCGGTGAACACGATGAGTTTCTGAACGATCTTGTCCAGGAAGCGGCGGTCGTGGGACACCACCACCATGGTGCCGGAGTACTCGGCCAGGGCCGCTTCCAGGGATTCACGGCTGCGGATGTCCAGATGGTTGGTCGGCTCATCCAGCAGCAAGGTGTTGTGGCCTTCCTTGATCAGGCGTAACAGGGACAACCGGCCGCGCTCACCTCCGGACAAGCGGCTCACCTGGCGGTCGTGAAGGTCTTCGCCGAATCCGAAGGCCCCCAGGAACGACCGGTGTTCACCAAGGGTCGGCAAGGGGTCCACCGAAACCATTTCCGTCAGCACCGTGTTGTGATCCGAGACCCCGGAAAGTTCCTGGTCGTAAAACCCAAGGTCCACGTTGTGTCCGATCACCACCCGGCCCGCGTCGGGAATGATGCGCCCGGCCATCATCTTGAGCAGTGTCGACTTGCCACATCCATTGGGGCCGATGATCCCGATGCGGTCGCCCCGGGAAATATGCAGGTCCAGACCGGTCATCAGGGGGCGGTCGCCCCAGCCTTTGGTCAACCCTTCGGTTTCCAGCACCGTGCCGCCGCTGGGCCGCACGGGGTTCAGGTGAAATCGAAACAGGCCCGGCTCGGTGGTTGGCTTTTCCAGCCTGTCTTCCTTGTCCAGCTGCTTGCGGCGCGATTGAGCTTGTTTCGTTTTCTGGCCCTCGATGTTGCGCCTGATGTATTCCTCGGTCTGCCGGATTTTAGTCTGCTGCCTTTGCCAGGCGTTGAGATCCTGCTGATAGCGCAAACGGCTCTGCTCATCGAAAAATGAGTAGTTGCCCGAGTAGCTGACCAGCCGGCCGCGATCCAGGTGCAGGGTCTTCTTGGCCACCCGGTCCAGGAAGTGGCGATCGTGGGAAACCAGCACCACCGCACCGGGGTAGGATTCCAGAAAACCTTCCAACCATTCGCAGGATTCCAGATCCAGATGGTTGGTGGGCTCATCCAATAACAGCAAGTCCGCCCTTCGCAGCAAAACGGTGGCCAGCGCCGCCCGCCGTCTCTCCCCGCCCGACAGTTTGTTCACCGGCCGATCCCAGGTCTCGGGTTTCAGACCTACGCCCATCAAGGCTATTTCCAGCCGCGGCTGCATTGAGTATCCGTCCAGGTGTTCAAATGCATCCTGGAGTTTCCCCTGCTGCTCAACCAGGGCTCCCTGGTCCTCTGTTTTTGCCGCCGCCAGCTCCGCCGCCAGTTCGCCGAGCTGCCTTTCCAGTTCCCTTTCCCGAGCAAAGGCCGCCCCGGCCACGGTATCCAGCAACAGCCCGGAGTCATAGGCATCCGGATCGATGGTCGTCTCTTGCCGCAACATCCGAACGGTGGCCGATCCCATGACCTGCCGCGTCCCTCCCTGCAGTTGCAGGTCCCCCGCCATGGCCGCCAGCAGGGTGGTCTTCCCCGCTCCATTGGCTCCAACCAGGGCGTACTTCCCCCCCTGGTGAAGAGCAATGGTAACCCCGCGAAGGATCTTCTCCCTCCCGAAGTCGAAGTAACCGTTCTGTATCGAAAGCAACGCCATC
>CBDUDB010000233.1:0-4391 GCA_965365795.1 uncultured bacterium | reverse complement strand
GCATCGCACATCGTTTCTACATGGTAAAATAGCAGAAATTCCCCCTTAAAATCCACTGGAATCCGGGAACAGGCCCACAAACCCATCTGATTTTAGTCGGAATTTGATGCTGAAAATCATCTTTTGATAGGGGTTTGTGAACCGGAATAAGAAAAACATCATTCCGAAAAGGCCAGCCATATGGTATAATTAGAAGCCCAATAGGTGGTGGCGGAGAAAAAGTCCTGTTTTTTCCGGAAATGGGAATCGTCCTGTTTTTTCGCTCAAACCTGCCCTAAACCGGATACTGCCCTTTAATTTTGGTGGCGGTTCAAATCGGAGGATGCAATGTCTCAGCAACTTCGGGTACCTCTTTTTATCATTTTTGCCCTGTTGATTGGGTCTGTGGCCCTGTCATCCGACCAGTCATCTGAAATATCGAATGAAATTCCGCTCGGGCCCGACCAGGGCTCCCGCGAAACCTCGGTGATTCTGGCGGAAAAAACGCCCACCACCATAAAGCTTCAGCTCCGGGCACCGGTTCTGGAGATTTCCGACAAGGAACTTGACGGCCAAAGTTATCAGCTGATCAACCTGCCCGGCGCGGAATTGGAAGGCGCCGAAGGCCGTCCCGCCCTGCCTTTGGTCACCCGCCTGGTGGCCATTCCCGACGGCAAGACATTGAGCGTCGCCAATTTGACGACACGCGACACCAAAGTGGATGGCGATTTCCGCCCCTGGCCTGCCCAGGGCTTGAAATACGCCACCGATACCAGCATCAGCCTGGATAACCAGTATTACCTGGGCTCCAACAAAGCCGCCTCCGATCAGGCCCTGGTTTCGGTGGGTGAACCCAGCCTGTTGCGCGGCCTCCGGGTGGTTCCGGTCCATTTCCGGCCCGTGATTTGGGCCCCGGGCGACAACGGTTTGAACGTGGCTGCTGAAATCGATGTCACCTTCGATCTGGTGGACGCCAGCGATGACAACAACAGCGCCGGCTCCGATCGCAAGATCCCCCAGTCCTTCGCCTCCATTTTCGAAAGCCAGGTCCTGGGCTTCGACAAGAGAAGCAGCAATGTGATGGAAGGCCCGGGGACCTACCTGCTCATCCACCCGGACAACGCCACGGTGGAAGCCAACCTCCAGCCCTTGATCAGCTGGCGCCAGCGCCAGGGTTACAACGTGGTCGTGGCCAACACCTCGGTCACCGGCACCTCGACCACCAGCATCAAGAACTATATCCAGAACCAGTACAACAACCTGAGCATTCCCCTGGAATTTGTCGCCCTGGTCGGTGACGCCAACGGCGGCGTGGCCATCCCCACCTTTATCGAAGGCGTTTCCGGGTACAACGGCGAAGGGGATCATCAATACACCCAGCTCGAGGGCGGCGACCTGCTGGCGGACGTGCATCTCGGTCGCCTGTCGGTCACCAGCGCCACCCAGCTGGCAAGTGTGGTGAGCAAGATCGTCGATTACGAAATAGATCCCTGGATGTCGAACGACATCAACTGGTTCACCCGCGCCGGTCTTGCCGGCGACCCCAACGCCTCGGGTTATTCCACCATCTGGGTCAATCAGTGGGTCAAGCAGCAGCTTCTCGAAATGAACTACACCCAGATCGACACCATCTGGGGCGGCAACTTCGCCACCCAGATGTTCAACACCGTCAGTGCGGGTGAAAGCATCTTCACCTATCGCGGCTACTACGGCATGAGCGGGTTGGGTTCTTCCTATATTGATGCCATGGACAACGGTGAAAAACTCCCGTTCGCCCTGATCCTGACCTGTGACACGGGCAGTTTCCGGTCGGACACCGCCTGCCGGTCCGAGTCCTTTTTCCGCAATCCCGGCGGGGGTGGGGTCGCCGCGATCGGCACAGCCACTCTCGGAACCCATACCCGTTACAACAACTGCATGTTCCAGGGCGTGGCCCAGGGTGTGCTGAACAGCGGGGACCCGCGCGTGGGACCCGCCCTGACCATGGGAAAACTTCACCTTTACCAGAACTACATCCAACGTGAATCGAACAAGGTGGAGATCTGGTCCACCTGGAACAACCTGATGGGCGATCCGGCCACGGCCGTGTGGTCGGCCATTCCCTCCCTGTTGACAGTGGACTACCCGAGTTCGCTCTCGCTCGGCGCCAACAACCTGCCAATGACCGTGACCAGCGGCGGCGTACCTCAAGAGGGCGCCCTGGTTACCGTCTTCGGCGAAGACTTTGGTGGGACCAACCATTTCCAGGTCAGCGCCGTCACAGACAGCGAAGGCAAAGTGAACCTGCCTCTTTCCGGGCTTACCGAGCGCAGTTACCTGGTGACCGTCACCGGCCGCAACCTCAAACCCTACCTGGGCGGATTGAACGTGGGCAGCGTGGCCGCCTCGGTGAACTTCTCATCGTTGGTCGTGGACGACGACAACAACGGCAGCAGCCTCGGTAACGGCAACCTGGCCGCCAACCCCGGCGAGACCCTGGAACTTTTGATCGATCTGGTCAACAACGGCACCGGCGGGGTCAACAACGTGACGGCCAATCTCGGCAGCGGGAACCCCCTGGTTTCGGTGGATCAGTCCACCGCATCGTTCGGTTCCTTTACCAGCGGCGAAACCCGCAGCGGCCAGCAGGCCTTCGTGGTCAGTCTGGATCCGGCCCTTCGGGGAGGGTCCGTCATTTCGTTGGAACTGGTTGCCAGCGACGGGTCCGAGTCCTGGACTTCCCTGGTGGATCTGCCGATTTCAGGACCCGCCGGCGAAGTCCTGAGTGCGGTCCTGGGCAGCGGCAGTATCAACCCGGGTGGAAGCACCACCCTGGTGGTGGACCTGCAGAACATCGGTGATATTGCCACCAGCGGCGCCACCGCTACCTTGACCTCGAACAGCAACTGGATCTCCGTCACCGACGCCAGCGGCACCTTTGGTTCCATTTCCCCCGGTGGCAACGTCACCAACTCCGGTGACAACTTCGGGATCAGCGCTTCGGTCGACTGTTTTCCAGGCCATGTGGCGACCCTGGATCTGAATCTGGTTTTCGCCGAAGGCGGAACGGCCAACCTGCCGATTCTGGTGTCCTGTGGCAGCGCGTCCAGTTCCGATCCCAGCGGGCCGGACCAGCACGGCTATTACGCCTTCGACAACACCGACACCGGTTACCAGTACGCTCCGACCTATAACTGGGTGGAAATCGCCCCCAACCTCGGAGGCAGCGGCTCCAGCGTTGGGTTGACGGATTACAATCGGTATCAGGATGACGTCGTCATCATGTCCCTGCCCTTCCCCTTCACCTACTACGGAAAAACGTTCACCGAAATGAGCGTGTGTTCCAACGGCTGGGTCAGCATGGGCGGCACGGACCTGCGGCACTACCGCAACTGGACGCTTCCCAGCCCCGGCACCCCCGACAACATGATCGCCGTCTACTGGGACGACCTGGAAATCAAATCCAGCGCCAGCGGTGTCTATTGGTGGCACGATGTGGCCAACCACCGGTTGATCATCGAGTGGGACAACATGGCCAACACGGTCTCCGGCGTGACGGAAACCTTCCAGGTGATCCTGGATGACCCGGCCTACCTGGCGGGCGATTCCGGGGACGGTGTCATCACCATGAACTTCAAGGATATCACCGCAACCGACTCGGAAACCGGGTACGCCACGGTGGGCATCCAGAACGAGGAACGCGACGACGCCGTTCTGTACACCTACTGGAACCTGTATCCCAGGGGTGCGGTCACCGTCAACGACGGCCGCAGCATCACCTTCCGCACGGTGATCCCCCAGGCCCAGGGAATCCTCAAGGGTGAGATTTCCAACGCGCTGAACGGGGCTCCGATCGACGGGGCCACGGTCAACGTATTGAACACGGGGCTCAACCTGCTGACCGCCCAGGACGGAAAGTATCAGGGCAGTCTGGTCGTGGGCACCTACGGTCTGGCCGTGAACCATCCTTCTTTTGCCCCGGACACGACTTATGGCGTGGTCATCCAGGAAGGTCTGGAAACGGTGAAGGACTTTGCCTTGACCGACATCGCCGGTCCGCTGTTCGAATTGCTGACCATTCCCGAAAGTACCGGCGACACCACCGGGCCCTACGATTTGGTCTTCAAGGTGAGTGACTACAGCGGTATCCAGGAAACCCGGTTCTTCTACACCTCGAGCTCCAGCGGAGGCCCGTTCGAGTTGATCCCCCAGGCCGAGGGTCCGACCGACACCTGGCGGGTATCCATTCCCGGGCAGGCCGACGAATCCCTGGTGCAGTACTGGCTGACCAGCACGGATATCACCGCCCTGACCACCACCGAACCCGCGGGCGCCCCCTTCACGGTTCACTCCTTCATGGTGGGTCAGACGGCGGTGGTCTATTCCAGTGAAATGGAAAACGCCAGCGACTGGACCGGATCTGCACCCGGCGA
>CBDUDB010000232.1:0-4424 GCA_965365795.1 uncultured bacterium | reverse complement strand
GATGGGGCCAAGATGGTGGGGGCGCCCGGGGGAACCGACCCCACGGCCGAAATTGAAAGAGTCTCTCTGGACAAGTTTCTCAGGGAAGCTCTGGGCGAGAATTACCAGGCCATCAGGGAATAGCAACCAATCGGATTCAATCGGGGGAATGTCATGCCTAGATATACTATCGTTTTCCTGCTGCTGTGCGGGGTGTTGACCCTTGTTGCCTCAGGCGCGGCGGCCAAGAACGAACTCCAGATTTTCGGAGCTCCCACCCCGGATGCCAACCAGCAGGATAAATCCGTTGCCGGAGGGACTGTCAATCTGGTCCTGGATGAATTCACCGCCCCGGCCATGGCCGTTCAGGGTGTGGATATCGGTGACGCCATCACGCTGTCGGTCCGCAATGCCGGCCCCGACCCTGTTATCAATCCGGTCCTGGTGCGCGTGGTCGTTTCCGAATCACCGGATTTCCCGATACCCAAGGATATCTATGTTTTTTGGGCCACCATTCCCGGGCTGGCGGCGGGGGCGACCTGGACCTTCGACGGTTCTGCCGCTGTTCCGTTCGCGGCCGCCGCGGGTCCTTCTTATTTCATAGCCCAGATCGATCCCTTCGATGCCATTTCTGAAACCGATGAATCGGACAATTCCCTGGCCGTGCCGGTCGAAGTCATCGAGGCCCCCCAGACCCTGGTCTATTACGAGGATTTCCAGGGTGGAGACGGGGGCTGGGTCCCGCGGGATCTATCCCTCCAGGAAGTGCATCTTCAGCACACCTTTTACTTCCACGAGGAAACCGAAACCGAACTCGGCGTCTGGTGGTGCGGAGACGACGATCCCAGCTGGGGCACGCCACCGGGCTACGGTTCTTCCTGGGACCAGCGATTGACCAAGGGTTTCATCATTTCCGCTGATAAAGTCACCCAGATTTCCTACGCCATCCAGTTCGATACCGAGCAAGGCAGTGATCACGTTTACGTGGAGATTTCCGATAACAACGGCGCCATGTTCAAGCCCCTGGCTGACCATTCGGGATCCACCAACGGGAATTTTCAGGTTTTTTCCCATGACATTTCCGAATATATCGACAAGGAAGTTCTGATCCGTTTCCGGTTCATCAGTGATGGTTCCTGGGACGACGAAGCCGGCAACCTGGATACCGATGGTGCCTTCCGACTGGACTACGTGGAAGTGTCCGGGTATGACGCCGACGATTTCGAATACGACGGAGGCGGATGGACCCCCTCGACAGCCGATCCGGTGGGCGGCGAATTCCGGCTGGTTGCCGAACCCGCCTTCACCGAAGGTCTGCCGGGCGATGTCTACGACACCGGCGACCCCGCCACCACCTGCAATGCCTGGGTGGCCTATGACCCGGTGACTCTCGAGTTCCCCGACGCTTCGCCATCCGAACGCGAGGCCGGGCGGGATCTGGAAATCGTCATCGAATCTCCGGAAATCATCATTCCTTCGCCCTATTCACGCGTTTTGCTTTCTTTTGACGTCTATCAGGATCTGCCCCTGGAAAACGGTATTTTCTTCCGCTGGTTCGTGGCCGGGCAGGACGACGTCTGGGAAACCGACCATTTTCTCTATTTCGGAACCGAGGGGTGGAACCGCCGGGAATTCGATGTCACCAAATACCTTCCCGCCGGGGAGACCCGGCTGAAGATCCGCCTGGGCGCCAATGATTTCGGGTACCTGTGGAATTGGGATCCCGAGACCCGGAACGCCGCACCGTTTTTCGACAATGTTCAGATCCTGGTGGCCGACGGGCCGGATCCGGGGTTGGACCCCACCTTCTATCCGCGGGCCTGCGGTTGGTCCGTCGATGATCTCGATGGCGACGGCGTCTATGACTTGGACGACCTCTGCCCCACCGAAAGCGCGGCGTTTTTCGACCGCGACGGGGACGGCTGTATCGATCCCGTCGTCGGTTCGCGGCACATCGAATACTGGTCCGACGATACCCTGCCGCTGGGATTTGTAATCCATGAAGACGGTGCTCCCGGTATCACCGACGGCAGCGACTTTACCGCAGTTGAGGATGGATTCATGACCTGGCTGACGGTGGCCGGCGCCGAAATCTCCATCACCTACGAGGGAACCACCCCGGATCCGAATGCGAATGCCATGGATCTGGTCAATACCGTTACCTTTTCGGACCCCGACTTCGTATTTCCTTCGGGTGTCCTGGCCGTAGGTCTGTCCACTTCCTATTTGACCCCCACCGTGGATGGAACCACGGTCTACCGGCCCGGGCAGATCATTGACTCGGACATGATTTTCAATCCCACCGAAACCTTCCAGACGCCCACCATGGGCAACGGCGTGGACATCCAGAGCATCGTGACCCACGAAGCGGGACACATGATGGGGCTTTCCCATTCCGCGGTGGCGACCTCGACCATGTTTTTTGTCCTGCCTCCCGGCACCGAAGGCTCCTTGCTCTCGGTGGAGGATGAAATGGCCATGTTCCGGGCCTATCCCGAGGAGTCGGCGCTCGACAGTGCCGGCCATCTGCGGGGATCGGTCTACGACGGATTGACGGGCACACCGGTACCAGGCGTGATCGCCTTTGCCATCGAGGCCCTTCCGGGTGGCGCCGTTGGGGACACGGTGGCCTGTGAATACACTCTGCCCAGCGATGGGTCCTATCATTTCGCGGGGCTGGCTGATGGTGACTATTTCGTGGCCATCCATGCGCTGGACGGATCGTCCAGCATCGGGTACATCCAGCCCGGCAACATCAACCATTTGATATACGCCGAGGCTGAGGTCCTCATCGTTCCCGAGTACTGGGACGAGGCCGAGTCCAGCACCGATGACGCGGAGCAGCGCACGCCCCTCAGCGTGTCCGCAGGCATGACCACGGTGGCTGACATCTTCACCAACATCGACGACATCGGTCCCTGGGTGGCGGCTTTTTCACCACAGGAAGGTGCCGTTGATGTGGCGGTCAGTACCGCGGTCCTGTTCCAGTTCTCCGAAGCGGTCGATGCCGGAAGTTTCATCGGGAATTTCAATTTCACTCCCGCGGCCGGCGGAGATTTCGTGCCCGGCAACGCCGCCTTGGTCCAGGAAGATCAGACCCTTATGTACGTGCCTTCAGCCAATCTCGAGTTCGATACCACCTACGAAGTGGAAATCGGAGCTGGGGTGCGCGACCTCTTCGGCAATGAAATGGGCGCTCCTTTCATACTCACTTTTACCACCGGAGCTCAGCCGCCCGTTTACATCGACAACCTGTCGCCCAACAAAGGTATCGGCGGGGCCCTGGTCGTGATCAACGGAGCCGGATTCGGTTCGGCGGGCGACCCGGCCACCGTGACCATCGGGGCGGTTCCCGTACCGGTTCTGGACTGGGCATCGGACCAACTGCTCGTGGCTGTGCCAACGGAACTGGAGCCTGGACCCTATGACCTGGTCGTCACCGACCCCGGGTCCGGTAGCGCCACGACCTTGTTCACTGTTCTTGAGCCGGACCAGGTGGCCCGCGGCCTGGAGATATCCACCGTGGACCTGCCGGGGCTGCCTCGCGCGGTCGATGTGTTGCCCGATGGCAACGTGTCCGTCGTGGCCCTGGATGTGGGGCTGGCGGTCATCAACGTATCCGATCCCGCCAATCCTGTTTTGACCCTCATTTCCGTGGATGGCGGATTGAATGATCTGGATGTCAGCCCCGACGGGACCAGTATCTATGCCGTCAGTCGGAGCAACGAGAAACTCTACCGTTTCCAGTACGACGCAGCGGTCGTCCCGCCCGGGGATCCGGTTTCGCTGTTGAACGAAATTTCCCTGTCCGAGGTACCCAGTGGCATCGTCATCGGTCCTTCGGGCCGAAGGGCTTATGTGACAACCGTGGGCGAGGTGCAGATCTGGGACATCAACACCAGCAGCGCGACTTTCGAAAACCAGGTCGGTTCACTGACGGGTACGGGACCTGTTCTGCTGGGGCCTCTGGCCGTTGAACCATCCGGCGACCACCTGCTCGCAACCACCAGCAATGGAAAATTGGCGGTTTTTAACCTGGAATCAGAATCCCTGGTGGCCAGGATTGGCGTGCAGTCGTTGCCCACGGATATCCAGGTCGATCCCCGAGGTAATCGTGCCTACGTCACGGACGATTCGGGGTATCTGTCCATCGTCGATTTGACGACTTTCACCAAAGAGTCCGATTTCAGTACCGGCGGTTCCCTTAAAGCAGGCGCGGTCACACCCAGCGCCTCCTTCATCTACGCGGCCAACCACCAGTCCGATTTGATCGACGTGCTCGACCTTCGCGAAGGCTCGGCGACCTTGCATGGATTGGTGGCCCGTATCCCTTCCCGGGTCAATCCCGTGGACCTGGTGTTTTCACCCGACGGTATCTACGCCTTTTCCCTGGTTGAATTCGAACGGAAATTTGTCGTCACCGCCGTTGGGGCCGGACCTCTTCT
>CBDUDB010000231.1:0-4440 GCA_965365795.1 uncultured bacterium | reverse complement strand
GCCAACGTGTCCGGCGTCAAGGTTCTTTCCCTCGATTGATCGGGGCTTGGGGGACGTTCCCCGGAGATGGCATCGATGAAATTCAACCACAAGCTTTTCCTGATGCCGCTGGTGACCGCCCTGGCCTTTTCGCTGATCTTTGTTCTCACCAAACGGGCCACGGACAAGTCGGCCGAGATCGGCGATCGCATTCAAGACGAATTTTTTCATGCTCTGGAACTCAGCCACGATCTGGAGAAAGACCTTCTGACCATCCGCCAGCTTTTGACCAGCGCGGTGACCAACGCCGACGAGGATCAGGTTGCAGTGGCCGATACGGTCGCCAACCACTTCCGGCAGACGGTGGCCGGTTGTTTGGGGGTGCCGAGGCTGAACGCAAAGCTGTCTCCTCTGCTGGAAGAATTCGACGCCTATTTCCAGCTGGCCAAGCTGACCACGAATGAAATGATCGAGCAGGATCTGGAACAGCTCGATTTTCAAACGGGATTTCTGGTTCGGGTGGCGTTGATGAACGATCGCTACGAACAGCTCAACCAAAATCTTACGGCTGTGGTCGAGGAGACCAATCAGGAGCTGGAAGACGCCCTCGACCAGATGAGTCAGCGCATCGGACGGGTGCGTCGGGTGATGAACCTTACCAGCCTGGTTTTTATGGCGGTCCTGGTCCTGATAACGCTCCTGGTCCAAGCTGCCATTCTGCGGCCGGTGCACCGCATGAGCAAGGTGGCCCAGGCCATTGCAGACGGCGATCTGGGCCTGAGCCTGGAACACAAGTCGAAAGACGCCCTGGGGGAGCTGGCCGACAGTTTCCGGGATATGCAGGCCTCACTCATCCGGGACATCGCCAGACGGGAAAAGGCCGAGGGCGACTTGATCGCCGCCCAGGGACAGATCATCCAATCCGAAAAAATGGCCGTTCTGGGGGAACTGGTGGCCGGGTTGGCCCACGAACTGAATACGCCCCTGGGAACCCTGGCTTCATCGGCCGACGTGGTGGACCGCAGCCGCCGGATCATCCGGGACAAGTGTCAATCCGGTTCCGATCTGCAGGAGGTCACGAACGATCCCAGGTATCTCAAAGCGATGAATGCCCTCGAACAGGGGGTTGCCGGGATGAGTGCGGCCTCGGGCCGGATCGACGATCTGGTCACGGGCTTGAAGGCCTTCAGCCAGCTGGACCAGGCCGATTACCAGAATACCGATCTCAACGAGGGCCTACGCAACACCCTTTACCTGGTGGATGGGGGATTGCCGTCAGGAGTGAGCTTGGAATCCGACCTGGGGGAAGCTGAGCCCATCCTCGGCTATCCCGCCCAGTTGAACCAGCTGTTCCTGGGCTTGATCATGCACGCGGTCAGGGATGTCCAGCCCCCGGGAACTGTGTCGGTGACTACTCGGCAGATCGCCGATCAGGTCCAGATCACCGTCAGCGATACTGGTGTGGGATATGAACCGGAAGCCCTGCGGTCCCTGTTCAAGCCCGGTTTCCAGTCAGACACCCAGCGGGTGCGCATGGACTGGGAAATGATCACCGTTCAGAGCATCGTGGATCGCCACGGTGGGTCTCTGGCCGCCGACAGCGTACCCGGCGAAGGGACCACCTATGTGATCAACCTTCCGATCTGGTCAGCGGATCGAGGGGACCCTGACTCTGTCTGACAACCCCCCGGGAGCGGGAATCGTGCAGGTGAATCGGTTCCACGAATAACCCTTAGATAACGATTCTCATGATCGCTAACTGATTCCTTACAAAATCTGTCCAATCAACTCTATTTATATTCGATACTTAAAATAAGAGTAATTATATCTTTTGTAGCCAAGTTTTCCTCCTCCTAAGCGATTCTCGCAACTTATTTGAAAATATAGTGATAACCTGTTTGACCACTAGGGGTTTTGGGCCAATTATTTTCCCAGAAGGCTATTCATCACGTTCGCTATTTTTGCAGGAGTTGTTTCATGCCCTTCCAGAATCAGAGTTCTGTGCTTTTCAAGGGAGAGCGACTTTCTGTTTTTCTGAAGGTGGGATTGGTCCTGGCTCTGCTGGTGGGCCCGGGTTCGGCCCTCGCCCAGACGGCAGAGGATTGCCTGGACTGTCACGAAGACGAGGACCTGACCAAAAACCAGGGATCCCGGGTTATTTCCCTCTTTGTGGACATTGATCAGTACCGCAATTCCATCCATGGGCTGGAGGATATCGAGTGCATCGACTGCCATGCCGATCTGGAGGATTTTGACGGGGAACACGAGGAGGAGCTCGAGGACGTCGACTGCACCATGTGCCACGACGACGTGGCGGAGATCTACGCCGAAAGCCTGCACGGCATCGGGGTTGCCGAGGGTATTCCCCTGGCTCCACGTTGCTGGTCCTGCCATGGAGCCCACGACATCACGCCTCCGGAGGACCCGACCTCCAAGGTCAACAAGTTCAATATTCCCATCATGTGCGGTCGCTGCCACAAGGAAGGCGCCGGGGTCAGTGACTACGCGGACGTCTCCCAGGACAGCGTATTGACCCATTATTCACTCTCCATCCACGGCGAGGGACTGTACCGACGCGGCTTGACCGGTACGGCCGTCTGTTCCGATTGCCACACCGCCCACAATGTCCGCGACCACAATGACCCGAAATCCACCATCCACCGCGACAACGTGGCCGCCACCTGCGAGCAGTGCCACGGGCTGATCGAAAATGTGCACCGGAAAGTCATCCAGGGTGAATTGTGGGAGAAGGACCCTTCCAAGGTGCCCGTTTGCATCGAATGCCATCAGCCCCATGAAGTCAGGCGGGTCTACTACGACGAGGGCATGTCCGACAACGAGTGCATGGTCTGCCACCAGAAGGACGATCTTGTGGCCACCGGTCCGGGAATCGAAGGCCAATCCATGTACGTGGATCATCAGACTCTCGGCGGGTCGGCCCACCAGAAGACTTCCTGCATCCAGTGTCACACCGGGACCTCGGTCAATCATGAAAGGCCCTGTGACACGATTCCCAGCCGGGTCGACTGCTCCATCTGCCATGCAGAGGTGGTGGAGGTCTACCAAAGAAGTATCCACGGCAAAATGGACAACCAGGGTGATCCCGATAGCCCCGATTGCCTGGTCTGCCACGGGGCCCACGACGTCCTCAAGAAGGACAACCCCGATTCTCGGACCCATGTGCGGAACATTCCCGATCTGTGCGGGTCCTGCCATGGCGAGGGCGGTGTCGCGGATAAGCGTTACGAGGGCACCGTGGAGAGCATGGTGGCCAACTACAAGAAGAGTGTGCACGGCCAGGCCCTGGACAAGAGCGGGCTGCTGGTGACCGCGACCTGCGTCGATTGCCATACCACCCACGCCATTCTGCCCAGCAAGGATGCGAAGTCCTCGGTGGGAAGGGCCAATGTGGCGGATACCTGTGGGCGTTGTCACCAGGGCATCGACCGGACCTTCCGCGAGAGTATCCACTTCACGGGCGAGAGCATAGATGGCCATCACTTGCCGATGTGCGACGATTGCCACAGCTCCCACGAGATCGCCCGGGTGGACGCGGAGGGTTTCAAGCTTCAAATCGTCAACTCCTGCGGTGCCTGCCACGAAGAGGTTACCGAAACCTATTTCGAGACCTACCACGGCAAGGTCTTCGCCCTGGGTTACACCGAGACTGCCGAATGCCACGATTGCCACGGGCAACACAACATCCTCAAGCCGGACAACCCGGCTTCCACCCTATCCCGCGACAACATTGTCGAGACCTGCGCCAAGTGCCACCCGGGCGCCCATCGCCAATTCGCGGGATACCTGACCCACGCCACGCATCACGACAAGGTCAAGTACCCGGTCATCCACTACACCTGGCTGTTCATGACCTCGCTGCTTATCGGTACCTTCGTGATCTTCGGCATCCATACCCTGATGTGGATGCCCCGCAGTTTCCAGGCCCTGAAACATTCCCGCCAGTTGCGGCAACAGGCCAAGGGTGAAAAGCAGTTCCGCCGCTTCAACCGGCTGCACAGGATGTTGCACGCGACCGTGATAATCAGCTTCCTGACCCTGGCGGTCACGGGTATGACGCTGAAGTTCTCCTACCTGCCCTGGGCGCAGTGGCTGGCTTCGGCTCTGGGCGGATTCCAATCGGCCGGAACCCTGCACCGCATGGGCGCCCTGCTGACCTTCTTCTACTTCTCGCGGCACATCTATGACGCGCATTGTCGCCGCCGTGACGCCGGCCTGTCCTGGAAGGAATTCATCTTCGGCCCGGACGGCATGATGTTCAATGCCCGTGACGGTGTGGAGTTCGTCCAGACAGTCAAGTGGTTCCTCCACAAGGGCGAACGGCCCCGGTACGGCCGCTGGACCTACTGGGAGAAGTTCGACTACTTCGCCGTCTTCTGGGGCGTGGGCATGATCGGGTTCAGCGGTTTGATCCTGTGGTTCCCCGAGGTGTTCACCTACGTG
>CBDUDB010000230.1:0-4481 GCA_965365795.1 uncultured bacterium | reverse complement strand
CCGATGCCGGCCGCCTTGACGTTGGCCGGGTTGTCGGCCGAGCAGGGGGTCACGCCGTAAACCATGCCGCACTCGGGACAGGAAGCTTCAAAGTTGACCATCTTGAAAGTGTGCTCACATTCGTGGCAGGAGATTTCCAGGGGAAAGGGCATGGGCTGCCGGTTGAATCCCATCATCCTGACCTTGTTGACCATCGCCTGGCCGTCGGTGCTGGGTCCGGTGCATCCATCGTGCATGATAACTCCTGGCAAAAAGGGTTTTCTGAAAGACCGCCTATCGGTCTCACGAAATAAGCTAATTTCGCTCCAATTTGCAAGCCCGGATCAGCGGCAAACGATTTCGTCCGCCATGATCCAGCAGAGTCCGCCACTGCCGGGGTGCCAATCCGGACAAATCCGCGGGCTGACCGCGTGAATCCTGAGGAATCGGATTTTCTCATCAGGCAAGGGAAGGGAGAATTCGTGAATCAATTTTTCCTGCTGTCTATCGGAAACGCCATGGGTTACCGCAGGGGTCTGGCGCCAGTTGTGACCGTCGTCCGAAACCATGACCCGGACCTCGCGGGGCAGAAATACCCAGGCGTTGGCGTCCTGGAGGAAGCGAACCGAAACCCCCCGTAAATCCTTGGCCCGGTCCAGGGCAACCGTGACGACCATATCCTCGCCTTCGAACCCGGTCCAGTGTCCGTCCTGGAAAAACCGTGATCCGTGCAACCCGTTGACCAGCCCCCGCGGTCCGCCGCCGGGATACCTTTCACTGGGGAGCCGGGCGAAGGTGAGATCCGCGTTCAGGGCGGCATGGCCGCTGATTTCGAGCAAAGCCGGAGCGCCGTAGGGCCGGCCGTCCACAAACAGACCCGCCTGTAGCAACCATGATTTTTCCGGGTGCGCGGCCGACGGTATGTCCAGAACCGTGTCGGCAGAACCGTCGGCCAGGGTGATCTCGGACAGGCCCTGCTCCTCGGGCATCAACGCCGGGTCGAAAGATGCGGGCAAGGGTGATTCGAGAAGGCGGTATCTCGTGGCCAGATCCCGGCCGGTCAGGGCCTGGGCGATCCTCGGATCCAGGGAGATCTTCAAGCGATGGCATTTTTCCTCGGGTTCGAAAAGACTGGAAACCAGTACCGGCCGGGCGGCCGCTCCGGGTCGGACTCCCAGGTGTTCGAGGACCGGTCCATGATCGTGGAGGCGGTCGAGAAAAAGCGCAAAATCACGATCCTCGGCGCCGGTCCACAGGGCCTCGGCCATGGCGGTCAGCCGTGGAAAGAGCATGGCGTCGACTCGGGCCGCGGGAATATATTCGGTCCACAGGTTCATCTGACCGCCCAGGATGTGTTCGGCCTCGATCTTATCCAGATCCGCCGGAACCGGCCGGAATTCGAACACCTGCTGCAGGTCGAGCACCCCGGGATCGTAGTCGAAATAGGCGTGGCTTGTCGGTGAGGCGATGACGTCATGACCCGCCCGGGCGGCGGCGGCCGCTTCATCCATGCCCCGCCAGGCCTGGATGACGTAGGTGTCGGGGTCGCCCGGTAAACCGCCGGTGAGGATTTCGTCCCACCCGATGAGCCGGCGTCCCTGAGAAGCAAGGAACTTCCCGATCCTGGCAATGAACCAGCTCTGCAGTTCCTCTTCGTTGGCCAACCCTTCGGTCCGCAGCCGTTCCTGGCAATGTTCACAATCCCGCCAGCGGTCTTTGGGTACCTCGTCTCCGCCGATGTGAAGGAAGTTTCCGGGAAACAATTCCATGACATAGGTCAGGACATCCTCAAGGAAAGCGAAGGTATCTTCACGTCCGGGGCACAGGACATCCGCGTGGATGCCCCACTGGGTCTGGACCTCGAAGGGCCCTCCGGTACATGACAGGTGCGGATAGGCGGCCAGAGCGGCCTGGCTGTGTCCGGGCATCTCGATTTCCGGCACCACGGTGATGAATCGTTCGGCGGCGTAGGCCACGATTTCGCGCACATCGTCGGCGGTGTAGTAACCGCCGTGTTTGGTTCCGTCGGGTTCGGTCCGCCAGGCGCCGACCTCGGTCAGCAGGGGATAGCCGGGAATCTCCAGACGCCAGCCCTGGTCTTCGGTCAGATGCCAGTGCAACACGTTGAACTTGTGCAGGGCGAGTTTGTCGAGCAAAGCCTTGATGGTGGGCACCGGCATGAAGTGCCGTCCGCAATCCAGCAGCATGCCGCGCCAGCCGTAGCGCGGTTGATCTCGGATGACGCCCGTGGGCAGTCCCTCAGCCTGGCCGTTGAGCGCCAGCTGGATCAGGGTGGTAATTCCGTGATGAAACCCCGCGGGCCCGGCGGCGGAAAGTTCGATACCCGTGGTGGTGATTTCCATCGTGTAGGCCTCGGAAAGCAGGCCGTCCTCTTCCAGGAAAATCAACGAACCGGCGGGCCAGTCGCCGGGCCCGGCCAATTGAACGGGCAGGCGCCGGTCCAGGCCCGGGTCCAAGCGGACGGCCGCCTTCTTGGCCGTGTCCAGCAGGTCTGCCCGGCCCGCGGGAACGACCACCCTTTGAAGATCAGCCAGGGAAAAGGAACCACCGGCCGGCTGCCAGGATGTAGGGGCGGGAATCACGGTCAGGATGCGGTCCAAGGAATTCATGGCGGGTGATCCCATTCCGTTAACCAGCGGCACGAACAAACCAAGGGTCAGTGCGGCGGTGAAAATCCAATTGCGGGTCCGGTGCCGGTAATTCATGGGACCATGATCCGAAGTCTTTGCCCTGATGTAAACCCTCGGTTATGGTGGCCGCATGAAATTGACCTCTCGCAACGCCAATCTCCTGCTCCTGCTCGCGGCCGTCATCTGGGGTTTCGCCTTCGTGGCCCAGCGTGTGGGGATGCGCTACGTGGGCCCCTTGACCTTCAACGGGGTCCGGTTCGCCCTCGGGGCCGCGGCCCTGCTGCCGTTGTTGAGGTGGGGCCCGAAAACCGGGAGGGCCCCCGGCGCGGACGATAGGTCCCTGGTTTTCAAAGGTGGATTGATTGCCGGTGGTGTTCTGTTCCTCGGGGCCACCCTTCAGCAGTACGGGGTGGTGTACACCACGGCCGGCAAGGCGGGTTTCATCACGGGCCTCTACGTGGTGTTTGTACCCCTGCTGGGGTTGCTCGTGGGGCAGAAGACGGGACGATTTGTCTGGATGGGCGCTCTGATGGCCGCGGGGGGACTATACCTGCTCAGCGCCCGGGGGATCGTGGGCATCGACCCGGGCGATGGTCTTGTTCTGCTGAGCGCTCTGTTCTGGGCGACCCACGTGCTGGTGATCGGTAAACTATCGCGCCGGATCGAGCCGGTGAAACTGGCGGTGACCCAATTCACGGTGGTGGCGGTTCTCAGTCTCATCGGGGCCGTGCTGTTCGAAACCATTGATCCGTTGGCCCTGCGGGCTGCCCTTGTTCCCATTCTCTATGCCGGATTGCTGTCCGTGGCGGTGGCTTACACCCTGCAGGTGGTGGCCCAGCGGCGCGCCCGGCCGGCCCATGCCGCGATCATCCTGAGTTTCGAGTCGGTGTTCGCCGCGCTGGGAGGCTGGCTGGTGCTGAGTGAGGGTTTGTCCACGCGGGGGATCATCGGCTGCGCCCTGATGCTGGCCGGAGTCCTTCTGGCTCAGGCGGATTCCGACAAGATGGTGGAGGTCTCCAACCCCACCAGTTGAGGATTTTTTCCCAATCCTTGATCCATCCAGGTTATTCTTAATAGCTCAATCGTAGATCCGATCGTCCATTTTCCTCGGATCGCCTCGGATCCCCATTTTTCTGCCCCGGAGGCCAAAATGACGCGCCGCGTTCTGTCTTTTTTCTCGGTTGCCCTCTTTTTTCTTTCTCCGCTGATGCTGGACCGTACCCCGGAACGGACCCTGGGTCGGGAACCGTCCCAGGCGCCCAACATGTGGTTCTGGAACCAGCGCGCTTATCCACATGGAGAGATCAAGCAGGAAAGTTTCCGGCTGGCCATCGACCAGGCGGCGGCCAAGAAAGCCGAAGCCCGCAGATTGCGGGCCAATGGTGACAAGAACCAGCAGTTGACATCCGCTTGGGTGGAGCGCGGCCCGGTGAACATTGGCGGTCGGGTGACGGATCTGGCCGTGCACCCCACCGATGCCAACACCGCTTACGCCGCCCTGGCCAGCGGCGGCGTCTTCAAGACCGTCAACGGGGGTATTGATTGGGTACCCCAGTTTGAAAACGAAGCGGCCCTCAGTTGCGGAGCCGTGGCCATTGATCCCAGTAATCCGGAAACCGTTTGGGTTGGAACCGGGGAAGCCAACGCCGGCAGCTACAGTTTTTTTGGTCTGGGGATTTACCGGTCCGATGACGGGGGATCCACCTGGCAGAACAAAGGTTTGGACGCAGGTAGGTACATCGCGCGCATCGCGGTGGACCCCACCGACGGTGATCATGTCTTCACAGCCGTCACAGGCAAGTTGTTCGGTACTGGGCCCAATCGAGGTGTTTACCGCACCTTCGATGGTGG
>CBDUDB010000229.1:0-4506 GCA_965365795.1 uncultured bacterium | reverse complement strand
GTGACGGTCATGCCCATGTCACCGCGAATGTAGCGATCGCCGGAAAGAACCTTGAGCCAGGGAGCCTCGCTCTTGAAATTGAAGCTGCGAAAGAAGGTGTCTTTTTCGTCCGGGCCCAAATCGGGATGGAATATCGGCCGTACGGTGAAGGTCACGTTTTCGGGGGCGACAGGAGTACCGCCCGGGGTTCGCCAGTAGGCGGCGTCACTTTTGCCGTCGGCCTGAAAGGCGCAAGCGGTCTGAATGTCATACCACAGAACCTGGGCCGCGCTCTTGCTTCCGGCCAGTTTTTGCAGAACCTGCCAGGACGCATCCACCGTCACCAGTCCGCCGCCCTGGTCCACCAGTTCCAGGCCGGGCACCGGCGTGCCGCCGGCGATAAGGGCGCGCTTCATCATGCCCCAGTGGATGTCCAGATCGTTCTGTTGAGCCGCACTGACCAGGCAGGCCACCCCGCCCGCCGTCTGAGGTGAGGCCATGCTGGTCCCGTTGAACCGGGCCATGCCGTCCACAAAACCTGGTACGGTGCTGAGGGCCGAACCGGGGGCCACCACGTCGGGTTTAGCTGTCTCGCCGCCACGGCTCGAAAAATTGAACAGGGTCGCCTTTTCCATGCGCGCGTTGTAGAGATCCGCCCCCGTTGCCGGGGAAAGGGAGGCGCCGGAACTGATCAGGCTCCAGGCCGTGGCCGGCAGTCCGACCGTGGACAGACCGGGGCCGGAATTGCCCGCGCTGGTGCACACGTACAGGGTGGGGTGTTCGCTGAGAAGATCGTTCAGCCACTTGCCCATGGCATCTTCGCCCTCTTCGACCGAATCGATGCCGAAGCTCATGTTCACCACCACGGGGATGCCGTACTTCTCTTCGAATTCCGCGGCGTATTCGTAGGCCTTCTTCATGCTGCTGGTGCGGGTGGCGCCGCCGGCCAGGCGGTTGTCCCCCAGCTTGAGGGAGATGACCCAGGCGCCGGGAGCCGCCCCGTGCATGCCGGCCTGCCCGCTGACCTCGAAACCCGCGGCGATGCCCGCGCAATGCGATCCATGGGAGCCATCATCGAAATGGAATTCGACCGTTGGCGCCTCGGGTCGCCCGAGGTGATCCTCGTTGGTCACCACGTTGGCTTCCCAGGCCATCAGGGAGCGAGAATCGGGGGCGTTGTCGCTACCCAGGGTGAAGGTGTCATAATTGATCCGGTAATCGCGGAGCATCTTCTCGTCGGCCAGATCGCCGTTGCCGTCGGTGTCGACCACCACGACCCACACTCGGCTGGACAATCTTTCAAAGGCCACGGTTTTGCGTGCGGTATCATTGAGGTCCATCATCATCTCATAACCGGCGCCAATCCCCAGGGCCTCTTCAACCGCCGGGCGCTCGGCCGCGTAGACCAGGAAACCGAATTTGTCGGAGTTGTCACCGTCGTCGTTCAGGTCATAGACATCGGAGTTGTTGACGAAATCCGTTTCGGCGATGACCCCGATGTACACCGGATAGGCAACCTCGTCATCTGCCGGCGACGCCGGCAGGGCCGCGGCCCCGCGCAACAACAGACCTTCTTCGGACCGGAAAACGGGGGCTTCTTCGGTGCCGGATTCATCCCTTTCCGCCGGGGCGGTTTCCCAGTCGCCTTCGGTGCTGAAATCCCGCACGTCGATCAGTTTGGTTTGGCCGGTGGAAGTTTTCAGCATACCGGGAGCAAAGGCGTCGACCCCGGTATCAAGGATGGCCACGACCACCCCCCGACCGTCCCACTCGGGATGGGCGGCACGAAAGGCATCGGCACCTATCTCGTTGGCAGGTAGGTAATTCCACGGTTTCTGGGGAGCCGCGCCCGCGGGAATGGCGACCAGTAGGGCCAAAAAGGAAACAGCCAGGAAAAGCAGGCGCCGAGGTCCGGCGATATTCAGCAGCCTCATCAAAAACCTCCGGATGGCCCCGGGCAATCTGTGCGAATCAAGAAAGCGTGCGGGACATTGGAATTGGGGGGATCTTCGCCCATATTATAGGGTGAGTCATTCAACGGAACAAGATGGATCGGCCAGTCCGGAACCGGCTGCACTTGCGGCCTCGATTCCGAACCGGCCGAACAGGAAGGGTATCAAGATGAAAGACATTGAAAAGCGAGGCATGATGACCCGCATCATTCACGCGGGGCAACACGTCGATCCCCAGACCGGGGCGGTCGCCACTCCCATCTATCAGACCTCCACCTTCGCCTTCCGCGACGCCGACCACGGCGCCGCCTGTTTCGGCGGCGAGCCCGGTTACAAGTACACGCGGCTGGGCAACCCGACCACCGAAGCTCTGGAAAATAACATCGCCCAGCTGGAGGGCGGCTGTGGTGGACTGGGTGCGGCCACCGGAATGGCGGCCGTGAACTTGGTCTACCTCACGCTGCTGGGACAGGGCGCCCACGTGGTGGCCACCGAAAGCCTGTACGGACCCAGCCGGATGATCCTCGAGAACGAGTACCCACGTTTCGGCGTCGAGAGCACCTTCGTGGACTCCTCCGATCCGGACAACGTGGCCGCCGCCATGAAGGACAACACCAAGCTGGTCTACCTCGAAACGCCGGCCAACCCCACCCTCAAGCTGACCGATATCGCCGCCTGCGTAGAGATCGCCCACGCCAAGGGGGCCCTGGTCGCCGTTGACAACACCTTCGCTTCGCCCTATCTGCAGAATCCCCTGGAACTCGGGGCCGACATCGTGCTTCACAGCATGACCAAGTTCATCAACGGGCACACCGACGTGGTGGCCGGCATGGTCGTGGCCAAGGATCCGGACCTGTTCGCCAGGTTGAAAAAGGTCCATCTGAACATGGGCGGAACCATGGATCCGCATCAGGCCTGGTTGGTGCTTCGCGGGGTCAAGAGCCTGGGGCTGCGCATGGACCGCGCCCAGGAAAACGCCATGAAGCTGGCCACTTTCCTGGAAAAACATCCCAAGGTCGATTGGATCCGGTATCCCGGGCTGGAAAGTCATCCCCAGTACGCCCTGGCCCGCAAGCAGATGCGCGGCGGTGGGGCGGTCTTCAGCTTCGGCGTCAAGGGCGGGCTGGAAGCCGGCAAAACGGTGATCAACAACGTCGAGATTCCGGCTTTGGCGGTGAGCCTGGGCGGCATCGAGTCGCTGATTGAACACCCGGCCAGCATGACCCACGCCGGCATGCCGGCGGCCGAGCGGTTGAAGGCTGAGATCACCGACGATCTGGTGCGAATCGCCGTCGGCTGCGAAAGCTACGAGGATCTGGAGGCTGACCTGGCCCGGGTTCTCGACATGATCTGAACCCCGGGTCAGTGAGCTAGAAAAGGGCGCCATGAATCAAAGCTGGGTGAACCCCCACAGGATCAAGAACGGACCCAAGGAGGATATCTGGGAGGTGGACTACACCGCCCATCCCTTGCTGGATCCCGAGTTCGCCGCCAAGGGTTCGCGCCTGTTGTATTTGACCCGCCTGAACTTCCGGCGCATGGTCCGGGATGAAAGCGTCTACCAGCAGGAACTGGCCCGGATCTTCCTCCCCCACCGCGACGACCAGGCCGGTGACACCAGACTTCCCAACCTGGCGGCCAGGGCCGGGGAGTATCTGCGGGAAGCCGACATCTACTTGGCTTCAACCATCGAACTGCTGCCGGCCGGCAACCGGGAGGCGGTGATGCCGCAGCCCCTGGTCACCGACTGCAATGACGTGCGCGATCTGATGGGCATCGCCATCCACGGCGAGGGCGAACGGTTGCGCTATGAAGCGCGACGCAAGCTGTGTCTGGCCCAGATGCTGATCCAGATCGACCAGTCCCGCATCATCCAGGACGGCCCCGCCCACAGAACCCATTTCGAGGAAATTCTCAACGAGGGTCTGTGGAAACACACCAAGCAGATCCACGACCTGACCGTGGGTTACCGCATCGGCCGGGATGGCTTCAACATTGAATACACTTCACGCCCGGGCGCCGACGACATGCGCTGGGATTTCCGCTCCACCTTCCTGGAAAAACACAGCGGGCGCCGTCCGATCTCCCTGGACATCCTCTATTACAACTGCCGATTCAAGCGTTCGGTGACGCCCATCAGTTTCGAGGTGGTGAACGGCTCTCACCGCGTTCTGGAAGAGGCCCGCTGGAGCGACATGCGCCAGGAGACCAGCGGGTCGGTGCTTTCGAAGATGATCCGCAAGGGCATCAACAACCCCGACGAGATCGGGGACATCATCGGAGCCATGTTCATCGTCAACGACAACGACGCCCTGACCGATCTGTTGATTCTGCTGGATTCCTGCGTCGGCACCCCCTTCGGCTGGCGCAACGTCACCGACACCCTCTACAAGCGGCCCACCGGCAGCTCGCTGAATATATTCAGCAGCAAGGAGTTCAAGGTGTTCAAGGGGGACGTGGACGTGTTGACCAGCGATGGCGGCGGAGGCACCCCCTACCGTTTCCCGGTAGAGGTTCAGATCTTCACCCTGGAAAGTTATCTGCGCACCGTCTGCGGCACCCACGAGGCCAGTCA
>CBDUDB010000228.1:0-4512 GCA_965365795.1 uncultured bacterium | reverse complement strand
CCGGTCGAGGTCATCGAGGGCAAGGAAGGGTTCCAGCACGTGCTGCACAACGTGGAACTCAAGCCCGAAATTCTGCTCGACGGACTGGGCCAGAAGTTCCTGATCACCGATTGCGCCTACAAGGCCTTCCCCACCGAGGCCCTGACGCACCAGCCCATGTCTGCCGTGCTGAATATCATGCAGAAGAACGGACTGGTGGCCGAGGATCTGGCCTCCATCCACATCCAGACCACGGCCCGGGGCGCGGATATCCTGAGCGATCCCAGCAAGTACGACCCACAGACCAAGGAAACCGCCGACCACAGCCTTCCCTACTGCCTGGCCGCGGTGGCGGCGGACGGGGGTGTCTATCCCAACAGTTTCGAGCAGGAAAAACTGTTCGATCCGCGCATCCGGACGCTGCTGGGCAAGATCAAGGTCGTGGCCAACGACGAGATCGACGGTTTGTTCCCGGGTGTGAAAAGGGCTATCGCGACGATCACGACCAACGATGGTCGCGAATTCGTCGAAACCGTGGATCACGCCAAGGGCAGTCCGGACAACCCCCTGAGCGACGACGAGCTGATCGCCAAGTTCCGGGCCAATTCGGAAGCGGTGATCGATAAGGCCCGACAGGACGAAATAATTGAGGCTACCTGGGGTTTCGAGAAGTTCGCCGACGTGGGGGACTACATGAAACTGCTGGTGACGGCCAAATAGCGGCCCCCCAGATCATTGTTTCCGGTCAGAGACCGTGCGTCTTTCGGGGCGCGCGGTTTCTTGATTGGTACCAGGGCCAAGCACTATCCCGGAAACAATACCGAAACTAGTTCCATTTTTGAGATTTTTATGAATTTGGAGAATCATCTTTTTTGCGGGTTCGAGGCCTCGGCTTCAAATCCACCAGCTAATTCAATCCCAACAGGTTGTCTGAAAATTTAGTCTCAATTGAACACTAAAGTACCTATGGCAATCGGTCGAAACCTTTCCTGGTACGAATCTCCGACGGCGGTTGGAATAATCTCAACCGCATGGTGGGTAAGGACTCTACACCAGGATGTGTCAATTGGCCTCGAGGTGCTTCAGACACCAGGGACGATGGAATTCCGCCATACCGGTGGCCATCTTTTTCTTTCTTCTGTTGGCGGGGGCCCAACCGGCCCTGGCTGAACTTGCCAGGGGAACATATAACGGCGATGATGCGCCCTTCCGGACCATCACCGGACTCGGTTTTCAACCCGCCGTAGTGATCATCAAGGGCGACCTGGCCGAACCTGCCGTTATCCGCGCGGCCTATCACACCGGGACCTTCAGCAAGCAATTGGCCCCACCGGACGAAATCATCTTGGACGGAATCCTGGAGTTGGATCCTGATGGATTCAGCATCGGCCAGGGACCGGAAGTCAACAGTTCTGGCACGGAATACCACTGGGTCGCTTTGTCGCACGATCCAGGCACCTTGAATACAGATTTCTACTTCGGCGACGGGGACCCGGATCACTATATCAGCGGGCTGGGTTTTCAGCCCGAGGTCGTGATTGTCCTGCCCCATGGCAACTACCCGGCCCAGTTCCGGACAATCGACATGCCGGACAATTTCTGCACTTCCTTCAATTCCGACGGATTATACAACAATCATATCGAATGGTTCGCCAACGACGTGTTCCGGGTCGGGAACGATCATTCGGTCAACGGTCCGGGTGAGCAGTACGGTTACATCGCCTTGAATTCGGGTGGCGGAAAAATAAAAGAGGGATTCTACACCGGGGACGGCCGACAGGACCAGGACATCGGGCCCATTGGCTTTGGTCCCGATTACCTCATCGTGAAGTCAGCCGAATCCAAACCTGCGGTCCATCGCTCCCGATCACACATCGATCCCTGGTCAAGCTACTTCTGGAATGAAAACAACTTCAACGAGGGCATCATCGACCTGAAGGCCGATCATTTTACCGTGGGGTCCAGCGACAGGGTCAACGAAGACACCAAAACCTACTACTATGTCGCCTTCAACGACGACAACAGTTCGGCAGATCTGGACATTAGCCTGACCGTGGACGACGGGACTCCGGACGTGGGTCAGGAACTAACCTACGACGTTTCCTTGTGGAACAACGGCGGGCCTGATGCCGCGACCAACATCACCGTGAATTTGGATTTGCCGCCGGGCTTGACCTATACCGGCGATTCCACTTTTAGCGGCACCTATGACAGCGGGACGGGTGTCTGGACAGTTGGGAATTTGGGTGCCGGTTTTCCAGCCTTTTTGCAGGTGACCGCTACGGTGGACCTCGGCACGGAGGGACAGACGTTATCCACTGTCGCCTCCATATTGGGAATGAATGAGTCCGACCCCGACGGGTCCAACAACGTTGACAGCGCCGACGTTCTCGTCAATGGCCTTGCGGGCGCCGACCTGGCTCTGACCGCATCCTGGGACGATACGGCGCCGGCGGAAGGCCAGCTGGTCCAGCTTACGGTTAGGATGGACAACTTCGGCCCGAATCCCGCCGACAACATCACTTCCGTCAGCCTGCTGCCCACGGGCCTGACCTTCGATTCAGCCGTTCCCGACGATGGAACCTACGATCCGGGTACGGGTCAGTGGGTGCTGCCGGTTCTTTCGGACAACGACCACATGTTCTTGAACATCTGGGCGACAGTGGATGCGGGTATGGCGGGCTCGGTCTTGACGGCGCTGCCTATCATTACCGGGGCCGACCAGACTGATCCCTACGTACCCAACAACAGCACCTCCGCCTCTTTGACGGTTAATAACGCCGAGCTGGTTTTGGCAATGGCCGTGGGTGATCCGACGCCTGATGAAGGCCAGGACATTACCCACTATGTCGTCCTGACCAACAATGGGCCCGATGTGGCGACCGGCATCAAGGTGGATCTCACCTTCCCTGCAGACCTGGTTTACCAGAGTAATATCACCGACCCCGGCATCTACAACCCCGGCCAGAGCTACTGGACTTTACCCAGTCTGGGCGTTGGCTTGACGGCGCAGCTGCGGGTGGTCACTCGGGTCAATGCCGGCACCCAAGGTCAAACCCTCAGCACCATCGCCGAAATCACAGAAGTTGACCAATCGGATTCAGACGCCACCAACAACTCCGCCACGGTGGATGTCACGGTTACCAGCTCTGATCTGGCGGTGTCCCTCGGGGTAGATGATTCAGCGCCTGACGAGGGCCAAACAGTCGTCTATTTCATTGGGCTCGAAAACCAGGGCCCCGACGTTGCCACCGGGACGGCGGTCAATATCACCTTGCCCGCCGGGGTGACGTATGTCGACAACCTTACTCCCGACGGGACCTACAATGACGGCACCGGAATCTGGACCATCGGGTCCCTCGCCGCCACCGGAAGTGTCCTCTTGCAGATATCGGCCACGGTAGATGCCGGAACGGGCGGATCCACTCTGACAACGACTGCTGCGGTAGCGGCCGCCGACCAGGGCGATCCCGACGCCTTGAACAATACGGCGAGTGTCGATGTCAATATTCCCGCGATCATTCCCCCGGCCGACCTCCTGGTCGGCATGGCCGTGGACGACAGCGCGCCCGACGTCGGCCAGCAGGTAACCTACACCCTCGGTCTGGTCAACATGGGCCCCGGTTCGGCCACGGGAACCGAAGTCACCGTCACCTTACCCACAGGGCTGACCTATGTAAGCGATACTCCCGGAACCGGAAGCTATAACAGCGGCACCGGAGTGTGGATCATGGGGGAGATACCGGCTTCCGATTCCGCACAATTGCAGGTCGTCGCTTCGGTGGATGGGGGAACCGAAGGATCCACGCTGACAACCGTGGCTGTCATTACGGCGGCCGGTCAGATCGATCCCGACCCGGGAAACAATACCACCAGCGCCGATGTGGACGTGCCGTTCGCTCTCAGCGCCGATCTTGCCGTGTCCCTGGCGGCAGGGGTTGCCACAGCGATCGAATCACAGCAGGTTGTCTACACCATCGACCTCGACAATCAGGGTCCCGATGACGCTACCGGCACCGAAATTACCTTTTCGTTGCCCGTCGGACTGACCTATGTCAGCCATACGCCCGGGCCCGGCACCTATGACGGGGGCACAGGGATCTGGACCGTCGGACCTCTCAGCGCCGCCGGCAGCGCCCAATTGCTGGTCACCGCTTCGGTGGGTGGGGGCACCGAAGGGTCAACCTTAACCACTACAGCCGTTGTTTCAGCTTCCGACCTTATCGATCCCAGCGGGGCGAACAATTCCGCCAGCGTCGATGTCGATATTCTCAGCAGCTCCGATCTGGGCGTGACGGCCGCCTTCAACAACTTCAACCCCCTTCCCGGGGATGCTTCGGTGTTGACGGTCGTTCTGACGAACGCCGGTCCCAACACCGCTACGGGGATTCGGGTGGACATGAATCTGTCCCCGGAATTGTCCGTCGACGATGTGACTCCGACCACCGGAACCTGGGATGGCGGCACCGGTGCGTGGAATTTGCCCAGCCTGGCGCCGGGTGCTTCGGAAACCCTTCTGATGGATCTGACCGT
>CBDUDB010000227.1:0-4555 GCA_965365795.1 uncultured bacterium | reverse complement strand
GGTTCGCCGCCAGTATAGGTCAAAACCATGAGGGGGCAGTAGGACCTATTTTTCCCAATCCAGTTTTACGGCCGTTACTTTTTCGCCGGCCTTGGCGCGGGATGTCCCGGGGGGAATTTGCACGAGCACATCGGCCAAGGCCAGACCGCTCAACATGTGCGACCCCTGGCCGGTGACCAGATGGGCGGTGAGCTGGTCGTCATCACAAATCAAACGGCCGCGCAGCAGGTTCAGCCGGTCGGGATTTCTTCGGGCGCCATCGCCCAGGCGTGTCGGCAGGGAAAGAGAATCGACATCAGCAGCCCCGCTCATTTTCATGATCGCCGGCTTGACCAGCTGATGGAACGAAACCAAGGCGGACACCGAATTGCCGGGCAACCCGAACACCGGCTTCTGGCGGCGGTCCAGTCCAAAGATGTTGGGCTTGCCGGGTTTGATGGCCACCTTGGTGAACAGGTCGCGCACGCCCAGCTCGCGCCGGGCCTCATGGACGAAGTCGTAGTCGCCGACCGAAGCGCCGCCCACGGTGATCACCAGGTCGGATTTTTCCAGGCCGTCTTTCAGGGCGCGAACGAGCTGAGGCAAGCGGTCCTTGACGCGACGAAAACGAACTTTGGTCACCCCGAGCGCATGCAAGGCCGCGACCACCGCCGGGCCGTTGGAATCGGGAATCTGTCCCGGGCCCGGTTTGGTTCCGGGCGGCACGAGTTCGTCGCCCATGGTGATGACCGTCACCGAGGGCCGCCGCCTGACCGCGGCCCGGTCCTTGCCCAGAGCGACCAGCATACCAACCACCGGCGGCGTTACCCGCAGGCCCCCGGGCAGAATTACGTCGCCGCGGCGGTATTCTTCGCCCACCCTGCGGATGTGATCTCCCGCCGATACTTTCCAGGCGATGGCGGTCCGACCGTCTTCCACGGTGACGAATTCCTTCATGACCACCGCTTCGGCGCCGCGGGGCAGGCGGGAGCCGGTGAAAACCTTTACCGTCTGGCCCGATTTCAGTTTGACCGATCGCGCATCGCCGGCCGGAAGTTCGTCAGCCAGGTCCAGAAAAACAGCCCTGTTCGATCGGGCGATGGCGACATCCTTCATCCGGACCGCGAAACCATCCATGGCCGATTGTTCGAATCGGGGGGAGTGGGCGGGGGCCTTGACCGGTCGGGCCAGGAATCCGCCGAGGGCCTGGCCCACCGGCACCGTTTCCACACCAAGCGGCTTGATGTTGTCGAGCACGATGCGCAGGGCTTCGGGATATGGAATCAAGTTTCGAATCCTTCCAGTTGGGCAAGCTGCTCGGGTCGGTTGATGTTCAAGAAGCCCGCTCCGTCTGGGTCAAATTTGCGACACTGCTCTTCGGCGAACACTCGGTGGCCAATTTTATTCAAGGCGGTGATGAGCGAAAGGGCGCGGGACGAGGCGCACTTGGCAAGCAGGGGACCGGCGGTCACGGCGTACAGTCCGGTCAAGGGTTGCAGCCGGCCGTTCCATTCGGGAACCACGACCCGGTCGTCGGGTGTGGCCGACTCCAGCAATCCGACAAGCAGGGGCGCACTGACCAGAGGCTGATCACAGGCCACCACCCAGGCCCAGGTCGTGCGGCAGGCGGCCAGTCCGGCGACAACGCCACGCAGGGGTCCGTCGCCCAGGTCGGGATCGTCGTGAACGATGGTGACGTCGGGCCAGGAACCTGTGTCCTGATCCTGCCTCAGAACCAGAACGGTTTCGGCCCGGCCCGAGGGCAGCCGTTCCAGAACATGATCCACCAGGGAGCGGCCCCGCCAGGTGACGAGGCCCTTGTCGCAGCCGAAGCGAGTGGAGCGGCCGCCGGCCAGGATGACGGCGGTAACGTCTTTTGCGCGGGAGTCCATAAGATCAGTGGGAGGGGTCAAGGGATGCCGCAACTCCCGGCTCGATCCGTCCGCCGCTGAGCACCCGGCAGAAGATGCCTTCGCGGGGCATGATGCAGTCGCCGGTGATCTGCCGGATGGCGCAGCCCTGGTGACATTCTTTGCCGATCTGGGTCACTTCGAGCAAAACGCCGCCCTCGATGGCGACCTTGTCGCCCACCTGAACGCCGGCCAGATCAACACCCGAGGTGACCAGGTTCTCGGCGAAGGCGCCGTCGGCCAGTTCGGGCATGGCGGCGCGCACCTTGGCGATGCTCTCGCTCGGCAGCAGCGAAACCTGCCGGTGCCAGTTGCCGGCGTGGGCGTCGCCGACGATGCCGTGTTCGGCCCGCAGTTCGGCAGCGGGAACGGTTTCCTTGACGGTGCCTTTTTCGCGGCTGATGCAGATGGCTTCGATCTTGCCCAAGGTATCTCCTGTACGGCTGGCTAGCCGCCGATGGTGGCCATGCTTTCCAGCCCCACCAGGTGGTGGGCCAGCTCGGCTTTTTTTCCGTCCCCGAAACGGTATGAGACTTCCTTGCGGATGGCCGCCACCAGGTTCTCGTCCGACTCGCCCGTGCGCATCAGATTCATAAGGTTCACACCTGGTGCGCCGTAAAGACAGGTCCGCAGGCGGCCGCGCGAATCCAGTCGCAACCTGCTGCAGGTGGAGCAGAAAGTGCGGCTGTGTCCTTCGATGATGCCGACCTTGCCCTTGAATCCGCGCACGGTGAACAGGTTGTCAACCGCGTTGGCGGACTGGCTCACCGGTGCCAGATCGAACTTGCTGCGCAGGCGCAAGAGGATTTCCGGGCCGTCGATGGTTTCGGTCAGTTCCTTGCCGGCCCCGTCGAAGGGCATCGGTTCGATGAAGCGAACGGTGATCGGATTATTGCGGGTCAATTCGACGAAGTCGGTTATCTCGTGGTCATTGATTCCGGGCAAGACCACCACGTTGAGTTTGAGACCCAGGCCCATCTCCATGGCCTTGTCCACGGCGCTACGCACCTTTTCGAAACCCTGGCGCCGGGTGATCTTTGTCCAGGTTTCCGGATCCAAGGAATCAAGGCTCACGTTGATCCGCTTGACGCCCGAGGCCTTCAGTTTATCCAGATGGTCCGTGAGCACCAGACCATTGGTGGTCAGCAGGACTTCGGGCGCGGCAGGCAGCTTGGCCAGACAGCCGATGAAGGTGACCGCCCCCTTGCGCACCAGGGGTTCGCCGCCGGTGACGCGGATCTTGCGCACACCCATCTCTGTGAATAGCGAACAAAGGCGGAGGGTTTCTTCGAAAGTCGGGATTTCGTGATGGGGAATCTGCTGGACGCCCTCGGCGGGCATGCAGTAACGGCAGCGCAGGTTGCACCGGTCCGTGATCGCCACGCGTAAGTAGTCGAGCGTGCGGCCCTGGGGGTCGATGAGAGGTGAACGAGAACGGAAAATCCGCCCTCGCCGGGTATTGTTCGGGGACATGTTTTCCTTCCAAATACGGGAGCTGACCACACCGTTTCCCGTGCGGCCGTTTCGGCCCTTCGCCGTGTTCCGCGTCAGGCGCGGAGGTTAGGCAGCCAGGCTTGGAAAACCGTCATCCTGTTATTCGAATGTAACGACGTTCCGGACTCCCACAACATACCAGGAACCCGGGGTTTATTGCAACAGGGACTGCTCGATAATTTCGGCGATGGCCGCCGGATCGTTCAGATCCAGAAGGGGCACATCGAGTTCCTTCGGGCCGGCTGCCGGCCGATCGCTGGCCACGGCCAGCAGGTGAGGGTCGGGATTCTCGCCCCGGCAGAGCAGGGGTTGGTTCAATTCGTGGCGGTGGATCTCGATCTTGGGCAGATCGCTGGTCTTGTAACCTTCGACCAGAACCAGGTCCAGATCGGAGAAACATTCGCCGAGCACTTGCTTCAGGCTCGGAGGCCGGGCGGGTTTCTTGACCATGGCCACGGTGTCGTCCGAGACCAGGACCATGACCTCGGCGCCGGCGGCGGTGAACCGGGCGCTGTCCTTGCCCGGCCGATCGATTTCGAACCGGTGGGCGTCGTGCTTGAGGGCCCCGACCCGGAAACCACGGCGGCGCATTTCCCCGATCAGGGATTCGACCAGGGTGGTCTTGCCGGTTCCGGACCGGGCCACGAAGGCCACTGCCGGGGGATGGGGTCGATTTTCGGTCAATTCGGATCTCCGGATTCGGTTCACATGGCCTGAATATTGGTCAAACTACCACATTTCCGTCTGCGTGGAATGAAAATCCTACCTTTTTATCTAATTTTGCTTGAGCCGGCTCCCGGATTTCGATTAAGGTTCGGCTATCTTCTCTTAACCTCATCCTGGGAATGGCTCATGACCGCCAGGTTCGCGATCGTTTCCCTGCTGCTTGTGCTGATGCTGGTTGTCGTGGCGACCGCACAGGTCACGTCGGACCGGATCGAGATTCTGACCGACGACCACGGCTATTTCCCCTGCATGGACTGCCATGGGGATCAGGAAACCGTGGCCACCCCCCGGATCCTTGAGGAAGAACACGAAGTGCCCCTCGAATGGGAAGACGCCGAAGGGGTGACCCACCTGGTGCCGTTCGGTGACCGCGTGGCTATCGCCGACCTGCTCGGCACCAGCGGACGCACCGACATGAAAGGCGAGAACCTGGTTCGCATCGGCAC
>CBDUDB010000226.1:0-4577 GCA_965365795.1 uncultured bacterium | reverse complement strand
CCGTACTGAGTGGGGATGGTCCAGTTGTAGAAGTCGTAGTCGGTCCCCGTGTCGAAGCTGATCCAACCGTTGTCGCTGACGCGGGCCTGGGTGTAATCCTGCCCGTAGAAACGGAAGGTGAACGGCAGGTCGACCACCATCCAGACCACCTCGTTTTCCACCGGGAAGTCGAGCTTGGTTCCCGCCCCGCCCATCACCGTGGAGATCTCGGTCCAGGCATAGACCGGGCGGCTGTCGGGATAGTCGAAGTCCGCGCTGTCATAGGCGAAGTAGCCGAACCCGTCCGGGCCCACCGGGGAAGAGACGTCCACCGGCCCGACCACGACGGCGCAGTTGGTATCGGTCCGGTAGCCCTCGGACGTGGTCACCGTCAAACCGAAGGTAAGATTGGTGGCCGTGGCCGTGTCACCGGATATGTTCAGGTCAAAGACCGCGTCCGTGGACACCGTCTCGCCGGGCAGACAGGCCCCGAGAGCCGTGGACGTGGTGCCCAGGCTGGAACCCCCCGGAGTCAGCAGGGTCAGTTCCACGAGCCCGCCCTGCGTGGCGATGCTGCCGGTGTTTCGCAACGACAGGGCCAGATTGGTGGTCTGGCCGGAAACCGGAGCGGCACCATCGCCCGCTGCCAGGGAAACTTCGCCCCACAACGGGGCGACGACCATCAGTTCGACCGCCGAATAATTGTGGACGTTGCCGGCCCCTACCGCGTCAAGTTCCAGGGTGATCAAGGATCCGTCCTCGGCATCGGGATTGACAGTCAGGCCCAGGGATGTGGGAGCGACCACCTCGCCACCGGCGGGGATGTCGGGCAAGACCACCAGGTCACCCTGACTGGTCGCCGGTCCGGTTACCGAGGCAATGCTCAAAGTGTATCCGCTGTTCGGGGAGCTGCCGTAGTTGTGAACCGTCGGGGTCAAGGACAGGGCCTCGCCGGGGTTGGCGATCATGTCGCCGTTACCCGAAACGTCATCGACAGCCAGACTGCTGGCCGCCAGGAAACCACCCGCCGTACCGGTGTTGATCAGGCCCTCATAGGGCTGGACACCAGCTTCGCTGACCGTCACCGCAATTTCCGATCCGGTGACCACTTCGGTCAGAGTCAGATCCACGGTGCCGTCGGCGCCGGTCATGCCGTGACCGATCAACACGCCGTTCTGAACAACGCCCACTCGAGCCCCGGCCACCGCGGAGGTGTCGGCGTCACGGGTCACCGTGACGGTCATCAGGTTGGCGCCCACCACCATGACGGTTGGATGGTCCACGGTTATGGCCTGAGGCAGTTCGCGCCAGAATTTCAGACTGGGGTCCCCCATGAGATTGTAGATATGGAAATAGAACTCCACCGATTCCTCTCCGAACTCCGCGGCGGAAATCTCGTTGGGAAAATAATCCATGAACCGCATCTTGCCGGCGTTCAGCAGGGTGCCCAGGTCGGTAACGGACTCGTCGCCGATGCGCTCGAAAATACTGATGGCCATGGCGTCGTTGTACCGGGTGTGTGACCAGTGTTCACCGTTGCCGATGAAAGCCACCGCACCCTTGCCGGGCTGATCGGGGCTACCTTGGCGCACAAAGACCTCGCCGAAACACGGGCTGCTCGAGGTGTAATCACCGTTCAGGCAAACAAAACTCATGACGATGGGCGTCATGTCGTTGGTGTCCAGGGAAGGAATGTCGTCCACCGTGAACGTGGGCGGATCCCAGCCGGCGGTGCCGTAGGCCCAACCGCGGTAGACCACCATACCCACGCCGTTGTTGATGGTGCCGCGCACCACCTGGGCCCCTTGCAGCGAAGGCAGCGGCGGGGATTCGACACTCGTGGGCTCCGGGAAGCCCATGTCTTGGAGCATTTCACCGCAGAAATCCACCGTATATCCGGGCGTGTCGGAGGCGTAGATCCCCGCGACCATGAGCGACCGCGTTTGCCAGGTGGCATCGGTAGCCAGGTTCGGAAAACGTTCGTAGTTGATCGTCTTGTTGATGAGGGCCCGCGCCTCGGTATCGTTTTCCACGGGCAAGCGGCCTATGGCAGCGTCCATCAGCCAGTCGTCTCCGTCCAGCTGCACATAGGGCTGATCGGAGGGGTTGGCGTAGAAGTTGAAGGTGGGAATTTCGTTCACGTCACCCACCAGAAGGACATACTCCGGAGGGGCCTCCCAGGTATCATAAGCCGTCTGGATGTAATTCTTGATGCCCTCGGTCGAAGCTCCAGTCACGGCGGTCGAAACAGTGACCACCTCGTAGCCCTTGCGGGTTTTCCAGTCCACCAGGGGAACGATCGCCTGCGTAAAGGCCGGAGCATGAATCATCAGGTAGGTTCCACCCGCGGCGGCGGTCGCAGCCTTGTCCTGGGGCAAGGACGCCCCGAGCGCCGCGGCCATACCGGCGGACGCCAGGCGGGGATCGGTCCGGTCCCAACGTCCGTCGTGGCTGACGGTCAGGTCAACGGACTGGCCGCCCACCCCTGTAATCAACACCCGCAGAACGGGTTGACCACGCAGGCTCATCAAGCCTTCGGGCGCCGACACCCGGGCCCCGGTAGGCCCATCCAGGTGAAGCTGATAACTGGTGGTTCCGTAAGGCAACGCCACCAGCAGACTGCGGGATCCGCTCATCGAACTCTTGTCCACCCCGGAAGGCACGGCCGCATTCAGGTTTCGTTCGGGCGCCGAAATGGTCAAGCGGCTTTGACCATCCTCGATCCGGGCTTCGAGAATACGGGGCGCCTTTTCCTCGAGGGCAGGAAAATCGAGTTCTTCAGCGTTTGCCGTCCCCATGCCGGCGACCAGTAGGGCCGCCGGGACGAGGAGCAAACCCAGGGTACGGGCAAGCACTTTGTATGGGGTCATCGGATCAGGCTCATCCTTTGAGTGAGGGAGAGGTCACGGGTGTCCAGGCGATAGAGAAAGACACCGCTGGCGAGGGAACGGCCTTGTCCATCCAAACCGTTCCAGTCGAATTCGCTCCGTCCAGAGGGAAGATCATCCCAGGAGCGCTCCAGCACAAGCCGACCTGCCAGATCAAAAATGCGCAGGGTCGCCGGGCCGGGTTCCGGAAGTTCAAAGAAAATCGTCGTGCGGGGGTTGAAGGGGTTCGGGTGGTTGCCCAGCACCAGGCGTTCGGCCCCCGGCAGCGGCACGGGGCTTTCATCACATCCCGCCCTCATGGCACCGATCAACTCACCGTCGCACAGACCGCTGGGGTGGAGGCCCGGTGCACAGGGGCTGGTCAGGTCCAGGTTGTACTCAAAACCGACATTGCCACAAAACAGCGGGTCGGCCGAGAAATTGCCGCCGGCGTCATCGCCGCACAGGGCATCACCGCCGGCATTACCGAAGATGTCGGTGCACGAAACCACCGGTGAAGTGCCGTCGCAGATCAGACCCTCACCCATGGTGGAACCGGAAATGATGCATTTGTCGATGGTGGGAGTGGAAAACCACGCCACCAGGACCCCGCCGCCGGAACCGCTCGCGCCGCAGGCATTGCCCACGATGGTGCAGTTTTCGATAGTGGGAGGAGGGTTGAAACTGATGTAAAGGCCGCCCCCGGCGCCGAAAAACCCGCTCGTGGTATTGTCCGCCACCACCACGCGCCGCAGGACAGGGTTGCTCCCGCTGATGAAAATCCCACCGCCCTGACCGTTGGTATCGAGGTTTTCGTTACCTTGGACCAGGCAGTCTTCCATCAAGCCTGTCGAGGCATCCGCGTAGGCCACACCCCCGCCAAAGCCCCTGGCAGTGTTGCGTAGGAATTGACAGTCCGTGATGGTGGGCGTGCTGCTCTGAATAGCCATGCCGCCGCCGTAGGTATTGGAGGTGGTTGGCGGATCGATGAAGTTGTCAATGACCATACAACCACTGAGGGTCGGCGCGCAGTTGTTGCGCATGAAAATACCGGCGCCGCTCGGTGCATAATTTTCACTTATGACACAGTCGATGACAACCGGGCTGCTGATTTCCTCGATCGCCAGACCGCCGCCCTGCTTGGCGCCGTTGTTGTCCATGGTAACCCGGCGCAGCGTGGGACTGGAGTTGTTTATGCAGATAATGCCGCCGTCGGTACAGTTGGTCACGCGCACGTCATTGATCTCGACGGTGGTGTCGACGTCACGGATCAGAATGCCCGCACCGTAGATTTCGGCATAAGCGTTGGTGACCTGCAGGTTTTCCACCCGGCAATCGTCGACGAATTCGATGAAAATGCCCCGCCCAAGACCCTCGGCATCGATGATGGTCAACTCAGGACCCGCTCCTATCAAGGTGACGCCCGATTTCATGATCACGCAAGCAGGGGTGGATTCCGGCCCTTCAGTGGGATGGGTGCAATCGTTATAAGTGCCGGCCGCCACCAGGACGGTGTCTCCGACGGCACAAGCCTGGACCGCATCATCGATCTGGGTGTAGTCCCCTGGCACCGTCAGGACTCCGGCGCCGGCCACGCCGGAACTGAACAGACCGATAGTAAGGGCGAAGAGAAAAATTGAGCGTTTCATGATTGTCCTTTCCAATTCTCGCAAGTCTGGAATCCGCGGGCGGTCGCAGCGAGGCACCATTTGCGGCAAGCGGAGGCAACAC
>CBDUDB010000225.1:0-4590 GCA_965365795.1 uncultured bacterium | reverse complement strand
GTGGTGGCGTAGGTCAACCCCGCCAGCTGCTCACGTGATGGCGCCGGCGTGGCCAAACTCACCACTACCAAAAGCACCACGCAAATGGCGAACAAGAACGCCGCGAAGTGCAGAAAGTTCATCGTCGCGTAGGCGTGCATGAATCCGCTCAGGGAATCCACGTTCAGTTCCATCACCAGCCGAGCCGCCCCCAAGACGAATCCGCCCCACAGGGCCGCCATCGCCCCTCGCGCATTGACGCGCGACCAGAACAACCCCAGCAGAAACACCGCGGCGATCGGGGGCGAGATGTAGGCCTGCACGCTCTGCAGGTACTGGTAGAGCTGGCCGGAGATTTTTTTCATGAACGGGATCCACAACAAGGCCACGACCACCAGCAGAAGGGTGGTGACTTGCCCGACCAGGACCAGCTTCTTTTCCGAGGCGCCCGGATTGATTTTGCGGTAGATGTCGAAGGTTACCAGGGTGGAGCACGAGTTGAAAACCGAGGACAGGGAACTCATCAAGGCGGCCAGCAATCCGGCCACCACCAGGCCGCGCAAACCGGCCGGCAGCAGGGCTCCCACCAGGGTGGGCAGGGCCTGGTCCGGGGATTCCAGGGCGATCCGGCCCTGCTGGGCCAGGCCGTAGGCAATCACGCCGGGGATAACGAACAGCAACATGGGCAGCAGTTTCAATAACCCGGCGAAGATGGTGCCCCCGCGGGCCTGGTCGATATTGCGCGCGGCCAGGACGCGCTGGACGATGAACTGATCGGTACACCAGTACCACACGCCCAGAATGGGGGCGCCCAGCAGGATTCCGGTCCAGGGGAAGTCGGGGTCGCTCATGGGCAGCCACATGTTCATGAAGCCGTCACCGGCCAGGCGTTTCATCTCGCTGACGCCACCCAGTTCGTTCAGCCCCATCACCGTCACGGTGGCCGAACCCAGCACCAGGACGAACAGTTGCAAAACGTCGGTGGCCAGGACCGCTCGCAGACCGCCGGTCACGGTGTAGATGCCGGTCGCCGCGACCACGATCAGGGCGCCGATCCAGAAATCCAGCCCCATCAGGGCCCCGAACACGATGCCCCCCGCGGCAATGGTCACCGAAATCTTGGTCAGCACATAACCCACCACCGAGATGATGGCCAGATACCACCGCGCCGCCGGGGAGTAACGGCGCTCCAGGAATTCCGGCATGGTGGTCACGCCGCTGCGAAGATAAAACGGCACGAAGACCCAACCCAGTAACAACAAGATCAAAGAGGCCAGGACTTCGAACTGACCAACCGCCACCCCTCGGGCCGCGCCGGCGCCGGCCAACCCGACCAGATGTTCGGAGCCTATGTTCGAGGCGAACAACGAAGCCCCGATCACGAACCAGCCCATGTTGCGGCCGGCCAGAAAATAGCCGGTGGACGAATCGCGCACGTGTTCACGCCGCGTGAACCACCAGGCCACGCCGAAAACGAGGGCGAAATACAGGCCGAGTACGATCCAGTCGAGAAGAGCCAGGGTGTTCATGGGCACCTCGCAGTTAGGGGCGAACACTACCTTTCAAGTTTCCTCCAGGTGGCCTCATTTTTGTAGTATTTGTTTTTCCCGGCGCGGAGTTGTCCCCAAATTTATTTCGATGTGGTACCTTTTTGGCGGCAATAATCCAAACTTCCCTCATTCCCCGAGGCAGTCAAATTCTTGTTTCCAGCCAAACCATGAAACGGGTCAGGATTGAGGAGTTTTAAATGACTTTCCGGTTCCCTCCCTTCGCGATAGCAGCGGTCCTATTTCTTTTGGCCGGAACGGCAGGCGCCCAGGATCTCGAGCCGCGCTCCTTTTCCCAGGCGCCGGTGGGAATGAATTTCGCGGCCCTGGCCTACGGCCACGCCACCGGTGAGGTGTTGTTCGACCAGGCCGTGTCAATCACCGATGCTACCGGCCGTGTCAATTCCCTGGCCGCCGCTTATGTCAGGACCCTGAGCGTATTCGGCGCCTCGGCCAAGGTGCAGGCGGTTCTGCCTTACGCCTGGGGCCACTGGTCCGGTTTGCTGGACGGAAAATATGTCGACACCAACCGCTCGGGGTTTTCCGACCCGCGAGTCCAGCTGTCGGTCAATTTCGTGGGGGCTCCTGCCATCAAGATGAGTGAAATGAAAACCTACACCAATAACACGGTCGTGGGAGCCAGCCTCCAGGTATTGATTCCATTGGGACAGTACAAGCCGGAGAAACTCATCAATCTGGGGCAGAACCGCTGGGGCTTCCGGCCTCGTGTGGGCGTTTCCCACAAGGTGAGGGGCTGGACCCTGGAAGCCATGGGCAGCGTTTGGTTGTACACCGACAACCCGGATTTTTTCGGAGGCAAAAAAGTCACCCAGGACCCGATCTGGTCCCTCCAGGGAAATGTCATCCATCAGTTCCCGTCTGGCCTCTGGGCCGGGATCGGCGCCGGAATATCCCGAGGCGGTAAAACCACGTCGGACGGCGTATTTGGCGACAACTACAAGAAAAACACCCGCTGGGCCGCCATTTTTTCCTATCCTCTGACCCGGACCCATAGCGTGAAGCTGGTTTATATAGATGGGCTACGGACCCGCCTGGGGTCGGATTTCGACCAGATAACTGTCAGTTACCAGATCCGGTGGGGTGGGAAAAACTAGTCGCGAAAAGGGGAACCCGACCTGAATCAGGGGGTTCATAAAAACTGTCGCCCGATCCGGAACTATGCTAGGTTATTTCCGGACTCAACGGACCCCATTCACTTTTGAAATCAGAGGTTAACCATGAAGCGCTCGATAATGTTGATGATGGTTCTGGCCATTCTGGCTTCCTACGGTGTGGCTTTGGCCGAGACCCCCGTGGACAAGGTGGCTCCCAAGAAACAGGTCATGCAGATGTATCACATCGTCATGATCCAGAAGGGCCCCAACTGGAAATCCCAGAACACCGAGGAAGGCATGGATGTCCGGATGCAGGTCATCGACAACATCCGTAAAGCGGCCGAATCGGGCCTCATCATTTCCGCGGGCCTGGTCAACGACGAAACCCCTGTGGAGTTCATTCTCATCATGGACGTGGAGACCAAGACCGAGGCCTACAACATCATCATGAAAGCCCCGCGGGTGAAAGACGGCTTCTTCTCCCCGTTGATCTATTCGTACTTCGCGCCCAAGGGTCTGGCTTTCCAGAAATAGGGCTTTGTTAGTTATGGGGCGCCTGCCGGGCTTCCCCGCCTGAAATTCGCCAGCACCTATTCTTCGGACAGGATTCCGAAAGTGCTGGCGATTTCTTTGGTAACGGAGATGGTCGCAGTTTCTAGGTGGATGGTTGCCGGGAAGTCCAAGGGCCGCCTTGCCTTTACCCTGGCCGAATGACCGGATTGTGATATTCTGCAGGTCACGGACCATGACCAATTCGGAAATGGACGGCCGGCATGATTTGCAGGATCTGCACCAATGAAAAGGGGCTGAAAACCCTTCGGGTTCCTCGGGTGCAATACCTCAAGTGCCCCATGTGCGGAAGTATGTTTGTCGATCCCTATCCTGGACGGGAGCTGAACCAGGCCTTTCAGGGCCCTGAGGCCGTCCAGCGTCTGGTCACCGAAGACGATAAACGCAGGGAATATTTTCAACGCCGCCTGGACCGGCTCGAAAGCCGTCTCGGAACAGCCAATGCGGAGGCCAGATTACTGGAGATCGGGTGCGGATCGGGAATCTTTCTCCAGGAGGCGGTGAGCCGGGGATGGAGGGTCGACGCCCTGGAACTATCCGTCGAACTGGCTGCGGTGGCCCGTCAAAACAACCCCGAAGCAAAGATCACCACCGGAAATATCGAATTCCAGGAGCCCAGCGGAACCTTCTATGACGCCATCATCTCCTTCGATGTCCTGGAGCACGTCCACTCGCCCATGACCATGATCGAAAATTGCCGGCTGCTTCTCAAACCAGGCGGGCTGCTGATGCTGCAGACACCGAACACCCGGTCTCTGCGTAGCCGGATCCAGGGCGCCAAATGGGATATGCTGGATCCGCAGCAGCATCTGAACCTGTTTTCCCCCGACGCTCTGCGGGTGCTGCTGACCACGGTGGGTTTTGATGTCCTGGAGATGACCACCGCCAGCGGAACGGGCTTGGAGTCAGGCTTGGGCAGATGGGTGGCCCGGATCAAGGAAAGCCTGCTGGGGGTTACATACCTGGGAAATGCCCTGGTCGTGGTGGCCAGGCGTCCGCTTTGATCTACAGAAAAGAAAGCCGATAGTCATGAAACTCCTGTGGGTTGGTATTTGTCTGGGAGCGTTGGTTCTCCTGTTCGCGGCCATGACAAAAAGTGGGCCGGTTGTTTTGATGCAGGAGGATTTCGACACCGAACCGGACGCGGGTCTGGCGGCAGCCCTGCTGGATGATCCGGAAATCAGCTTGGCCAAAGGCCAGGGTCCGGACGGGTCGGACGCCATTCGTGTGGCCTATGTCGGCTACGAACGGGGTAGTCACCGCGTGACCAAAATTCATAATCTGAGCGGCACCTGTACGTCGGCCACGCTTTCTTACGATGTCCGCTTCGATGAGGATTTTCAGTTCGTCAGAGGCGGAAAACTCCATGGGCTCTCCCC
>CBDUDB010000224.1:0-4600 GCA_965365795.1 uncultured bacterium | reverse complement strand
GCCATGATCTTCGAAAAATGGGGCGCCTACGGCAACGCCGAACGCCGCACCCAGCACTGGAAACAGCAGGTCACGCCCGTGGGCGACGCCATGCCCGACATCTGGCAGGCCTTCGAATTTTCCAAGCGTATCACCCTGAAAGAAGTGTGGGGCGCCAAGAAGATCGACGACAAGCTGACTCTGCCCGACGTCATGGCCGACGCGGTTGCCATGGGCTACTCGCCCGACGACACCCTGTTCGACGTCCTGTTCAATAACGAGGACGCGAAGAAGTACGTGTGGCCCGACCCGGTCGGCGCCGGCTCGCTGAACACCCTGGCCGAAGGCGACAGCCGCAAGGTGGCCGGCTTCGAGGGCTACGGCTTTTTCGTGCACAAGTACCTGTGGGAGGAATATCGCAAGTTCGGGGTCGGGCACATGCACGACCTGGCCGACTTCGACACCTACCACAGTGTGCGCGGTCTGAAATGGCCGGTGATCGACGGCAAGGAGACAGAGTGGCGTTTTAACGCCGACTACGATCCCTACGTGGCGGAAAAGGCGCCCGGCCAGAAATACGCCTTCTACGGGCCGGCCTTGAAGGCCATGCCCGCCGGTGATCTGCAAGGTCCCCACAAGGGCGACAAGGTCAAGCTCGACAACAAGGCCAAGATCTTCTTCCGGCCCTACATGGATCCGCCGGAAATGCCGGACAACAATTACCCCTTCTGGCTGGTCACCGGCCGTGTCCTGGAACACTGGCACACCGGTACCATGACCATGCGCGTGCCCGAGCTCTATCGTGCCGTTCCTGAAGCCGTGTGCTTCATGAACCCGGACGATGCGGGCAAGCAGGGTCTCAGCGACGGCGACGCCATCTGGATCGAGAGCCGCCGCGGCCGCGTAAAGGCCCATATCGAACTGCGGGGCCGCAACACCATGCCCAAGGGTACGGTGATGGTGCCGTTCTTCGACGAAAGAGTGCTCATCAACAAGGTCTGTCTCGACGCCACTTGCCCGATCTCCAAGGAGACGGACTACAAGAAGTGCGCCGTCAAGTTGACCCGGGCCTAGACCGCCATGGGCCAAGGCAAGGGCATGGACCGAAGGGACTTCCTGTCCCGGTTGACTGCGGGCGCAGCGGCGGCCGCAGTGGGCGGCGTATTCTGGGGCGGATTTGTCCAGGCGGATAAATCCGCCGCCCTGGCACTGCGTCCGCCCGGCGCCCTGCCTGAGCCGGACTTCCTGGGCAAGTGCATCCGGTGCGGCCTCTGCGTCGAAGCCTGTCCCTACGACACCCTGGCCCTGGCGACACCCGGGTCCGGCACTCCTACCGGCACACCCCATCTGGTTCCGCGCGAAGTACCCTGTTACCTCTGCGCCGATGTTCCCTGCACGGTCGAGTGTCCCACCGGGGCGCTGGCAACCACTTTGGTCAGCGCCGACGGCGGTTTGACCCTCGACGTGAACAAGACCCGCATCGGCCTGGCGGTGATGGATTACGAAAACTGCCTCGCGGCCTGGGGTCTGCGTTGTGACGCCTGCTACCGGGCCTGTCCTCTACTCGACAAGGCCATCACCCTCGAACACACCCGCAACGACCGGACCGGCCGTCATGCCGTGCTGCTGCCCAAGGTTCAGGCCGACGCCTGCACCGGCTGCGGCCTCTGTGAACGGGCCTGCATCACTGAGAAGGCGGCCATTTTCGTTCTGCCGCGTGAGGTGGCCCTGGGCCGGGTCGGCGACGACTACGTCAAAGGCTGGGATAAAAGTGATGAGGGTCGGATCGACGATACAACCGGCCCTGCCGACCAGCTGGAAAGCAATCCACTGGAATATCTGAACGACGGAGACCTGAACGATGACTAGCCTCCGAAATCACCGTTACCTGATCTTGCGCCGCCTCGTGCAGGCAGCCGTGATGGTGCTTCTGGTGGGAGGCAATCTGTGGGGCTGGACGGTGCTGCGGGGAAACCTCAGTAGCTCGATCGTTTTGGGCGCCATTCCCCTGGCCGATCCCCTGGCGGTCCTGCAACTTTTTGCCGCCGGCGGAATGCTGGCCACCGACATTCTTCTCGGTGCGGCGATCACCCTGGTTTTCTACGCCGTGGTCGGCGGCCGCGTGTTCTGCTCCTGGGTCTGCCCCATGAACGCCGTGACCGACCTGGCCAACCGCCTGGGCCGCCGTTTCGAGACCGGCAAAACCATCCGACGGTTGTTCGGTCGCCAGGCGAGGTTTTTCCTTCTGGGATTGGCCTTGATACTGTCGGCGGTTCTCGGTGTGGCTGCTTTCGAGGTCATCAGCCCCATCGGCATGCTCCAGCGCGGCCTGGTTTTCGGCATGGGCGCCGGCTGGTTGGCCGTGGCCGCCGTTTTTCTTTTTGACCTGATGATCCAAAGAAACGGTTTCTGCGGTCACCTTTGTCCCCTGGGCGCTTTTTACGCCCTGGTGGGGCGGACCGCCTTGATCCGCATCGATCACGATCACGAAAAATGCACCCAGTGCATGGACTGCCTCAAGGTCTGCCCCGAGAACCAGATCCTCGCTCTGGTGGGCCAGACCAGCGGATCGGTCCTGGATGGGGTCTGCACCAACTGCGGTCGTTGCATCGAGGTCTGTCCCGATGCGGCGCTGTCTTTTTCTTCTCGCAAACACGCCATGTCTTTGAAAACGGGAGGTTCATGATGTCCAGAATGTCCACCCTCTGTCTGTTGATCGCCCTGGTGCTGCTGGTCGGTTGCTCCGGCTACGATAAGCCGGTCGCAGATGCGCCGCCGGCACCGCCGGCACCGCCGGTCGAAATCGCGGACGACGACCTGAGTTACCGAAACGAACCGCTGCTCGACGATTCGGGAACGCCCCCTGCTCCCTTCGACGCTCCGGATCCCGGCGACTCCCAGCTGGAGGCCCGTTCGTTCGAGAATGCTCCGCCGGTCATCCCCCACAACGTGGACGACCTGCTGCCGATCACCACTGACGAAAACTCCTGCACCGACTGCCACCTGCCCGAGGACGCCGCCGACCTGGGGGCCACCCCGATGCCGGCCAGCCATTTTTACGATATCCGCCGGGACAAGCAGCTGGATTCGCTGAACCCGGCCAATTACAACTGCACCCTGTGCCACGCTCCCCAGGCCAGTACGGGCGACCTGGTGGAGAACACCTTCCAGCCCTACTACCGGGCCAAGGAGCAGAAGGAAAAATCCAATCTGCTGGACACGTTGAACGAAGGTGTGGAATAGGGCTAATTATGGATTGCAGTCGACGCGACCTGTTGAAAGGCCTGATGAAACCGGAATTCTGGACCTCTGCTTCCAGGAAACCGGTTCTTCCCGACGGTGTGGACATCCTGCTGGACAAGGATACCTGCATTGCTTGGGGCAAGGGCATCTGCACGCGTTGCGAGGAAGTTTGCGAGGAGAAAGCCCTCTTTTTCGTCGGGATGATGAATCCCCGGATCCTGACCGATCGGTGCACCCTGTGCGCCGATTGCGTGGACGTGTGTCCGACGGACGCCATTGTCGTACGAATCGAAAACCCTGCCCACAAGACCGGAGACATCGCATGAATATTTCCAGCGTAGTGGTCAAAACCCTTCCCGAACACACCGCCGCGGTCAAGGCCAGCCTGGCCGCCAGCGGCCTGTGCGATATCCACTTCAGCGACGAAAAGGGCCGTATCGTCATCACCCTCGAAGGTGACGACAACACCGACGAAACCCAAAAATTGAAACAGATCCAGGGGCTGCCCCACGTGGTGAGCGCCGATTTTTCCTATACCTACGCCGATGATGATACGGAGTGACGCGACGCGATTTCCGGAACCGGTGACCGGATGACATAGTTGATAGTGATGTGGGTCATATGTGCTAGGATTGGAAATGGCTCCTGGTGATCATGCGTACCGGAAAGAGACCAACATGATATCCAAACGGTTGCTCCAGGTTTTTCTCGTCGTCTTGGCGTCGACGGTCGCCGGGGCCGGCTTCTGCGATGAGTGCATCGAATGCCACAAGGATCCCGCTTTCAAGGTCCAGCATCCCAAGCTCTTCGATTACTTCGTAGATTTTGACCTCTCGGTTCACGGCGTGGCGGGCCTCAGCTGCTCCGACTGCCACGGCGGCAACCCCAAGACCCGGGACCTGACCCAGGCCCACGACAACGTTCTGGCTCCGGTGAAATACGACAAGATTCCCGACACCTGCGGCCAGTGTCATACCGAACAGCGGGAAGCCTTCGTCACCAGCGAGCACTACCGGGTTCTCGAAAAGGACGGCACCGCCCCCAACTGCTCAACCTGCCACGGCACCATGGAGGTGGACTTCATCTTCGTGACGCGCGTCAAGAGCACCTGCCTGTTCTGTCACAACCAGGAATCGGACATTTTTCCCGAGGTACCCGGGCAGGCCGACTACGTGCTGAACAAAATCAACATCATCAAGGGTTACCGCAGTTTCGTGAATACGCACGCCAAGGATCGGAAACTGGTCGCCGAACTGGACGCCGCCTACGACGACCTGACGATCAAGTGGCACTGTTTCGATCTGGCGAACGTGGAAACCGAAACCAAGGAACTGCTGGGCGCCTACCGCAAGGCCAAAGGGCAGGCCATGAAGGATCG
>CBDUDB010000223.1:0-4620 GCA_965365795.1 uncultured bacterium | reverse complement strand
GCGAAGTAGGTACCCGAAGCCACCGAACGGCCGCTGCCGTCGCGGCCATCCCAGACCACCTGGTTGGGACCCGCCTGCTTCACGCCGTTGACCAGATCACGGATCAGTCGGCCCTGCACATCGTACAGGCGCAAAGTCGCATTCTGGGTGCGCGGCAGGTTGAAGTGGATCGTGGTCTGCGGGTTGAACGGATTGGGCACCACACCGGTGACGGCGAAGGCCGAAGGCGTAGTCCCCACCGCGGCCACGCCACCGACGGACAAGGTGACCGGCACGGTCATTGTCGGATTCACCGGGTCATTGCTCGCCAGGGTGAGGTTGAACTGGTGATTTCCCTCGGCCAGACCCCGGGCGTCCACATCCAAGGTCACGACCTGAAAACCGGCGGGCTCCAGGGTGCCACCCGAAACATCGATGATCAGATTCGGCGCTGCGTCCGTGAGAGTCCAGATAAGATCCTCTTTGCCCTGGTTCAGGACCAGCAGCTCGTCCGAAGCCGAACCATTCACTTCCAGAGCGAAGGTCATTTCCTCGGGGCAGGGAACCGCACGGGGTGCCGGTAGGTCGCCGCCGGGGAACTTGACGAGATCGACCAACAGCGAGCCCCCGCTGCTCGCGGTGGACATGCGCCAGCGGAAAGTGTGCGACCCGGCCGCGGCCTCGTAGGAGTAGAAAGTCCAGTCGCTGGCCGACGTCCACGATTGAATGGTGGCCAGCCCATCCCAGAACGAGAAGGTGCCGCTGGACGGGATCTTGAACCAGAAGCTCACCGGACCGGCCTCGGCCAGGTCGATGTCCAGGTACATGATGGAGGTGTTCGAGCCGCCAATTTCGCCGGATCCGGCCGAGTAGGCACCCTCGTAGGCCTGATCGGTTGTCACCTGCCAGTTGCCGCTTCCGGCGAATACCCAGGGGAACGAGCTGAAGTCTCCTGATTCGAAACCGTCCTCCACCGTGGCCCCGAGATACAGGGCGCAGTCGTGATCGGACTGTGCCGGCAGTTTCTGCACCATGCCACCCTCACTGGGCAGATTGGCCTGCAGGGTGTACTCGGCAGCCTGCGGCACGTCGATGGAATATTTGCCATCGGCACCGGTTGTTACCGATGCCAAAGGAGTATCGGCCACCTGCACGATGACGCCCTCGGTGGGAGAACCCAACGGCGGTACGTCACCCGGACCGAAGGTTGTCCCCGACAATGTCACAGTGGGCAACGGAACCAGGTTCAACACCGGCTGGATTTCGCTTCCTACCGGGATGTCCACCGACTCGTTGAGATCCTCGTAACCAAAGAACGAGACTGCCAGGGTGGCCGGGCCGCCGGGCAGAGTGATCCAGAAAGCGCCGTATTCGTCGGTGTAGGCACTCTGACTGGCGCCGACCACCTGGATTCGGGCTCCGACGACCGGATCGCCGGTCACGTCATCGACCACGGTGCCGGCCACGGCGCCGTAACCGATAAGGGCGGAGGTGACGGCCTCGTAGGCGTCCAGGAATCCCCAGCCGTAACTGTTGTCCTCACCAAGGGTTCCAAGATCGTTGGCGGAACTCATGAGGATCTGCTTGATGGTGATCACGTCCAGATCCGGGTTGGCCGACCGCATGAGGGCCACCACTCCGGCCACGTGCGGGGTGGCCATGGACGTGCCGCTGAATTGCGAGTAACCGCCGCCGGGAATGGAACTGTAGATGTTGTTCCCGGGAGCCACGACCTCGGGTTTGATCAGGTTCTCCGCGGGGCCGCAAGCGGACCCGGAAGGTCCGCGGCTGGACGAGTAACTGATGCTGAAGGGAGGATTATAATTGGTCGAGCCGACGCTGAAGCTGTCGTAAATCGTGGTGGCGCGGTCGCCGGGCGAGCGCACGGTACTGGCGCCGGGCCCTTCGTTGCCGGTGGCCCAGACATGAACCACGCCCGCGGCCTCGCAGGCGTCGATAGCATCCCACCAGCCGCTGAAGCAGTCGGGGTAGCCGAAACTCTCGTTTATGCCCCAGGAGTTGTTGGCCACGTCGGGCACATCGTCGGTGGTGGCGGGATTTCCGTCGGGATCGGCGAGCCACTGCATGGTGGTCAGAACCTGGTTGCCGAGGTTGCCGCCCATGATGGTGTTGGCGGCGATCCACTGCGCGCCGGGAGCCACGCCGATGGTGTCGTTGTTGGCCACGCCGCACATGGTGCCCATGGTGTGGGTGCCGTGGCTGTCACTGTCGACGGGCGGATTGTTGAAACCGCCGACAAAATCGAGCCAGCACTCCTCGGCGGGCGCGAAGTTGCCGCGCCAGCGGGCGGCCAGGGCCGGGTGACTGGCGTCCACGCCGGTGTCCAGATTGCACACCAGGGCGCCGGTGCCGTTGATGCCCAGTTCGTCCCAGACACGGCGGGCGCCGACGTTCACGATGCCCGGAGCGATACCGATGGCCGTCGCACTCTTGTCCTGGGCCATTCGGGCCACGGGCTCGATGAGCTCAATCGCCAGGGGGGGCTCCACCATATCGACGTCCGCACGCAAAGCCAGATTGCGAATGGGCTCATCGTCCTTGGCGGTGATGAACACGCCGTTGACGATCCAGTAGGGTTCGTAGGAATCGATCTCCCCCAGCTGGACGAGAATATCCAGTTCGGCCAGCAGCGAGGCCTGCGCGCGCTGCGCATCCTGCTGCAGCGAGGTGATCACCGTGTAGTGCCTGTCCGCCCGAGGGGTGCGGGCTTCGTAAAGCTCCCAATCGAGGGCCTTGATGTCGAGGCGATCCGACATCATGAGCAGGGCCATCACGGGTTCGGAGTCGGCCTTGGAGGCCAGATAGGATTCCATGTTGGGTGACAAGTTTCCGGCCATGGCGGTGCCGGCCAAGAGCATAACTACGCATCCGGCGAGCAAAGTGCGTATATTCATTCGTTTTACATCCTCGTGGGGGTGGGCGAGAATCCGAGCGAAAGACCTGGCGGTCGCCACAATTATACTTGAAATGAAACCTATAGTCAATTAATGGGGGTTTGGCCCACCCTTGCCGGTGGGCCAAACAGGTTGATGGATGCTGTGGCTCTAATTTCCCAGCTCTAATTTCCCTGGCTCAAAGTCACCCGGATCACATTCATCGCGGCCGGATAGACAAAACCGTCATCCACCATGCGCACGGTAGCTGTGGCGTCGTCCGCGCCGGTGTCGGCGGCGGCTTGCCGCGGCGCCTGGTCGGGACCCACGCCCGGCCACTGGTTCATCTCGGTACCCGCATCCCACAGATCGAGGCTCGCGGTGACATCGCCCAGGTTGGCATTGCCCATCGCGCCGAAAAGTGCCAGACCGGCGGGATCGAAGGCATAAAACAGGTCGTTGGACTGGACAAACATCGTGGCCAAAGACAGACGGTCGCCGGGTTCGGCAGTGAAGGTCAGCTCGTATTTTTCGCCGGGAAAGATGGGCGCTGCGCCCGCGGCACCGGTCGGGGTGTTGAAGACCGTGACGCTGGTCACGCCGACGCCGCCATCCAGGGCCGTGGCCAGGCCGGACGGATCCCCGTCCTCGGCCAGAGCTTCGAGACCCAGGCCGCCGTTCGCCATACCGGCGGTGAAAAGCTGGACCTGCTGGCCGTGAACCACCGCCAGGCCGGGAGCCAAAGGCACGGCCAGGCCCGTTTGGGCCGCCACAGACGCCAACAGTCCACTGGGATCGCCGTCCTCAGCCAGACCCTGGAGGCCGAGCATATCGGCCGTGCCCTCGGTAAATAGGGGATTGTTGCCCGTGTGGACCACAAAAACGCCGGGGGCCAGCGGAACCGCCACGGTGCCGTTGCTGGTCATCAGGGTCATGGCATCCGATACGTTCTCCAGGCGCACCTTGAACAGGTTGTCGCCCAGGTGGGTAACGGTCACGGCGATCACGTCGCTGACCGCAGGATAGGTGAAACCGTCAGCGACCATCCGCACGGCCGTGTCCATATCCGTGGCACCCATGTTGGCCCCCATTTGCCGAGGAGCCTGGTTGGCGCCCACGCCCGGTTCCTCGTTCATCTCGGTGCCGGCGTCCCAGAGGTGGATCTGGGCTGTCACATCGCCGTTGACCGGAGTCATGGCGTTGAACAGGGCGATACCGGCACCGGTCGGCGCGTAGAAAAGGTCGTTCGACTGCACGAACATGGTGGCGAAACTGAGCATATCCCCCGGCTTGGCGCCGAAGGTGAACTCGTAGGCCTCTCCCGGAAATATGGGCGCCGGGCCACCGGCACCGACCGGGGTGTTGAAGGCGCCGCTGACGGGATAGTTGGCCGCGGCGGACACGTTTTCGATGGTCAGGGTGAAGGTTTCGGTGGTGACGGTCGGCGCGGCCGGATCGTCGTCGCTGCAGCCGGTCACAAATGCAAGGACGGCCAACGCCACCAGCATCAAGATCGAGTACTTTGTCATCATGGTCTTGCCTTTCCATTGACTTGGGAAATCCGGGGTTGCTAGACTCCGTCAGGTCACGAAATCGGGGCGTCCCCTGCGCATCATCTCTACTGCCCTTACGACGTGGACCCTGGCCTGTGACCATATCTGGAGAATTTTTCTCTGGTATTTATCCGACACACCCCAGCCCGGTGATCCGTACCCATGACAGAAGCCTCGCGCACCCCGGAAACCCC
>CBDUDB010000222.1:0-4656 GCA_965365795.1 uncultured bacterium | reverse complement strand
ACCAGGTGCAGATAGGAAACTTCCGCGCGAAACGCCGGGTCGGGCCCGGCCTGGAGAAGCCGCTTGCCGTCGGGATGAAGATCGTAATGACAACCGTCCGCCCCAATCGAGGGACCCTGGACCCTGTCGGTGAAATTTCCGACGCGGAAGGTGTTCCCCGAGCCGTCCACCGAGTAGGAGCGCAGTGCCCCGCTGAAGCGGCTGACCCAGAGCTCGGTCCCGTCAGAATTCCATTTCGGATAAGCAGTACCGTAGGTGGTTACCTGCCACTTGCGGGGCCCGCCCGAGGCGGGGATCACGAATACATCCCAGCCGGCGGCGGACTCGGTGTGATAAGCGATCCAGCGCCCATCGGGTGAATAGACACCGCCACCCACGGTCGCATCGGGCGCCGTGGCCAGGGTCGTGATCTCTCCTCCGTCTTCTCCCAGGGGCAGTCGGCGAATCTCATAATTGCTGTCTTCGCGTTCGAAATCGAACAACAGGAACTGGTCATCCGGGCTCACGCTGAAGGGGTTGAGATTCCTTTCGGATTCCAGCAGGATGGCTGTCCCCCCCTGTCCTTCCACAGGTTGTTGCATGATCTTGAAGGCGGCGTCCACAGCCGATACATAGTAAACGTATTGGCCGTCGTGAGACCAGCAGGCACGGGTCTCATCACCTGGAGAAAAAGTGAAACGGGTTCGCAAACCCGTGGTCAGATCGATCAGCCACAGGTCGGTACCTTCGGTGGAGGCTTCGCGAACTTCCACCATGGCGCGGGTGCCGTCCGGCGAAATGGATGGGTGATAAACCTGGCCCGGTTCGCCCAGGATTTCTTGGGCGCTGTTATCAATATCCGTCCACAAGATCAACCGCCCGACCCGTGTGGACGCCCCGGTCTGAAAGGCCAGCATCCCCGTTGAGGACGGGGTGAAAATGCCCACCGCCGCGCCCGATATGGACAAAATGTTTTCCACCAGCGGCGTACCTCCCTCCAGGACCTTTTCCTGGTCCGGAGTAAAGGGGGTCGCCATCAAAACGTCTTCACGCACCGACAGCAGATGTCCATCGGCATAGTCGGCGTTGACCTGGGATTCGGCGATGACCCTGGGGGCGACGGTCGTATCCAGCGACGCGAGGAACACGCTATTGTCGGCCCCACCGGTGGCGTGACGCCCGATGAAGAGGAACTCCTGGCCGCCCGGCATGAACCTGGGATGGCGGTGGGAATCATATCCCGGGTCGTGAGTGGTGATTTTCACCGGCTCACCGCCGATGGCGGGAACCTTGAATATTTCGGTGGTTGCCCCTGGGGCAAAAATGATTTCCCCTTGGCTGTTCCAGGATCCGCCCTTGCCATTTTCGGCCACACATAGTGTCACCGGCGGCCCTCCACCCGCGGCCACTTTCTTGAGCTTGCCGTCCGGCGGCACGAAAAAGCCGATGAACTTGCTGTCGGGCGACCAGAAGGGGTAAGCGGCGTTTTCAGTTCCGGACAGGGCCACCGATTCCCCTTTGTCCAGATGGCGCAGATATAGAAGTGTGATCCCCTCGTCACTGATCGCGGAAAAGGCCAGCTTGGTGCCGTCCGGGGACATCGCTGCCGGACCAGGGGCTGCTGAGTTCAATCCGTAATCCGCTTGCGGCGGCGGCGGGATCATGGCATGAACTACCGGCGTGGGCTCTGGCTGGGCCAGGATTTTCCAGCCCAGAAAAGTGCCCGCAATAAGGCAAGCCAAGGCCAGACCGGCCAGCAGAAGAACTGGAGGTTTGGCCGGTGCGTGTTCAGCGGCAGGCGCCGCCATGCCCAGCCGGGAAAAGCTCAGGTTCGATCCACTGGCGCCACCGTCCTGCAGGAATATGCGGGCCTCGCCGATGTCGCGCAGCCGTTGCTTGGGATTCCGCTCGAGGCAGCGCTCGATAAGGTGGCAAAGTTCGGGAGCTTCATCAACGGGCAGGGCCTCCCAATCGGGTTCCTTGCGCAGAACCGCCGCCAGGGTGTCACTGATGGTTTCACCCTTGAAGAGCTGCTGGCCGGTCAGCATCTCGTACATGATCACGCCAAAAGCCCAGATGTCGGTGCGCCGGTCCACGGCAAGTCCGCGAGCCTGCTCGGGACTCATGTAAGCCGCCGTGCCGAGGATGGCGCCCACCTGGGTCATGGCCGCGGTCAGGGTCGGCGAGGTGGCCGATTCCTGCTGGCCGGCCTCGTCGCCGAACCAGGCCTGGGCCAGGCCGAAGTCCAGGATCTTAACTTCACCCTCTTCGGTTTCCATGATGTTGGCCGGCTTGAGATCTCGATGGACGATGCCGTTTTCGTGCGCCGCTTCCAGACCCGCTGCCACCTGCCGGGCGATATTCAAGGTTTCCTCAACCGGTACCGCGCCTTGTTCCATGCGGGTGGTCAGCTCGGAGCCCGAGATGAGTTCCATCACCAGGAAGCGGGTTCCCTCGACCTCTTCAAAGCCGTACACCGAAGCCACGTTGTGGTGCTGAAGACTGGCCAGAGCCCGGGCTTCGCGCTGGAAGCGGGTTTCGCGCTCGGGGTCACCGCTCAACTCGGCGGGCAGGATCTTCAGGGCCACGTCCCGGCCCAGCTTGGTGTCGCGGGCGCGGAAAACCTCGCCCATGCCGCCCTTGCCGATCTTGTCCTTGATATCGTAGTGGAGTAACGACTTGCCGATCATGGGAAGACTCTTTTCGGAGAAAAAGGGTAATCAGGATGGTGTTTATCCTAATTCAAGAGGGGGTTATGCGCAAGGTTGGGTGGGGCTGGGGCCCCCGGGGGCCCTTCCTGGCAGGCTAATTAAATGTCCCTGCACTCATCTGATGACGATGAGTTTCTCCGGAGCCATGTCCTCCATGGTGTAGGGGATGCCTCCGACCCCCAGCCCCGACGTCCGCCGCCCGGCGAACGGCATCCAGTCCACTCGAAATGCGGTGTGGTCGTTGATCATGACCGCCGCCGCATCCAGTTGGCGGGACAGGCGCATCGCCCGGTCGATGTCCTGCGTGAACACCGCGGAATGGAAGGATACGGAAAGAGCGTTGGCCCTGGCGACGGCGTCGGCCTCGTCGTCGTAGCCGAAGACCCCCACCACCGGTCCGAAGACTTCTTCGGTGGAGACACGGCTGTCGGCAGGCGGATCCACCAGCAGGGTCGGCGCGAAGACGCGGTCGCTCATACGTTCGCCTCCGATGGGACATTGAGCTCCCCCGGCCAGGGCCTCTTTGACCCAGGACTCGACGCGATCGACTTCGGACGGACTGATCAGGGGTCCCACTTCCGTCGCGGCGTCCTGGGGATCGCCGGTGACGAGCGCTTTAACGTGCTGAGTGAGGGCGTCGACCAGGTCCTTCTTGATCCTGTTGTCGGCGTAGACGCGCTGGACCGAAACACAGACCTGCCCCGCATGGTAATAGCCCCCCTTGACCAAGAGGGGGACCATGCTGTCCAGATCTGCATCCTCGGCAACGATGACCGGCGCGACCCCACCGTGTTCCAGAGAGCAGCGCGTGCCGGGAGCCAGCTTGCTGCGCAAACTCCAGCCCACCCCGGCGGATCCAATGAAGGTGAGGAACGCCACCCTCGGGTCGGTCGCCAGGCGCTCGGCAACGGGAACTCCGCAGACGCAGGTCCGGCACCAATCCGCAGGAAGGCCAGCCTCGTGGACCAGCTCCACGAAGCGAAGGCATGACAGCGGGGTGGGACCGGCCGGCTTGACGATCACCGGACAACCGGTGGCGATGGCGGGGACCACCTGATGCACGATCAGGTTCAAAGGGTGGTTAAACGCGCTGATCGCCACCACGACACCAACGGGCTCGCGGTAGGTGAAAGCCGTCCTGCCGGCCCCGGCCGGGGTCAGATCCATGGAGATCTGGCGGCCCCCGAGATTACCCATTTCCTCGATGGCCAGCTCGACCCCGTTGATGGCGCGGCTCACCTCGGCTCTGGCGTCGGTAAGGGGTTTGCCTCCCTCGCGCGCGATGAGGACGGCGAAATTTTCGGCCTCAGGGCGCATCAAGTTGACGAGCTTCTGCAATACCTCACGTCGTTCGTACGACGCCAGCCACCCACTTCGGTCCTCGTGGAGTTGCCGGGCGCGATTCAGCATGGCATCCACCGCCGACCATTCCTGGAGTTCCAGTTCGCGGATGGTACTTCCGTCATAAGCCTGCACGACGGTCTTGGAATTTTTTGCGGACATGATATCGCTCTCCTCAGATCAAGCAGACTTTCTGGGCCAGTTCGTCGATCAAAACGCGTTTGTTTTCGGAGTAGTCGACCGGGACATCGATCAGGTGGACGCCGCCGGCGGTGAAACACTTTTCCATCAGGGGCAGGAAGGCGTCGGTTTCTTCGACGCGATGCCCTTGGACGCCGTAGCTGTTGGCATAGGCCACGAAGTCCGGGTTGCCAAACTCCAGGCCCCAGTCGTCGAAACCATCGATGGCCTGCTTCCAGCGGATCATGCCGTAGGCATCGTCGCGAAGGACGATCACCACCAGGTTCAGCTTCAAACGGATCGCCGTTTCGAGTTCCTGGCTGTTCATCATGAACCCGCCGTCGCCGCAGATGGCCATGACCCGGCGATCGGGGTGCAGCATGCTGACCATCATGGCCGAGGGCAGACCCGCCCCCATGGACGCCAGGGCGTTGTCGAGCAGCAC
>CBDUDB010000221.1:0-4709 GCA_965365795.1 uncultured bacterium | reverse complement strand
CTACATGTCCATGGCCATCCGCTTCTTGTCCCGGAAACCGCGCTCGTACCACCACACCAGAATGGGACTGGCGATGAACATCGAGCTGTAAGTACCGACGATGACGCCGAAACACAACGCGAAGGCGAAATCGTGGATCACCGGGCCACCGAGGAAGTACAGGGTCAAAGCCACGGCCAAGGTGGTCAGCGAGGTCAGCATCGTCCGGCTGAGGCACTCGTTGATGGACCGGTTGATGACCTCCCGGTAACTCTCCTTGCGCCGCAGCTTCATGTTTTCGCGGATGCGGTCAAACACCACGATGGTATCGTTCAGCGAATAACCGATGATCGTCAGGAACGCCGCAATGATCTGCAGGCTGATCTCGAAATTGAGCAGCGCAAAGACCCCCAGGGTAAGGGTCACGTCGTGCACCAGGGCCATGATGGCGGCGATCCCGTATCGGAAAACAAACCGTACCGTGATGTAGATCACGATAAGCGCCAAAGCCGCCACGATCGAGTTGAGAGCGGCGGTGCGCAGCTCGCCACCGATCTTGGGCCCGACGCTCTCCTCGCGCCGCAGCTCGATTTCGGTCCCGCCCAAGCCGGCCCGAAGATCTCCCAGCAGGATCTGGGCGGCGTCCAGGGTTTTTTCCCCAGAGACGGTGGAAACACCGGTGTTGCGGGCCTTCTCGTCACCGGCGGCGGCCAGTTCGACCACTTCTGCCGGAGTCGGGAACGTGATCAGGAATTCATCCACCGAGCCGAACTCGGTCACCTGGATGCCTTCGTACCCCTGCCCTTCCAGCGCGGAACGGATTTCCCCTACCGTCGGCACCGGGTCTATCTTCACCTGCAGCACCGAACCGCCGGTGAAATCGATGCTGAGCCGCGGCCCACCATGAATCAACAGGGCGATCAGGCTGACGACCACCAGGATCGCCGAAAACGTGAAGGCGGGTTTCATGGCACCCGTGAAATTGATACTGGGATTCCGGAAGAACTCCATCGTCTTGTCCGACCTTTCCCGGGCTTCTGGCGCCCGGATCAACGCCCCTGTCAGGGGGGCAAAAAACCTACAGTCCGTCCGTACGGACTAGATGCTCATTTTCTTTTTACCCATGTTGCGCGTCATGAATTCCATGATGACCCGAGTCATGACCAGGGCGGTGAACATGCTCGTCAGGATACCGATGCTCAAGGTAACAGCGAAGCCCTTGATGGGTCCCGTGCCGAACCACAGCAAGATGCCGGCGGCGATCAGGGTCGTTACGTTGGCGTCCACGATGGTCCGGGTGGCGTTGGTATAACCGGACTGGACCGACGCCCGAATGGTCTTGTCCTTCCGCAACTCTTCGCGGATGCGCTCGTTGATCAGCACGTTCGCGTCCACCGCCATACCCACGGTCAGGATGATACCGGCAATACCCGGCAGGGTCAGCACCAGGTCGAACTGGGCCAGCACCGCCATCAGGATGATGATGTTGCTCACCAGGGCGAACACCGTGACCAGACCGCTCATGCGGTAGTAGATCAGGATGAAGATGACGACCAGGATCGAGCCGTAAAGCGCGGCGTTGACTCCCATGCGAATCGAATCGCTGCCCAGGCTCGGCCCCACCGTCCGCTCTTCGGCGATATAGACGTCGGTGGGCAGGGCGCCGGCACGCAGCAGCAGCGCCAGATCACTGGCTTCGGCGTTGGTGAAATTGCCGCTGATGGAACCGGACCCGCTGGGAATCTTGCCCTGGATCACCGGCGCGGACGAAATCCGGCCGTCCAGGGAAATCGCCAGAAACCGCCCCACGTTTTCCCCGGTGGTCTTGGCGAAAGAGCGTGCCCCGCGGTTGTTCAACGAGAAATTAACCTGCCAGAAGCCGGGCCGGTCGGGATTGGCATTGGATCTCGCGTCGGTCAGCTGATCCCCGGTGATGATGGATTTCACATCGACCAGGTATACCGGTCGCAGGACCTGGCCTTCACCGAAGTCCATGGGATCCATTTCCACCTGGAACTCTGTGGTGCGCAACTTGCGGGCGGCCCGAGGATCATCCAGAAGGGTCTGAAGGCGCCCCACGTTCGCTTCCTGGACGAACAAGGGCGTGCTGGTCAGGAGACCCGACTGGGCCAACAGAAGGCCGGAAAAGGGATGATCCTTGAGATATTCTTCATCCACCGCCGGCAGGGCTTCCTCATCGCCCAGAACATCTTCCAGGTCCCCGAAAGGAGTCGCGGAGGAATCGAGTTCGGCAATGATTTCGGAAATGGCGGAGGTATCGCCCGCGGCAGCCAGGAGATCTTCCCCTTCAGTGACCTCGGAGGAAGCCTCATCATCCGTGGCCGCAGAATCCGCCGGAACGTCCGTGTTGGCGGCATCGGCCAGGAACAGCTTGTCCAGCTTTTCCAGCGCCGGCTGAAGCTCGGTATCCGGGCGGACCATGCGGAATTCCAGTCGGGCGGTTTGGCCCAGCAGATTCTTGGCCCGCTCGGGATCCTGCAGTCCCGGCAGCTTGACGACGATTCGGCTGGAGCCAAAGGTGGTGATCTCAGGTTCGGAAACGCCGAATTTGTCGATCCGGTTGTAGAGAATCTCCTTGACCCTCATCAGGGCGTCCTCGGCCTCGGCCGAGTTCATACCCTCCTGATCAACTTCCAGGACCAGGTACATTCCACCCTTGAGGTCCAGTCCGCGTCGAATGGCGGCCGCGTCAATGTCGGATATCTCAGCCAACCGTTCGGGATTGTCCTTGGCGGCTTCGCGCTCGGACGGAGAGATGGACAGGGCCCTGAAGGTCGGCAAAAGTCCGTAAAGGGAAAACAGTAGGATGACAACTGTCAGCCCTGCCCTGATCTGCAGGGAACGGTTCATGGTTCAACTCCCCATGGTCACGAAAGGCTCACCAAAAACTCAATTTTTCAGGTGAACTCGACAGAAAAAAGCACGCCTTTGACGACTTCCGGTCGGGGCTGTCATCGCGTCAAGGCGCGTTGGAAATTCTCAGGCTATTTCTCCGGACGAAAATAGACGCAAGATCGGATAACATGAACGCTGTAATGGCACAGCGCCGCTCCCTGACCCTACGCCAGGCCCCACCGTGATTTGCGGCGACTATGATAACACATAGGAGGCGGTTGCACCAGAAAATGGGGCGTCAGACCTGCACCAGGCTATACTCTCGGGTCCCCAAGCCCAAATGTTCGGCATGTTCCAAGAGGGATCCCGGATCCTGCTGAAATCCACTCCAACTTGACAGGGGTCCCTCCATCCTGGAAACCACCAGATCCCAGGTGGCCTGATCCAGGGCCACCGGGTCCCGGGAAGCTAGTACGCCGACATCCCCCAGGCGTTTGCGGCCCCTGGCCCGGGCCCCGCCGGCATGCCTGTCCAGACGGACCATGAGGTTGAAATATCCCGCCCGGCCGGACCGGCCATTGATCAGGGTATCGCGTGCGGCCACCGCCGACGCGGCCAGCTTCCGCTGGAACCGGGGAATTCCCTCGGCCTCCTCGGCGCTGATGCCCGCCATGAAACACACGTTCATGCATTCCCCGCAGCCGGTGCATTTTTCATGGTCGATGAAGGCCCGGCCGGCATCGATAGCGATGGCGTCATAAAGGCAAACGGCCAGGCAAGAGCCGCAACCCGCACACAAGGGAGTATTGACCTTGGGCCGTATATCCCTGTGCAACATCAATTTGCCCTCCCGGTCGGCCAGTCCGGGCCCCAGCCCGGTCACCGCGCCCGTGAAACCCACGTGGGGATGAGGCCGCACCGGAGCCAGCAGGCAGATTCCCCCCACCTGGTCCAGGGCCCCCGCCAGGGTGAGCCCTTCCAGTTCCGGCTCATCGGCCGGTTTGGTGACCACCGGAGGGCCCATGCCAGGAGCGTCCGCCACCAGATAGGGCAAACCGTTGCCTTCGGGTCCAAATCCCTTGACCTTGGCCATCCCCAGGTGGGTCTCGGTCTGGTCCAGGCCGACGGTGCTGATGGACAGGGTATCGAAACAGAAAATATTCTCGGCGATATCAATCCCGGAGTTGCCGGCCAGAGCATCGGCCACCGTCCGGGGCCAGGCCGCATCGACCGCCGATGCATGGCTCTGGGGCCCCAGCTGAACCTTGAGCGCCCATGGGGAAATGGACCTGGCCGCACCATCCAGGCGGAGCCCGGCCACCAGTTTCGTCAGACCCTTGCTCAGATCAATCGGTTCCAGCTCATGCCGGGTGACCTCTTCCAGAGAATAAAAAAACACCTGCCGGGACATGACGCGGTCAACCTCCTGCGCCGGCCGTCTCGGCCAGATCCTTGAGTGCCAGCATTTCCGAAACGGTCACGAATCGGACTCCTTGCTTGATGAGCCGCGGTATCTCGCGGGCCAGTACCTCGGCCGTCGCCCGGTGCGGATGGCAGATGCCCAGGGCAAAACCCGACGACCTGGCCGATCTGACCAGAACCTCGAGGTTGGCCTTGATCGTGGCGTGGTTTTTGTTGTCGAAGTCCAGGAAAATCCTGTTCTTGGCCGTGGGCAGACCGGCTTTCCGGGCCTCGGCGTACGCCACGGATTTGGACGAGGTCAAACTGTCGATGAACAAAAGATCCCGGCTACCGAGGGCTTTCATCAAAGCGACCATGGTCGGCTGGTCGCTGGTTGCGGCGCTGCCCATGTGATTGTTCACGCCGGTGATCATCGGCAGGGCGGTCCGGGCCTCGTCGATGCGCAGCCCGAT
>CBDUDB010000220.1:0-4743 GCA_965365795.1 uncultured bacterium | reverse complement strand
GCAGCCAGATGGGCTTCCAGGCGTTGCCTGCCATTCGAAGTGAGCTGGTACCAGCTGACTGGTTTCCGGTCCTGAAATTCCTTGCGGACGGTAACGAAACCCTCGTCCTCAAGCTTTCGAAGCTGGGCACCCAGGCTCCCGTCATTCTCGGACAGGAGTTCCTTGAGACGGCTGAAGGAGAGTTCATCATTTCGGGCCAGAAGGGCGCAAACCCCCAAGCGGCTGCGGTGGCCAAGTAATTTCTGGAATCCATTCAAACCGGGCAGCGGACCCAGGTCTTCAGGTTCATGACTCATGAGTGTGATCTCCGCGTTGACCGGCCATTGCCTTGATGACCAATACCACCGCAATCAGAAGACCCAAACAGGTCCAGGCGTAGCGATCGAACCAGATGACGGCCAGAAAGCCCAGGCCCATGACTCCGCCGAGCCACATGAAAACGCGATCGAAGTGGACACCCCCACTCCACCAGCCAAAGGCCACCAGAAGAAGAATCACCTTGCCCAGGTCTTCCCCGTTCAGGATTCCCCGGGGGACAAGTAACACGGCCAGGAAAAGGGCAACCAACATTCCACCCCAATGAAGGGCGTGGCGGATGCCCAATTCCCGGTTGCGCTGGCCCAGATTGCGATGGTAGCGGGCCCCCAGGATGCCGCTCAGGATACCGCCGATCGGACTGGCAAAGGCCCAGAACCATCCCACGGCTGAGGGGGCGAAGTCGGCCAGGGTAAAACCCACCGCCACGATGACGGCCCACAGCAGATAGATCATGGAGGGTGAAGACCGATGGTCTGATTTCCGGAGAAGATCCTGAACATAGCCAAGATCGGTTTCTATTTCTTTGCTGGTCATTTTGACGCCTCCTGATAATTGGATTCACTAGAGTACTCTAAATATTAGAGTACTCTAATAAAAACGTCAAGTGATTTTTGTGGGATATTGGCCCTCAATCATCCTCGGTCATATTCAACGTGTTGTTAATATTATAGTTATCTAAAAAGGCGGGTTTTATAAAACCTTCTGCCAGTACCCCACGTCGATCCATTGGTCGAATTTCCTGCCGACTTCCTTCAAGTGCCCAACCTTGGTGAATCCCAGCTTCTCGTGCAGCGCAATGAGCACGCGCGGCTTTCGGATCATCCCGGATATCCCTCGGGGTTGTCCGATTGCCATTTCCAGTGGTCGGCGCACATCTGCTCTATGCCGCGCCCGGCCTTCCAGCCCAGCAGGCGGGCCGCCAGGGAAGGATCAGCGTAACAGGTGGCGATGTCGCCGGGGCGGCGCGGTGTAATCTCAAAGGGCACTTTTCTGCCGGAAGCCTTTTCCGCGGCCGCCACCATCTCCAGCACCGAATATCCCTGGCCCGTCCCGAGATTGATGGGCACACAGCCGGTGAAAGTGTTCATCTTCTCGATGGCCGCCACGTGCCCCAGGGCCAGGTCGACCACGTGGATGTAGTCGCGCACGCCGGTGCCGTCGGCCGTGTCGTAATCATCACCGAAAACACCCACCTTGTCCCTCAGGCCCACGGCCACCTGCATGATGAAGGGCATCAGATTGTTGGGAACGTCCTGGGGATCCTCGCCGATTCGTCCGCTCGAATGCGCCCCGATGGGATTGAAGTACCGAAGCAGCACGCACCGCCAACGTTTGTCGGCAGCGCACACGTCGCGCATGATTTCCTCGATGAACAGCTTGGTCCGTCCGTAGGGATTGGTGGTTGAAAGCGGGAAATCCTCGGTGATGGGCACGGTCGCCGGATCGCCGTACACGGTGGCCGACGAGCTGAACACCAGATTGAAACAACCGTGATCCTGCATCACCTTCACCAGCTCGACCGTGCCGAAAATATTGTTTTCGTAATAACGCAGGGGGATCTCGCAGCTCTCACCCACCGCCTTGAGACCGGCGAAATGGATCACCGCGTCGAAATGGTGGGCCTCGAAAACCTTGATCAACGCCTCGCGGTCGCACACGTCTACCCGATGAAAGGTCAGGTCCCGGTCGGCCAGATCCCGGACCCGGCGCAAGCTCTCCTGGTTCGAATTGTCCAGATTGTCGACGACCACCACCTCGAATCCCGCGTTCAGAAGTTCGAGGCAGGTGTGGCTGCCGATGTAACCGGCTCCTCCGGTCACCAGAATCGTTGATGGCATGGAAAGTTCTCCCGGGTTGATGGCTCGCTTGATTCATAACCGCAGGCCGCGTGATGTGCAACATTTTCGGTCTCTCGATTCCTGCTTTCAACTCTTCCCTTTGGTCGGGATCCGGAATATCCTCATCATGGCTATTCGAGGGATCACTCACCGGGTTTGCCTTGCGCGCATGACCCGGCCTTCCGGGAGTTTTCATGGATTACCTGCTGGGCCTGCTGGGAAATCTGGAATCGGTTTTGTGGGGCACGGCTCTGGTCGCCGGGGTCATCGTCGTCCTGGCCATTCTTAACAAGTTACTGCAGAGGAATACCGCCCAGATGACCGGGCGCCAGTTCCGTAACCAGTTGATCATGTCCGGGGCGGTATTTTTTGGTCTGCTGGTGATCATTCTGGCCCTGCCCATCGATGCCACCATGCGCGGACAACTGTTGGGCCTGGTCGGAATCATCATCTCCGCGGGCATCGCCCTGAGCTCGTCGACCATCCTGGGCAACGCCATGGCCGGCATCATGCTCAAGACCGTGCGCAATTTCCACTCGGGAGACTTCGTCAAGGTCGATGACTATTTCGGACGCGTCACCGAGCGCGGCCTGTTCCACACCGAAATCCAGACCGCCGACCGCGACCTGGTCACCCTGCCCAACATATATCTGGCCACCACTCCGGTCCGGGTGATCCGGTCGTCCGGCACCGTGATCAGCGCCACGGTATCCCTGGGATACGACATCCCCCACACCAAGATCGAAGAAATCCTCCTGAAAGCGGCGGCCGACATCGGCCTGAAGGACCCCTTCGTGCAGATCCTCGACCTGGGCGATTTTTCCGTCAATTACCGGATAGCCGGGCTGCTGGAAGAGGCGAAAAAGATGCTCGCCTTCCGTTCCCGGTTGCGTTCGGCCATTCTGGATTCCCTGCACGCCGGCGGCGTGGAGATCGTCTCCCCCAATTTCATGAACGTGCGTGAATTCGAGATGCAGAGGAACTTCATCCCCGCCGCGGTCCGCATCAAGAAAGACCTACCCAAAGATGCCGCTCCCGTGGACGTGGTGTTCGACAAGGCCGAGGTCGCCGCCTCGAAAGTCGCCCTGACCAAGGAACAGTCCGAGCTGGAAGAACAACTCAAGGAAGCCAGGCAAAACCTGAAGGATTCCAAGGATGACCGGGAAAAAGAACTTGCCGAAAGGCGCGTGGCCCAGATAGAAATCCGGCTGGCGGGAATTGTCGAAGACCTGGCCCAGACCGAGGAAAAGGAGAAGGAACACGACACCTGATTATCCGCGAATTATTTCTTCTTAATACCCACCCCGAGCCCATTCCACCAGCACAGTTTTTTCCGCGGCGGTGAGCCTTGCTGACGGGTGTCCCAGCACATAACTCCGCAGGGGCATGGTGCCATCCTCGAGCTGCTTTTCGATGTCCCGCAAAAACAATCCCTGGGTTTCGGTGTCAAAAAGCGGCCACTGTGAAAAATTCAAATCCGCCCTTCCCTTACGGACGTGAGCGTCCAGCCACCACGATACCGGAGCGAGGCGGCTGTACCAGGGCCATCGCGTCTCGTGGGAGTGACAGTCGTAACAAGCCCGCCGCAGAAGGCCCTCGATCGGGGCGGGAGCCACCAGGTCTGCTTCCACCGGGGGATTGGTACGGTCCACGGTTTTTAATTGAATCAGCAGAAACAGCGCCGCCGTGGCGGCGGCGCCGAAGAGGATATTTCGTGAAACCCGACGCATCACGGCAGCCGTCTAATCCGACTTGAGCTGTTGGAGGATCTTGTGGGCCTGTTCGTTTTCGGGGTCGAGCTGAACCGCCTTTTCGGCACTGGCCAGGGCCCCGGCCTTGTCCCCCTGCATGATCAGGATCTGGCTCTTCATCAGATAGGTGTAGGTATCCTCGGGACTCATCTCGATACCCAGATCGAGGATCTTCACCGCCCCGTCCATGTCTCCCCGACCCTGGGCCACCGTTTCGGCGACAACGGTCAGGACGGCGGGGCTGAAGTCGTAGGAACCGGACCCGTAGTATTCATCCCTTAGCTCCCGGTACCTGGCCAGGCCCACATCGACCCCATCGGTTTCGATGGTGTCCAGCAACACCTGGTCCAGGGGCCGGGGATTTTGGAGCCCCCGGTGGCAGGTGATACATCTCACCTTGGCCCCCGCTTCACCGGTGGCGGCGGGCAGCAGGTCGCTGTTGATGTTCCTGACCATGGTCATCATGCCCCGGGTGACATTTTTGGGCTCGAGATCGTCCCTGGCCCAGTCGATGCTGTCGAAATCGCCAGGTGATTTCTGGACATGACAGGAAGTGCACCGCACCCCGAGGGAGGTGGAAAAATCGCGCATGGCCCCCAGGAGCTGGCGCTTGCCGATGTCCTTGGGGAATACCTCGAGGTTGGTGAACGTGTCGGGGATTTCGGCAAGTGCCGAGCCGGTTAACAGGGTGATCAGGATCAGGCTGGATATGGTCTTCATGTCTACTCCGTCGGGTTGGACCGGAATGAAGGGAACGAGCTTCACTGGCAACCATCAAAACCGGAAATGGTGTCGGGGTCAAGCCGCACTGGCGAATCCCGGCATTTTGCTGGGAG
>CBDUDB010000219.1:0-4747 GCA_965365795.1 uncultured bacterium | reverse complement strand
ACCGGCCCAGTTTTGGTGACACATCGCGGTCTGAGCGGCCCGGCGGTGCTCCGGTTTTCCGCCTGGGGCGCCCACCGCCTTCACGATCTTGCCTATCGATTTGAAATTGCCATCAACTGGACCAGCGGACTGGCCGCCGCGGACCTGGACCAGGATTGCCTGGATTGGAGCCGCCAGAACGGCAAGCAACAGATCGCCACGGGCGGCCCGGGGAAACTGCCTCACCGGTTATGGGCGGCCCTGGTCCGCCGCGCACGAATTGCTGATGAAACCAGATGGGGCGATCTTGACCGCAGCGGTCGCGCCCGACTGGTTTCGGCTATAACCGACACACGACTGGTAATCACCGGGAAGGACACCTTCAAGGAGGAGTTCGTCACCTGCGGCGGAGTTTCTCTGCGGGAGATCGATTTCCGCACCATGGGCAGCCGCCTTCAGCGGGGTCTGTTCCTGGCCGGAGAACTGCTGGATATCGACGGGATCACCGGCGGCTTCAATTTCCAGTCCTGCTGGACCACCGGATATCTGGCCGGCCGGGGAATGACCGACGGATCCGCCTAACCATTTCACGAGAGGTTCCCCATGGGCCGAAATCCCGACAGGATGAAGATCCTGTTCCTGTGCACCGGCAATTCCTGCCGCAGCCAGATGGCTGAAGGATGGGCCAAAAACCTCAAGGGTGATTCGATCGAATCCTGGTCCGCCGGGGTGGCAACTCACGGTCTGAACGAGTGGGCGGTCCGGGTCATGAGCGAGGCGGGAGTCGATATATCAGACCACCGCTCCAAGCTGGTCGAAGATCTTCTCCACGTTGATTTCGACTACGTGATCACCGTTTGTGATCACGCTCGCGAAAGCTGTCCGGTATTTCCCGGTCGGGCCACTCTTGTGCACCACAGTTTCGACGATCCACCCCGGTTGGCCGAATCCGCCCAGACCCCAAAGGAAATCCTCGCCATCTACCGCCGAGTTCGTGATGAAATCAGGAGCTTTGTGGAAAACCTGCCGGACAATCTGCAAGATCTCTGAAAGGCCGCCATAGTTCGTGATAAAAACAGCCGGCGGGCCAATCTGGCCGCCGGCTGCTGTCGGTCTCCCAACCCCACTTACATATCGAACCGGATTAAAAAACAACAGTCCACTGAAGCAAGTCAAAATAGTGGTACAAAAATGAGAGAGAATCAATCTTATTTTGTGGATTCTCTACCCATATTGACTTTTCCAGCGCAGGTTGGTCCTGGGTTGAAGCTTGACGAGGCCCTGCTTCTGAATGATTCTTTCCACCATCATGGGTCATCATTTTCATCACTCTGTATACCAGATATTGCGGGATCGGGGACTGCTGTTATGCGGCCTTATTCTGCATCTTGTTCTATTGGCGGATCCCGTTTTTGCCGTTCCCAAAACCGACGTCATCACCCTGATCAACGGCGACGTCATTACCTGTGAGATCAAGGAAATGATCCGTGGAAAGGTGCGTGCCAAAACCGACAACATGGGAACCGTCTCGATCGAGTGGGACAAGGTGGCGGACCTTGTCAGCAACTACTGGTTCCTGGTCACTCTGCGGGATGGAACCCTCCTCTACGGGCAGCTGGACGATGCCCCTGAAAATGGCTATTTGGTGGTCGTCTTCCAGGATAAGTCCACCGACGTTCTCCTGAGTTCGATCGTGGAAATCCAGCCCGTCCGGTACAATTTGTGGGACCGCTTCACCATGTCGGCCGCCTTCGGGTTCAACTGGAGCAAGGGCAGCCAGGTGCTGCAGTCCCATCTCGACGCCAGCGTCAAGTACAAGGGGGCTATCTGGTCCTGGGGCACGGACTTGAGCTCCATGATCACCGACCGGGGCGAGGGGGAAATTACCCGTCGCAATCAGTTAGATCTCTGGCTGCAACGTGAAATCAGCGGACGGTTCCACGGGGCCGTGAACGGCGGATCCGAGCGAAACGATGAATTGGGCCTTCGCCAGCGCCTTTCCAGTGGACTCAATCTGGGTTATTACCTTTTGAGATCCAATCACCTGGATTGGATGGCGGCCGCCGGAGCCAGCGTCAACCGCGAGTGGGCCACCGAAACATCCGAAGCGAAAAACAATGCTGAAGGCCACCTGGGAACCCAGTTCACCCTCTTCTACTACGATACCCCCAAGTCGGACGTGTCGGTCAAACTGGACGTCTTTCCTAGCTTCACGGTCAAGGATCGCTTGCGTATTGAAGGCAGCCTTTCCGGACGGCAGGAAATCATCAAGGATCTGTTCATCAAGCTGGAATACTACGAAAGCCGCGACAACAAGCCACCCTCCGGCGCCAGCGCCAGCTCGGATCGCGGCCTTATTCTTTCCATCGAGTGGACCAAATAAGTTATCTGTTCAGGGGGTCACTGAGCTCAGGCTATCGGTTGCCTGAGCGAGGACGTTCACGGCCTGCCGGACATCTTCCGGTGACAATCCGGCGGCCACCCTTTGCAGAGCTTTTCCTTCATGAGCCATGATCTCCCGGATCCGGTCTTCCGCTTCCTGCGTCAACATCAACAGACGGGACCGCTTGTGATCCGGATTTTTGCGAAATACCACCCAACCCCGCCCGGCCAAGGCGTTCATGGTCACCTGGACGTACTGGCGCGACACCTGGCGCTTGCGGGCCAGCTGCGGCACAGTGCAGCGGCGGTTTTTTCGAAGGGTCATCAGCAGTCGGCGTTCCTGAGGGGAAAGGTCGTGCTCGGCCAGGATGGCCTGTGAAACCCTCTCCAGATCATGGAAAAAACCCCGGGTGGCGGTGATGAGATGATTCAATTCCAGGATGGATTGCCGGCCGTCCCTGGCGGGCTGGGGTGCGTTCATAGCGTTATCTCCACTTACACAATGGGATTGTCATCTTGACATTTATATTGTCATTTTTCACAGGTGAACGCTGCTGTCAATGGGATTTCCTGTTCGATTGACGGCCGCTGGTAGTCCATCTAGAATATAAACAGGGGTCCCCGAGGGCCCCTTCTGATGGCTGGCCCCAAAATCCACCGGCGGGTCAATGATCAATATTTTATTAATTTACAGGTGCTTACAAGGTTTTCTGTTCCTCGAGGAGATCCCATGAAAATCGCTCTCATCCAGCAGCAGGCCACGACCGACCGCGCGGCCAATCTTCTCATGGGGCTGGAAGCCGCCCGGCAGGCCGCTGACCAGGGCGCCGAGGTCATCTGTTTTGCCGAGCTGGCCTTCGATCGATTCCTGCCGCAGGTCTCGGCCACGCCGGAATTGCTTTCACGAGCCGAATCCATACCGGGGCCCACGACGGACGCCTTTCGGGACCTGGCAGTTGACAAGAAAGTTGTCATTGTTCTGAACCTATTTGAACTCGATGGGGGCCTTACGTTTGACTCATCACCCGTCATCGATGCCGACGGGACCATCCTGGGAGTCACCCGTATGATCCACATCACTGAATACGAGTATTTCCACGAGCAGGGGTACTACACGCCCGGTGACAATGGAGTTGTCATCTATGACACCCGCCTTGGCAAGATCGGCGTGGCTATCTGCTATGACCGCCACTATCCCGAGTACATGAGGGCGCTGGGTGTTGCGGGGGCCGAGGTGGTGATCGTTCCCCAGGCCGGTTCGGTGGGTGAGTGGCCGGACGGGCTTTACGAGGCCGAAATGCAGGCGGCGGCGTTCCAGAACGGATACTTCACCGCCCTTTGCAACCGGGTGGGGGAAGAAGATAACCTGATTTTCGCTGGGGAATCATTCGTGTGTGGGCCGGACGGACGCGTTTTGGCGCGGGCCCCCGAGGGCCAGGCCGCCATCTTGCATTGCGACCTGGATCTGAATGAAGTGGCCGCATCCCACGCTCGGAAACTATTCATGCGCGACAGGCGTCCCGAGCTCTATGGCGATTGGATAGACTTGAAGTAGGGTCTATTCCCCGACAATGATCCCATACAATTCAGACTCAATGCGGAGACCCAGAATGTCGATGTAGCCGTCACATTCCCACATTTTGAACCTGGCCACCCCAACCAGGTTCTGGTCGGCACCTTCAATCCGGAACGCGAATACATCCCCCTCTGGATCCGTGAAAGGGCCCTCCCACCATTCGAACTCACCGCATTCGGCGCTCCCCAGGACTATTTCACCGTATCTGTTCCACTCAGTATTCGCATTGATCCACTGTCCCGGCTCCAGGGGATACAATAGATTTGTTGGGTGGACCTTTTGATCCTCGTATATGGATCGAATAGATATGCTGTAGGATGATGGTTCAGGTCCGACCACCGTGTTGACAATGGTCCAGCCGCTTACTTCAAAGTCGTCCACGCCATCTTCATCAGCATCCCAATACCATTTCCCAGGTAAGTTTTCGCAAGGCCAGCATCCGGCCGGCTCTTCTTCTATGCCCGGGGCCCGAGCACAGCCCGTGACAAGAAAAAGGCCCACCATCAAAGACAGACAGACCTTTCCCGTCAGCTTCCAAACCAGCGCTGGCCGAGAAAACTTCATGGCAATGGGGGCCGTTCGGAAGGGGCCAGCATTTTCTTCAACTGCCACTGGTGCCGCAACGGATGCATCACCGCATGTTCCAGCATGGCGTCCACGCAATAACCGGTCCCCCACCAGGACTTGTGTTCTCCAGCCACGAAGGCTTTCAAGGGGAGATCCGAAAGCGGCAGGCGCCAGGCGGCGAGGATGGCTTCCAGGATACGATCCGCTTCGACGGCTATCTCGTCTTCGCCCGGCAACTCGGGC
>CBDUDB010000218.1:0-4749 GCA_965365795.1 uncultured bacterium | reverse complement strand
ACTCCATAAGCGGCATTCTGGGCGGCATCCCGATATATTTCGAGGGTTCCGCCCGTGTAATTGATCTGCAGAGTGCCACCCCCCATGTCCACTTCACCATTGCTTACCAAGCCGGACATGTAGAAGGTGACTTCCTCGGAACCAAGATCCACCCCGAAAATTGGATCAACCCCATCGAAAACGGCCACGCCGGTCATGGTCAAATTATCACCAGCATTGCTTGGAGGAAATCCCCCGGTCTCCCAGGCAAAACCTAAGTAATCGATGGATGCTATTCCCTGACCGAATGCCGGCATCGCAAAGACGACTACCAACATCATGGCCATGAACGGTATCGTTTTTCTCATCATAAAACCCCCGTCTAGTTCTCTACCCACCAATAAAAGGGAAAACATCCCCTTGGCATTTCCAGGATACCGCAATCAATAACCGGTGGGCGAACCCAGGAAAAACCAATTCCTAACTTACTAATTTCACATTGAACGCGTTGCTGCAAAACATGAGATGCTAGGTTGCAGGGCGTCGTTCGATGCTATTTTTCTATTCGGACCGTACCATATTCTAACCTAGAATGCCAATGATTCGTCTATTTTTTTTAATAAAAACGGAAAATGTTGCCTAATAACCGTTTATCCCACCTAAAAATAGGTGAAAAATCCCCTTTCCCCCTCGGCCAAGGACCTGATCGTGAATATTGAGGAAATCCGGTGCTAGATTTTGATGAATAGCCCTCGTCGATAGAGAATCCATAGAATTCCCAGCCAGAAGATCACGTTGGTCAAGGCAAACAAAAACGAGCCGTTCAACGGGCCCACCAGCGGGACAAAAAACCCCTCATAAATGGCACGCTTCAAGCTAATGGTTTGTCCTTGGGCATCCGTTATCTGCACGAGCACCAGCGTGCGGGCCAGAATTCCCGAGCCAACAAAAACCACCAGGGGGTTGCTGCCGAAGACCACCGCTGGCAAGGTGCCGGTGCGCCACCGGCGGACATCCATCATCCACGAGGATAAGGCCAAGGTGATCATGGCCAACCCGGCGGTGAGCACCACGTAGGACACGGTCCACAACTGCTTGTTCACCGGTTCGATCCGGCACATGAGCAGACCGGTGATACCCAAACCCGACCCCACCAGGAAGAGCCTGCGCAACATCGTCGTCATTGGCCGGGCTCCCCGGATATATTCACCCGTGAAAAATCCCGCCATGGTGGTGGCGGCAGCCGGAAGGGTGGATACCAGACCTTCAGGATCAAAGGGAATCCCCTCGACCCGGTACAGATGGGATTCGCCCAGCAAATGAAGATCGGCCCACCGCACGAAATTGTTCGCCAGCTCGAAACTGCCCGTGCCCCAATCGGCGACCAGGGGCAACCTCATCAGCAATTCGTAAATCACCAGGAACCCGGCAGTGGCCAGGAGGCGGTACCTGGGGCGAATCGTAAGGACCACTACCAATCCGGCCAGCAGGTAACAAATACCGATGCGCTGCAGAACACCCGGAATGCGAAGCGAAGAAAGGCTGCCCGGGATACTCGACCAGGAAAATTCCGCGGCCATGGTCGCGTTCAAGGGAATGTTGAAGGGAAATCCGTTGAGGAACAAACCCAGGGAAAAGATGATCACCGACCGGAAGGCTATCTTCCTGACCAGTTCACCGCGCGTGACGCCGGCTTCAAGGCGACGAGAGAAGCTGAGCGAAACAGCCACCCCCACGATGAAAAGGAAAAAGGGAAACACCAGATCCGTCGGCGTCAGTCCATGCCAGGCGGCATGGCGCAAGGGCGGGTAGATATGCGCCCACGATCCGGGATTGTTGACGAGGATCATCAACGCGACCGTCAGGCCCCGGAAAACATCCAGGGAAACGAGTCGCTCATGTCTCTCAGTCGCTATTCGGACTCCAAATTGTTATGAGAGCCGTCACAATAAGGACCACCGCCGTTGCGCTTGCAGGCGCACAGAACCACCATTTTTTCCTCGGTCAAAGTGAAAAGTTCGGGTTCGAAAGATGTGGTTCGGTGAGCGCCGTCACAAAACGGCTGGTTTTTGGATTCGCCGCAGGCACAAAAGGCGTACTGGCCGGCGGGAAGCTCCAGAGCGAAGGGTTTTTTCCCGGCAATCCTGGGTTTATCCATCGCAACAACCTTTCTTGGCTGTCCCTTGTTTCGAGGAAACCCGGGACAGACCACCCCAAATGGATTATATACCAAGGGGTTTAGCATTCAAGTAAAGATCATTCTCGATTTCGGCCATGCCTCCTTGGATAAACCCGGCAGACCAGAGCTCCGGTTCACCTTATTTCACAAGGGTCATGCGCCTGGTACGGGAAAACCCGTCGGTTTCCAGATTGTAGAAATACACCCCTGCGGCCGCCGTGCGTCCGGACTGGTCCAGCCCGTTCCAAATCGCCTCGTGGTTTCCGGCGGACACTTCCGTTTCATCGACGAGAGAGTGAATCAGACGCCCGGACACATCATACACCCGTAAACGAACCGGGCCGGGCGCGGCCAGGGAAAAACTGATGGTGGTCGACGGATTGAAGGGGTTCGGGAAGTTCTGGTTCAGAACAGCCGGAGCGCGCTGCACCGTAACATCACCGGGAACGGCGCTGGTCGGATTATAGGGTTCGTCCAGGTAGTTCTCGAGAATGAATTCCACGTTCTGGCGAAGGGCGTCGTGATTCATCCGATAGGGCCGTCCCGCGAGATGGACAAACTGGCCGCCGGTGTCCCGGAAGGTGCCGCCGCCGACCGGCGAAGCCCACACGCCGGTCCCACGCGGCCCGGGGAAGGCCGCCGTGTCGGTGAACAGGAGGGTGCTTTCGCTGCCCACTGTGGTCTGGAAGACGTCGTTTAAACTCTGGGACCCCGTGAAGGGAATGTCCACCAGCCCCGGGACCATCGCCACGCAGTTACTCAGATTGTCATTCTCTTCAGCCCAGGTCACACCGAGGTAGGCGGCCAGGTCCCCTTCCAGGAAATCCCGGCTCTGACGCGTCATGAGCAAAAGGTTGCCCCCGACATCCAGGTAGGACTTGATGGGCGTTTCGACCCAGTTGGTCAGGTCCCCGGCGTAGCTGTTACCGACCCAGATCACCGTCGAGTAGTTGCCGATGACCGAAGCGGGCACCGATCCATGGTCAAGGGGCGCCGGCAAGCTGGCCGGATAACCTCCGCTGGGGGTATCGAAACAATCCCAGAAGGTGATGGGGTTGTCGCCCCAGAAAGCCTGGGCGTTGTAGGCATCGAAGATTTCCGATCCGTAGGTGTTCCATTCCACGCCGTTGACCAGCAGAATCCCCTGGTCGAAGGTCGGATTGGAAACCTGGGTACGCACCTGGCGCAGGATCCAGTGGTCCGGATCCAGCAGGACTTCTTCGACGTTACCCGGAATCGTCAGTACGAATTCCTGGGACATCTGGTTGTTTTCGACCGTGAAGTCGGACGTTCCAGAATCGGTTTCCACCCGCAGCCGGATGGGCATGGTGAACATGCCGGCGTTGGTCTGCTCCTGGTTGATGATGACGGTGATCTCACCGGCGCCTGGACCGGCCCCCCAGGAATAGCCGTAGATCGGGAAATACTCGCCGTAGATCCACTGCTGGAAAAACGCCGTCAGGTCGCGGCCGCTGACCGTTTCCAGGGCCGCCTGTAGCTCTTCGGTGGTGGCGCTGCCGTACCCGTGGTTGGCGCGGTACAGGGCCAGGCCGTTGAAGAAATCGGTGTCGCCCACCGCGCCCCGCAACATGTGCACCACCCAGCTGGCCTTGTTGTAACTCAGGCTGCTGTTGAAAATGGACCCGAAATCGGAGGGGTCCTCGACGAAGATCGTGCCCTCGCCGTAGTAGGCGGCATAGTCCATGTACTGTTGGTAGGTGCTGAACCCGTAGGTCTGTTCAGCCCACAAGGCCTCGCTCCAGGTGGCAAAACCCTCGTTCAGCCAGATGTGCCCGAAGTCGTCGCAGGTGACCATGTCGCCCCACCACTGGTGGGCCAGTTCGTGGGAAATCAGATCTTCCGACCAACCACCCATGCTGGTGAGGGTTTGATGCTCCATCCCTCCGCCCCAGGTGAACTCGGCGTGCCCGTATTTCTCGTCAACAAAGGGATACTCGCCGTAAGCCTGAGCAAAAACCCCGATCATGGGCACGGTCAAGGCATAGTTCGTTTCCACCACGCCGACGTGATCGGCATAGATGAAGAACTGTACCTCCATGGGGTCCCCGCCGATCTGGGGGGTGTACCAATCGCTGTACCGGGTATAGGGATGGATGGCCAGGGAAACCAGATACGTGACGATGGGATAGTTCGATTTCCAGTGGACGGTTCGCGTGGCGCCGTTGTCCACGTCCGACACCTGCAGACCATTACTGGCCACGACCAGGTTGTCCGGCACCGTGACCACGATGTCCACCGAGTCGGCCTTGTCGCTGTTGAGGTCCTTGCAGGGCCACCAGTCGCGGGCGCCGTAGGGTTCACTCAGGGTCCAGATCATGTCCTGTCCGCTATGGCTGCTCCAGCCGAAGGAACTGCCTTCGGGGTTGCCGTTATAGGACACCGTCACGACCACCGTTTCGGCGGTGGCATAGGCTCGGTCCAGATTCACCGTCAACACCGCGCCGCTGCGGCTGAAGGTCACGGGAAAACCGCCGGCCGTTGTCGCGGTCACGCTCAAGTCCGAGGCCAGGTTCAGATCCATGGTGGTCAGGGAGGGCCCGGTTACTTCTGCGGTGACGCTCACGGTGCCG
>CBDUDB010000217.1:0-4753 GCA_965365795.1 uncultured bacterium | reverse complement strand
GTCAAATCCAGATCCGCGATTTCTCCGGCCAGCAGGCGACCGGCCGGATCGCGGGCGTCGAGCACGATTTCCGACGACCAGGGCCGCTGATCATCGACCCGGGCATGGGTGGCCAGGTGGAGGATGTCGTACCGCTGAAGATCCGTTGGCACCAGGGCCGCTGCGGTGGAACCGGCCAGCCACAGATCCACGTCTCGGTATCGCCGGGCCAGATGCCGGACTTCTTTTTCAGCCCCGGGCAATGGCTGCCCCTGAGGTGTTTCCGAGGCCGCCGCCGCCAGAACGCCTTGGCCTCGGATCCTATTCGTGCCTGCTTTTGTTCTGAGATACCCGAGGATGGAAGCCGAGGGAACCCGCATCCAGACCGGCCCGCGCCCCTCCGGCGAGGTCAGTGTGACCAGCGGCACCAGATTCAACACTCCGTCCGGGGCAAAAATGACCCGCCCACTCCCGGAAATCAGTGAAGCCGCCTTGCCAAATAGAATCGTTCCCAGTCCCCGCCCCGCGGCTTCAACAACCTCCCGGGCGGCCCCGCCCGCCGGCGGCCGGGTCGCCAGCAACTCGTGGTAAAGTCGCAATCGTTGAGTCAGGATGTTTTCTTCGGGCAGAAGGACAACCTGGCTTTCGGCCGTCGTGACCACAAAGAGCAGGGATTCGGTAGGGCCCAGGTAGGCGTCCAGGAAGACTTCCCCTTCTTGTAGTGTTTTCCTTTGAAGCCTGTCCAGGGTCATGATCGGCCAGTCGGCCGGCCGGGCGCCGCCGCCCATGCGTTCGGCCAGGGTGCGGGCCTTGAAGGTCTGAACGGTATCGAACGCTTCGCGGATCCTGACCGGATCCGGGTTCTCACCGCCCAGGATCAAGGCCGCCAGCTGGGAATAGACAAGCCGTCCGGTGGACCCGCGCTGTTCCCGCCACTCAGGATCGCCGGGCACCGACCGAGTATCTTCCCAGACCCGGGCGGCTTCCTGCAACAGGGCCAAGGCCGCGGTCTCATGCCCGATGATGCGGCGGCAACGGGCGGCTCCCGCCAGACCCACAACCCGGCGACCTTGCAGCCCCGCCTCCTCGGCCGCGTCGGCGACGTAATGGAATTTTTCCAGGGCCGCTTCGTGACGACCCACCTCAAGCAACCGATCACCCAGGCACTGTTCGAAATCGATGCGTAACCTTCCCTTGAGGGGCCGCCGCCGCCTTTCTTCTTCCTGAAGGATGTCGAGCGCCACGGCCGAACTGTCCATGTCCGCCAAGGTCGCCGCCAGTCCGGTCAAGCTTTCGATCCGGCTTCTGAGTTCCAGGCTTTCATCGCTTCGCGCCAGGATGCGCCGGTAGATCGCCGCCGCTTCATGGCCGCGCCCTTGCCTGCGCCGGACATCGGCCAGAGTCCGCAGAACATAGGACTCCCGGTCGACGAAGTTACCTCGTTCGCATTCGGCCAGCAGTCTATTCAACAGGACCGCGGCCTCGTCCAGGCGTCCGAGCTGGAACAGGCTGATCGCTTCGTTGGTCCCACTGGACACAGCATCCTGGTTCTGGTTGATCTGGCGCTGCAGCCTGCCGGCCTGCCTGAAATGCTCCATGGCCACGCCCGGATCGCCCAGCGAAAATTCCATCGAGGCCCGGTTGTTGTGAGCCAGGGCCTGGACCGCCACGTAGCCGATCTCCTTGGCCAGGGCCGCTACCTCTCCATAACAGGCGGCCGCCTCTTTGAACTGGCCATTCTGCTGGAGCGCGGCACCCATCCCGTTCAGGGTCCAGACGGCCGCGGGGGTTTCCTCGAGATCTTGAAATATATCTGCGGCCAAACGGTAGTCCGTGACCGCATCGGTGAACCGCCCTTCCTGGCTGGCGCGATAGGCCAGCCCGACCATCGCCCAGGCTTCGTGCCTTTGGTCGCCGCGAATGCGGGAAACCTCCAGCTGCTTCCGATAGATGGCCACCGCCTCGGTCGAGCGCCCCTGCTGCTCCACCGAGAAACCTAACCAGCGCAGGGCGTCGCACAGGCTCAGGGAATCCTGTTGGGCCTCCGCCAGAGCGACCGCCTCGCGCAACAGAGGTTCACCCTGACGCGGTTCACCGAAGGCGGCCCACAGACGGCCCAGCTTGGCCACCAGGGGCAGGATGAATGTGGAATCGGCGGCCGCGCGCGCTTCGGCCAGGTGGGGTTCGGTGTAGGCACGCGCCGCCTCGACCTGACGCGACACGTGCAAGGAGTCGATGTGGGCGAGGATTTGGACCCGCGTTTCCGGCGGGATGGCGGCGTCGGCGGCCAGGCAAAAAACCCCAATCGCCGCGGTCAGGACGGCGGTCGTCATCAGAGTGCGCCAGTGGGCTGGCCGGTGGGTCATGGAGGCCCTCGCCTGGGTGGATGAAAACGGAATTCCTGGCCAGCATCCCTTGCCGCAAAGGGTGTGTCCATCACAAACCTGGCTGGCATCCCCACCCTGCGGTCCCTATAATGGAGCCTCCGGAGCCGGCCCGATTCACCCGACCTGCACATCCGAAAGGCCTCCATGCCCTCCGACCGGTCCTTCTACATTTCCAAGTCGAAATATCTAGCGGGGCTGCAGTGCCCCAAGTTGTTGTGGACCCATTTCAACAACCGCGAGGCCATCCCCAAACCCAGCGAAGCCCAGCAGCATATTTTCGACACCGGCCACATGGTGGGCGATCTGGTCAAACGGTTATATCCCGGCGGCAAAGAGGTGCCGATGCTTTTCAAGGCGGACGACGCGGTGGACCTCACCGTCACCGCCACCAGCGACCTCATGAAGCGGCGCATTCCCATTTTCGAGGCCAGTTATCTGGTCGATGGCCGCTACTGTCGGGTCGATATCCTGGTTCCCGTGCCCGGTCCGGACGGCGACCTCCTGAGCAGCGATGAGTGGGACCTGGTCGAGGTGAAATCATCGACCCGGGTCAAGGACGTCAACGTGAACGACGTCGCCTTCCAGTACGACACACTCACCCGCGCCGGAGTCCACCTGAACCGGCTTTACCTGATGCACGTCGATACGAGTTACATCCGCGGCGACAAGTTTGATGTCGCGAAGTTTTTCCACCTGGAAGACATCACCGACCGCGCCCGCAAGGTCGCCGAATACGTGCCGGCGGCCGTTGGCCGGATGTTCAGCACCATCGTGGGCCCGGATCCGGACACGCCCATCGGACCGCGTTGCACCAGCCCCTACACCTGTGATCTGAAGGAAGCGTGCTGGTCCGTTTTGCCCGAGGGCAATGTGACCAACATGTACCGCTCCGGCCCCCGGGCGTTTGCGTTGCTCGATCAGGGGATCTTTTCCATTGTCGACACCCCCGACACCAAACTCACCCGGCGGCAGATGGTCCAGAAAAAGGCGCTTACCGAGGGCAAGATTCAGGTCGACAAAGAAGCCCTGCGTCCCTGGTTGAAAGGCCTGAAGTACCCCTTGTACCACCTGGATTTCGAAACGATGAACCCGGCCATCCCGCCCCTGCCCGGCACCCGGCCCTACCAGCAAATTCCCTTCCAGTTTTCGCTGCACATCCAGCATGAACCCGGCGACCGGCCCGAACACGTGGAATATCTGGCCACCTGGAACGACCTTCCCTTGCCCGGCGATCCCAGACCCGGTCTGGTCGACGCCCTCAAGGCCATCGGCCCCTATGGAACCATCCTGTGCTGGAACATGGGTTTCGAAAAAAACGTGATCGAGGAACTGGCGGAAGTTTTCCCCGCCGAGGCCGAACGCCTGGCCGGGCTGGTCGAGCGCCTGGACGATCTGATCATTCCCTTCCGCAACTTCTGGGTTTACCACCCCCGGCAAAAAGGCCATTGTTCCCTGAAGGTGGTGCTGCCGGCGTTGACGGATTTCGGCTACGACGATCTGGCCATCGGTGACGGAAATCAGGCCGCCCACCAGTACCAGACTGCGCTGTACGGAAACCTGCAGGTCAAGGAGCGCGCGGTCATCTTCAAGAATCTGCTCGAGTACTGCAAGCTGGACACGATGGCCATGGTGGAAATTTTGCGGCGGTTGCAAAAACTGGCGGAGTAAGGGCCGAAGACCTCTACAAGGCTTGTACGGAAAGGCCCCCCGGGGGGCCTTTTTTCTTGCCCGGCAGTTTATGGTCTTACTTGACAGCTGGTATAACTTTGGTTATACTTCCGCCATGAAAACTGCCATATCTTTGCCCGACGAATTATTCGAAGCAGCCGAACGTGTTGCCAGGCGCCTGGGTCTATCCCGCAGCGAACTCTATCAGCGCGCCCTGGCCAAATACCTGGAAAGCCAGAATGGCGCCGCCATTACCGCGGAATTGAATCAGGTCTACATGACGCAAGGCAACAACGGCCTAGACAACAGCCGACTGGACCCGGTTCTCGACAAGCTGCAGCGAGCCAGCCTCGCCAAGGAGGACTGGTGATCAAGCGGGGTGATATCTGGTGGGCCGAGCTTGCGGACCCGCGTGGATCCGAGCCCGGTTTTCGCCGCCCGGTTGTGGTTGTTCAGGCGGACGCCTTCAATCGGAGCCAAATCGGAACCGTCCTGGTTGCGGCGATTACTTCAAATCTCGATTTGGCCGAAGCTCCTGGAAATGTGAGCCTGTCTCGCCGGGACAGCAGACTGCCCCGGAATTCCGTAGTCAATGTGTCGCAGATGTTGACCCTGGACAGGCGATTTCTCGCCAAAAAAATCAGCCGATTGTCTGCAGAGGTAATGGAAGATATTAACCTGGGTTTGCGTCTCGTCCTGTCATTGTAGGCCCTGAATAG
>CBDUDB010000216.1:0-4753 GCA_965365795.1 uncultured bacterium | reverse complement strand
GGTGGGCTGGCCCCGAACCTACGACCTGGTTCTCAAATCGGCAGGCGGGCCCGATCTGGTGCTCGACACCGTGGAAGTGGCCGGTCCGGTTCTGATGCCCTTGCGCATGGTCACCGAACCGAATCCCTTCAATCCCCGCCTGACCATCAAGTACACCCTGCCGGCCGCTGGGACGGCCCGGCTCGAGGTCATCGATCTGATGGGCCGGGTGGTTCAGGTCATATTCAATGAGTTCCGTCCTGCCGGCGAGGCTCAGGCGAACTGGAACGGGCTGGACCGCCGGGGCCAGGCCGCCGCCAGCGGCGTTTACCTGGTGCGGCTGGTTTCGGACGCGGGTTTCACGGAAAACAGGGTCACTCTTCTGCGCTGAGGCATACCTTTATACATCAAAAAGAGGGGCCCCCGGGGGCCCCTCGTTTTTTCCAATTTTCAGCGGAAGTTCTTCAGGAGAACCACGTCCCATTTGTTGTTGAGTCTTTCCACGGCGAGGTGTTTCCCGTCCGGCGCCCAGGAAAAATACGGTATCAACTCCGTTTTGAAGTACGTCAACTGGACGGGTGGATCATCGTTCAGGGGTTGCGACCAGATATTCTCGGCGTTCCCCACCCACTTCGAATAATCCAGGGCATCACCACTGGGAGACCACTGGAAAAAGCGTTCATCCAGGTCAAAGGTCCGGGCCATACCGCCACCGTCGATCTGGAATATATCAATCCGCCACTGGTTCAAGCTCTCGTCGTAAGACCTGACACCGACTTTATTCCCGTCGGGAGAAAGGGCAGGGGGGCGATTGGCCAAAGTTCTTTCGCTAACCAGTACTGTTTCTCCTCCCAGGAGGGGAACTTTGAATAGTGCGTAACCACCGGAGGTTTCCTCCAGAAAATACACGGAAACCCCGTCCGGATGGCACTGGGGGTGGTACTCACCCTCGCCGAAAGTCAGTTGGGTCGGGTTCCCCCCGTCGAAATCGATCCGCCAGATATGAGGCTGATGGGACGACGTGGAACCGTAGACGATGTACCGACCATCAGGTGAAACCGAAGGATAGGCGTTTGTACCGCCTTGTGTCAGCTGAGTCGGTTTTCCTCCGCCCATCCCGGAAAGCCACAGGTCCTCACCCTCCACTGATGTAGCCCCAAAAACGATCCTGCCGTCCCGGGTCCAGGATATTCCCGAGACCGATTTGCCGGCACCCCCGGCTGTGATCTGTACAGGTTCGAAGTTTTTTTCAGTTTTGGTGGCCCACAAAGTATTGTCGTTCTCCATGAGCTGAGTGACGAGCGTCTTGCCGTCGGCGGTCAGGCTGACTCCGGAATAGTTGTAGAAATCATTGGTAATTCTTCGTGGAACCCCATCAGGATAAGGTACCTCCCAAATCTGAAAATCGCGGTTCCCCACCTTTTTATAGGCCTGCATGATCAATCCGGATCCATCGGGCAACCATTCCAGGTTTTCGATGTGGCCCCAGGCTTCAGTTGTGAGGATCCGCTCGTTTCCCCCAGCGACAGGGACTTCGGCGAGATGAAAATCTTTGTGGCCAAATCCGGTAGCCGATACGACAACAACCTTGCCGTCCGGCGACCAGACCGGATTGCGGTGGTACTCGAGCGGGGGAGCGCGGCGCGCCAGTTCGCGTTGGTTGCCCCCGTCCAGATCCGCCACCATCAGCAGGTCGTCCAAGGTATCATCGTCGCGCAGGAATACGAAATGCCCCCCGTCCGGTGAAAAGGAGGGTTTTTGGCGGATATTCTCCAGAACACGAGTCGCCGGACCACCCAAAAGAGGAATGCTGAATAGTGAGGAATAGGGGGCATTTTCCTCTTTTTTGAGGTAATAAATCAGATCACCGTCAGGAGAAATGGTCGGCTTGGATAGGGTTGCCCGTGTGGGTTCGACGACTTGTACTCTCCTGGCCGTGCTCACCTGAAAGAGCCAGAGGCTATTTCCTTCTTCACCATCCTGAATGTGGACTACGTATTTTCCGTCGGGTGAGATGGCGGCGGCATATCCGCTTTCTCCGGTAAAGGTCAGCCGGGTCATCTCCATCTGTGAGGAAGATGGGGTATTGCCGGGAGATTCCACGTCCCGGGGGAGGAACTTGTACATGGCGAAGCTGATTCCGATGATCCCCATGGCGATCACCGCGGATCCCACGGCCAGCCGGCGCTTCGTGAATCGGGAGGCGCCCGCCATGCTAACTGCACTCGCCCGCGGGATCTCACCGGAATCCATTTCTTCCTTGAGACCTTCCAGGTCGTTCCGCAGATCAACCGCCGTCTGGTAGCGGCGGCCCGGCTGTTTGGCCAGACATCGGCGAATAATGCGACCCAGATGGCGTGGCAAGGCAAGGTTCAACTCCGTGACCGTGGCGGGATCGTCCTTGAGAATGGCCCCGATGGTGGATATCCCCGTATCGCCCTGGAACGGCAGGACCCCGGTAACCATCTCGTAAAGGACCGTTCCGAGAGAGAAGATGTCCGAGCGTGAATCGATCGGTTTTCCCTCCGCCTGCTCCGGGGACATGTAGGCCACGGTGCCCAGAATTTTCCCTTCTTCGGTAACAGCATCGACGGTCAAAGCCAGGGTAGATTCTCCCGGATCGGAGGGGTCTTGAAGCTTGGCCAGGCCGAAGTCGAGAACACGCAATCGACCCTCATCGTCGATCATGATGTTGTCCGGCTTGAGGTCCCGATGGGTTATTCCCCTGGCATGGGCGCTGCTCACAGCATCAGCCAGGGGGATGGCAATATCGAAGATGCGCTCCAGGGGGAACCCGCCCTTCGGCAGAAGACTCGAAAGGCGCCGGCCCTCGACCAGTTCCATGGTCAGGAAGTGGATTCCATCTACTTCCTCGACGCTATGGATGGTGACAATATTCGGATGCTTGAGGGCGGCGACCGCCTTGGCCTCGCGTTCGAATCGCTCCAGGCGCGAGGAATCGTGGTCCATGTCGGCAGGTAAGACCTTGAGGGCAACCTCTCGATCCAGTTTCGTATCGAGGGCCCGGTAGACCTCACCCATCCCTCCCTGGCCGATCTTGGCCAGGATCTCATAGTGGGCAAGGGTCTTTCCAATCATAGGAGGCCCTTCGGTCGAAATGTGGAAGACGCGGGGGCGGCCCGGATTGTAAACCATTTGGGTCTGGTTTGGAAGGGTTTCAAAGGGGAATGGGCTCGGCACCTTCCTTTCCCTCCCGCGAATGCCGTGCTACCCTCCGCCCCTCGGCTTGAGAAATTGACCAGGAAGGGAATACCCCGTGGGAATCGCCGCAGACATCGCGATCATCGTAACCGCTGGATTTCTGGGTGGAGTCCTGGCTCAGCGCCTCAGACAACCGCTGATCCTGGGCTATATCGCCGCCGGCATCGTTCTCGGGCCGGTCACCGGCGGGGTTCTGATCTCCGATCCCCACGACATCGAACTTCTGGCGGAGATCGGTGTCGCATTGCTGCTGTTCGCCCTGGGCATCGAGTTCTCCCTGAAGGAACTGCGCCCGGTCCGCAAGGTGGCCCTGCTGGGTGCTTCCATCCAGATTCTGCTGACCATCGGCGTGATGGCGGCCGTTGGCCTGGTGCTCGACTGGCCCTGGACCAACGCCGTCTGGTTTGGGGCCAGCGTCTCCCTGTCCAGCACCATGGTCATTCTCAAGACCCTGCAGAGCCAGGGCCGCCTCGGCACCCTCTCAAGTCGCGTGATGATCGGTATGCTGCTGGTGCAGGATCTGGCGGTGGTGCCCCTGCTGATCCTGCTACCCAAGCTGACGGATCTGCGGGCGGGATTGCCGGATCTGGGCTGGGCTCTGGTACGATCGGCGCTCTTTCTGGCCCTGATGATCCTGGTGGGCACCCGGGTCATTCCGTGGTTGATGCGACAGGTCAGCCGCTGGAACTCGCGTGAACTTTTCCTGCTGACGGTTACGGGGTTGGGGCTGGGCATCGGCCTCGCCACCTACAAGGTGGGCCTGAGCTTCGCCTTCGGCGCTTTTGTGGCGGGGATCGTTCTGAGCGAATCGGAATATGCCCATCAAGCACTGAGTGACATCATCCCTTTGCGGGATATCTTCAGTCTGCTGTTCTTCGCGTCGGTGGGCATGCTACTGGAGCCGGATTTCGTTCAGGAGAACCTCTTGCTGGTGCTGGGACTGGCCGCGGGGGTTTCGGTGGCCAAGGGCCTGATCTGCTCAGGGGTGGGCTGGGCCTTCGGCTACCGCAACGTGGTGCCCCTGGCGTTGGGCCTGACCATGTTCCAGGCCGGTGAATTCGCATTTGTCATCGGTCGGGTGGGGGTGGCCACGCAGAGCATCAGTACCGATCTGTATTCGATCATCATGGCCGTCACCCTGGTCACCATGTTCCTGACCCCTTTCGTGTCCCGGGCCACGGCGCCGATCTATGGATTCATCAGGAGGCGACGCCAGGTTGAGCCCACGCTGACCATCAACATTGCCCACGACGAGCTTCAGGACCACGTGGTCGTTGCGGGAGCAGGGCACATGGGGCGTACGGTGGCGGGGGTGTTGCGCCGCCTGGGCCTGCCGTTCGTGGTGATCGAACTCGATCAGCACCGCCTGGAGACCTGCCGAAAGGAGGGTCTGGCCGTAATCTACGGTGATGCCAGCCACCAGGTTGTTCTGGAAGCGGCCGGACTTAGCCGGGCCTGCGTTCTGTTGATCACCACCCCCTCGCCGATGGTCACGCTCGCAACCGTTCACCACGCCCGGCAAATGCGGCCGGATCTGCACATCGTCGCCCGA
>CBDUDB010000215.1:0-4771 GCA_965365795.1 uncultured bacterium | reverse complement strand
GGCGCAAGCATATCAATCCCCGTTTTGCTCCCCTGGTGCCCGTGGATTGACGCCCATTGTGGTTAGGGTCAGTGGATGAAGGTGATCTTCTGGACCGAGCGGGCCCCGGAGCCGGTGAATTCCACCCAGTAAGTGCCCGCCGGCAAACCGGCGGCGGTCCCTGGTGGCGGCCAGGTCCAGATGTGGGGCATAGCTTCAGGATCATTCTTCGGACCGGTGGCCGCTAACAGTCCCAGGTTGATGTTGCCGACAAGCCTCCCTCTTATATCGTACAATTTTGCAATGATTTTTCTGTCTGAGGTCAGGAAAAGCCTGAATTCTGCGCCCATGTCCGATACGGGGTTTGGCCAGGGGCCCACGGTCTGCAGAACCGGAGGCGGGCTCCAGGGCGATCGCATCAGGACCATGCCTTCAGGATCCACGGAAACCGAATCCACGGGGCAATCCAGCTGCCAGGTAAAAGCCTCGGACACCCGTGACAGGATGACCAGTTCTTCCCGTGTTTCGCAGGCCGTGTGAATCACCACCGGAACCGCCATTTCGAAAACCGGGGTCTGGTATTGCCTGAAGTTGATGCGAACAGTGTCATAGGCCTCATCCCTGTCCCAGATGGAAATGTCTGGGATCACCAGCGGTACGGCCGCAGTGGTTACCCAGGGAGTAAAAAACGAATCCAGATCACGCCCCGCAGCGGCTTCGGCGTGGCCGATCATGTCGGCCAGGGTGACGCTGCCCAGAACCAGTTCCGGGTCCCTGGCGTAGTCGGTCAGGAAACGGAAAAAGTCCTCGTCCCCGATCAACATCCTCAACATGTGCAGGACCCAGGCGCCCTTGTCGTAGATCAGGGTGTTGGGCAGGATGGGATCCGGGTCGCTCAGCAAGCCCTGATCCGCAAAAAGATCGGCATGACGTTGCCCACCAATTTCCCGCATGTATTGCTGGTACATCGGCAAGCCGTAGGCATGCTCGATCCACAGGGCTTCACAGTAGCGGGCGAAGCCTTCGTTGAGCCAGATGTCCGCCCACACCGTCGGGGTCAAGCTGTCGCCGAACCACATGTGGGCGAGTTCATGGATCACCACCAGTTCGTAGAAGCGGTCGCCGGTGAAAATGATCTGGCTCAGACTGGAGGCCGTCTGGTGTTCCATCGAACCCAGCCACTTGATTTCGACCTGGGCGTATTTTTCCCCGGGAAAAGGATAAGGGCCGGCCAGTCGGACCATGAGTTCCATCATGTCGCAGGTGGGAGCCAGATCGATTTCGGCATCCTGGCGGTCCTGGGGAAAGACGTGGAAATCCAGGCGGACCGGGTCACCGCCGGCAGGATGGCAGTCTTCGCTCCAGGAAACGTAGTTGGTGGCGGCCACCGATACGAGGTAGGTGGCGATGGGAAAGGCCTCGCGCCAGGCGAAACGCCGCAGTCCGGGGCCGGGGGCATCTTCAAACAAAAGAGTCCCGTTGGAGATGGCCACCAGGGGGTCGGGAACGGTGACCACCATGCTGACCAGGGCTTTATCGGAAGGATGGTCCTTGCAAGGCCACCACGCATGCGACGACCAGGGTTGGCTCTGGTTGGCGACGATGGGCACGTCGTCGGTTGGATCACGGGGCGTGCCGTTCTCCTGGACCCGGAACATCAGGCCGGTTCGGAATGCCCCGTGTGGGGGAGGACGGCCCTGCCAGCGGATGGTCAGCGTTTCGGCCGCGGCGGCCGACAGGGGCGGATCGAAGGTGACGACCAGGCTGTCGCCTTCGTGGGTGAAGAGGGCCTCGGTTCCCCGGAGGATCACCCCGTCGCAGGTCAGGTCATCCACCAGATCCAGTCGCACTTGTTGAAGGCCCGCCGCCAGGGCCGACAGGCCGATGTCCACGGTTCCGGTGATGGTGCGTTCGGTAGGGAAAAGCTGGATGTCCAGATCATAACTCAGGACGTCGTAACCCCGATCCCCGCTGGGTGGAGGTGGAAAATCCTTGTCGGTGAGCCATTCCACAGGCAGGCGGCACTTGGCGGGGCTGGGTTCAGGAAGGGTGCGGTCGGTCGATCCGGTGGCCGGCCAGGTGAAAGTCACCGTCAGCAGATAAACAAGAATGATGAAACGGCATGGTATCATTCCCGGTCACGGCCGCATTTCCAGCAGGTGTCGAATCGGCCTTCGATTTCCTCGGCACAACCCTGGCAAACCCAGGATCCGGTCGAGGGTACTGGTTCGGTCGCCAGGATATCCCGAGCCTTGTCCACCTGGTCGTCAGGAACGAAAAGCTTGACTCCGGCCTGCAGATCCAGATGGGGCCGCATACCTCCGCAGTTGTCTTTTTCGAGGACAACCGGCACTCCCAAATTTTCCAGCCGGCCCTTGGCGATCTGCGCCTCGATTTCGCTGGTGTAGGTTTCCAGCCTGGTCATTCCGTCACGCATGAAGAAATCCTTTCAACGGTTCGGTCCTTATCATTCAGAATAAGAATACTACGGATTTTTGGCAGGGAAAAGCCCGGTTCGGGCTGTGGACCACAGCCAAGGGCTTGCGGCCTGGCCCAAATCCAGCGACAATGGGTTCGATGAAATCCGTCATGCGGCCTGCCTGGCAGGTGTTCTTTTTCCGGAGGTAATTCCTTGAGCCGACGCGATCCCCATTCTTTCAGCGACCTGGATCAGGGCCGGGTTGCCAGCATGGACCTTGACCTGAACGTAGATTTCTCTTCCAGCCGCCTTCACGGGAAGGCCACCTTGAACCTGGCCGCCCCGGGCGGTGGTCCTCTGGACCTGGACACGCGGGATCTGGAAATTCGCGGCGTCACCGATACCGACGGCAACGAACTGGCCTGGGAAATCGCCGAGCAGGACGACATCCTGGGTTCGTGTCTGCGGGTCACTCTGCCGGTCGGTGCGCAGGCCTTCACCATCGACTATGCCACCAGTCCGCAGGCCAGTGCCCTCCAGTGGCTCGAACCCGCGCAGACCGACGGCGGCAAACATCCCTACCTGTTCAGCCAGTGCCAGGCCATCCACGCGCGCAGTGTCATACCCTGCCAGGATTCTCCGTTGGCGCGGTTCACCTTCCACGCCAAAATGACGGTGCCCGAGGATCTGACCGTGGTCATGGCCGCGGCTCCCGGGCAGGCGGGCACCGGGTCGCAGCCCGGTACGCGCAGCTTCAGCTTCGAGATGCCCCAGTCCATCCCCCCGTACTTGTTCGCCTTTGCTGTGGGCAACATCGTCTCGCAGGATCTGGGGCCCCGGTCTCGGGTGTACACAGAGCCGGAGACCCTTGAAAAATCCGCCTGGGAATTCGCCGACGTGGACAAGATGCTGCTGGCGGCCGAGGACGTTTTTGGTCCCTACCTGTGGGATCGTTTCGATTTCCTGGTCATGCCCGGATCTTTCCCCTACGGCGGGATGGAAAACCCGCGCCTGACCTTCTTGACGCCCACGCTTTTGGCCGGCGATCGGTCGCTGGTCAACGTCCTGGCCCACGAACTGGCGCACAGCTGGACCGGCAACCTGGTCACCAACGCCACCATGGATGACTTCTGGCTCAACGAAGGTTTCACGGTCTGGGCCGAGCGGCGCATCCTGGAAAATCTGGACGGACTGGAAGCCAAGTCCCTGGCCTCGGCCATCGGTCGCAACGGGCTGATGGAGGCCATGAACTCCTTCGGCATGGACTCACCGTTCACCCAGCTGCAGACCGACAGCAAGGGTTCGGATCCGGACGAGTTCTACTCTCTGGTTCCCTACGAGAAAGGTTACCTGTTCGTGGCCCTGCTCGAACAGGCCGCGGGCCGCGAGAAGTTCGACGCCTTCATCAAGAAATATATCAAGCATTTCAGCTTCACCTCGATCACCACCGCCCAGTTCGAAGAGTTTCTGAACGCCGAACTGCCGGGCATCCCTGACCAGGTCCGTGCGAACGAATGGATCCACCAGGCCGGGCTGCCCGACAATAACCCGGTGTTCGAGTCCGAGCGGTTGGCCATGCTGGAAAATCTGGCCAAGAGCTGGTCCGACGGTGGGCGCCCCGATGTGGCCGCGGCCAAGAAGTGGACACCAGAAGACTGGCAGATCTTCCTGCAGGCCTTGCCGCGCACCCTGCCTCAGGAGGACTGCGCCTGGCTGGACGAGAACTTCGGTCTGACCGGACAGGGCAACAGTGAAATCCTCTGCAACTGGCTGATCATCGCCACCGGCAGCGGGTACGAACCCACCTTCGACCGCACCGCCCGTTTCCTCAGTGAAGTGGGGCGGATGAAGTACCTCAAGCCGCTGTACACGACGCTTTACTCAGGGGAAAAGACCAAGGGTCTGGCCAAGGAGATTTTTGCCGCCAACGCGAATGGGTATCATCCCATCGCCCGCGGCGGGATTGAAAGGATCATGGCCGGTTAGGTCTTGCCGGTTGGAGTTTTTCGGAATCGGCCCGGGTTGTATCCCGGGCCGATTTATCTATACGCGGACTTCGCACTTCTCCCGCTGGGAGCGGTAGCAGGCGTCCACGACCTTCAGGGTCGCCAGTCCGTCTTCCACGGTTACCGGGGGCGTGGTTCCTCCCCGGACTGATGCCAGCCAGTCAACGAGCAAGGGCGGAAGGGTCGGGGCACCGGCGGAAATCTGGAAGTTTTCCTGCCCGCTATCGGTTCGCATGACGATTCCGCCTTCCAGGTAGTCCGCCTGGAGTTGCCCTTTTTCTCCCACGACCTCCAGCCAACAGGCCCGGCTCAGGGTGTACTTGCTCACTTCCAGGCTTGCCCAGCAGCCGTCTGACAGGACGGCTCG
>CBDUDB010000214.1:0-4812 GCA_965365795.1 uncultured bacterium | reverse complement strand
GCGACGGCCGCGCCCCCGAGGTGCTCCCATTGAGCGATATGGAAACCATGAAGCTACAGATGACCGACGAGGCGGGGCTGGCTACTCCCCAGCCCAAGTGACCAACCTAGAAATTCCTGGTCGCGGATTTTGAGTATTCTTGCAGAAAAACCCGCCGGCGGGTTTCTACGCTCCGACAAAAAATAACCCTGCGAAAAACCCCCCGGGGGGCACTTTCTGCAGGGTTATTATTATCTCAGCGGAATGCGCCCCCCCCTTGCCACCGAGCTTGGTAGGCCGGGGAAAAAGTTGGCAGGCCGGGACGTGAGCGTAGTCCTCCTGCTCATACACAAAGGATCCGGCTAATCCGCAGCGCCGAAGGCGTGAGGACAAGCCGGATCCTTTGTGTATGAGCAGGAGGACGGCCTTACGCCTCGGCCTCCCATTTTTTGCCCCGGCTAACCAGCCCGGACACGATGATCAAAGCCAGGACCAATCCCGACCCGATAAACACCCAGTCAGGTACCGTCGCCGCATCCCCTTGAGCATAACTATGCAGCCCGGAAAGGAAGTAATTCACGCCGAAGTACGTCATGACCACCGAGGCGATGGCCGCCAGGCTGCCCGAGGCATTGAGCCAGATCGAGCGCATCTGCGGGATCCACCGGAAGTGCAGCACCACGGCGTAGACCAGGATCGTGATCAGCGACCAGGTTTCCTTGGCGTCCCAGCCCCAGTAACGGCCCCACGACTCGTTGGCCCACACGCCGCCCAGCAAAGTACCGATCGTCAGCAGGCCCAGCCCGGTGATCAGCACATGCTTGTTGGCGTTGTCCAGGGTCTTGATGGCTTCGTGCACGTTCTCTCGGCCCTGGCCCTTGGCCATGAGCAGGAACAAGGTCAGGGCGCCTATCAAAGCCGACAGACCGAGGAAGCCGTAACTCGAGGTGATGATCGTCACATGGATGTTCAACCAGTACGACACCAGCACCGGCACCAAGGGGCCGATCGCGGGATCGAAAGTCGATAGCATGGACACGCCCAGAACCACCGTGGTCAAGAGTCCGCCCAACGCTCCTGGGAATCCCTGACGGTAGACGAACTCGAAGATCAGCCCGGCCAACGCCACGGCGATGCTGATGAACAGCAGCGACTCGTGACCGTTGGAAATGGGGATGCGCTCCGAGGCGATCCAGCGCATGACGTAACCCAGGATCATCCCGCCGAAGGCGAAAATGTACATGGCCACGCCCAGTGCGTAGAAGGGATTACGGAAGCTGATCCGAGCGTTGCGGTTGCGGAATAGATTCCACAGATAGACAGGCAGCAGGACGATGAAGGTTCCCAGCAGAGGGATCATCATCCAGGAAAAGATGTGGCTGCGGTTGTAGAAAAGTTCAGCGTCGGTGACCGTCTTGGAAGGCAGGACCGCGGAACCGAACTGGGTCTGCAGGGCCTTGATGCGGTTCAGACCATCCAAAATCATGGCGTTGTCGCCGCTTTCGACGCCCTGGCTCAAAGACGCGTAGGCTGCACGATAGGTCTCCTGCTGTTCTGCATTCAGCTTGGCAGTTACATCCTGGAAAGGGAGCCAGGTGTTGTTCTCGTCGCCGGGTACGGGGAACATTTTCAGGTTGAAGCCCCGGAAGGTCATGTTCAGCAGCTGGAAACGCTCGTCAAAGGAGATGAGCTTGCGCTGCGTCTTGGTCCGGTCGCGGTCGGGTGTGCGGTGGGCCTCCTGGACCTGGGTGCCGATGCGGTACTGACCGTCGTCCGTGATCAGGCTGTTGTAGGAAACGTGCTTGACCGTATGGTCCACGCCCAGCAAATCCTTCAGGCCCGGAAAGCGCACGCCGATGATCGGCTTGTCCACCCAGAAGAAGGGGTTCAAGGTCCAGCTCAGGTACTGATCCACCGGATGCCGGCCCTCGAACTTGGACCGCTTGGCGATTTTCATCACCATTTCGCGGGCCTGGGTGTCGAAAGGTTTCATACGGCCGCGGAAATCCTGGATGGTCAAGCGGGCCGCGGTGTCGCGGGCGGGCTCGGACAGCTCGACGAACCCGGTCGGAGCCGCATGGTTGTGGCCGGAATGGTCCTGGCCGTCGTTGGGATCGTGGGCCTGGGCCAGCGCGCCACCCGCGGCGCCCAGCGCCAGAATCATGACCACCGCTGCCGCTTGGGCGACCGAAGTCTGATTCTTCTTCTTTGACTTGCTCTTCAACGGGAAAAGCAGGTCCTTGAGGATGATCATCAGAAATCCCAAAGAAATCAGCGAGTAGCCGAAATAGGTGGGCAGCTTGCCCGGATCGTTATTGACCGTCAGCACCGTGCCCTGCAGGTCCGGGTCGTAGGAACTCTGGAAGTGCTTGGTGCCCCGGTGGTCCAGAGGATGATTCATGTAGATGTGCATCTTCTGCCCCTCGATTCCCTTTTCCTTGTCGGTCAACGAGACCCAGCTTTCGTAGGTGGCCGGATTGTCACTGCCCGGATAGGTCTGCAGCACAAAATCATCAAGGTGCAGGCTGTAGGGCAATTCCTTGAAAATCGGCGAATAGGCCAGCTGGATTGTCTGTCCACCCAGGGTCACACTCTGTGGCCGGCTGTGCTCGCTGCAGATGGCCTCGGCTTCGTTGCCGGCCGCATCGCGGATGACCACTCGCGCGGCCGCCCTGGCGTTGGCGTCTTCGCTCAGAGCCGGAGACAGAACGACGGACTCCAAAATGCCCACGGGCACGAAGGACAGATCATTTTCGGGCGAGGCGTAGAGAACTTCCTCATGGACGTCGAATATTTCGCCCGGAGCGTGAGAGCCCTCTTCCTGGGTGTTCATATCCATGGTACGAATGGCAAACGTGGCGCGGCCCTGCAGACCGGTCGGCCCGCCGGTGGCAAACTCGATGCCACGATTGATCTGATAGAGCATATCCAGGTCGGAAAAATCATCCTCACCACCGCCGTGGCCCATGGAAAAATCCGGATGCAGGGCAAACAACATGCGCTCGCCCGTGGTGCCGTCGGGAGCGGTGATTTCCAACCGTATCATGGGGTTGTTCAGGGGACCGTCCAGGTTGGGCTTGCCGCCGACCTTGAAGTCGGTCTGGAATTCGGTTACCCGAAACCGGTACCCGCCGCATTCGTGGGCCTGGTCCGAACCGGGATCGACGGGAATGGTGCAAGAAGATCCATGAACGTGCAGGCGAAGATCGCCGTAGGGCGATAGGCTCATGGTCTCGCTGAAGTCGTCGGTCAGGAAGCTGGCGTCCGAAGGCCCGATGTGGCCCTTGCCGCCCTGGATCAGGGTGTGGGTGATGATTTCCCCGTTGTGTGAATCCCCGTACTGCAGCGCGGGCACTCCGCCGGGCCCCGGCTGGTAGGTTTCTTCGAAACGCGGCCAATACTCCGTCACGCCCAGCTGGTAATCCTCTCCGCCGAGCGTGATGCCCTTCCAGATCTTGTTTTCCCCATATTTCCACAGACGCACCGGGTAGGTGGCCTTTTCATCCTCGAGGATGGCCTGGAGGTGGGATTTGTCGGATTGGTAATAGCTGGCGGACTGCCCTTCCCGGATCGGCATCACCCCTTCGAACCCCATGTAACGGGTGATTCCTGAACTGATCAGGATGACCACGATGGCGATGTGCACCAGCATGAACCCGAAGTTCCGCGGCTTGTAGGGCCACCGCTTGAAAAACAGGAGGGTCAGGCTGATGGTCACCAGAATCAGCAGGACCTCGAACCAGCGCGCGGCATAGACCAGGTCGTAGGCGGCCTCCCGTCCGAAATCGCTTTCAATGAACGTTGCCTTGGCGCTGGCGATGGCCACGACAATCAGCAGCCCCGCACTGAGCTTGAGGGAGGAAAAGAAAGCCACGACGGGATTCTTGAAGAAACTTTTCACAAAAACCATCCAGGTGTTGCCGGGTTCGGGATGGGTTTCGGTTTGTCCGCCACATCCGCAAGGCCCCGTTTTATCAAGATCCGGTTAGGAGAGGGATTTGGTGGGAAAATATAGCCACTGAAGTCCGATGACGCCTGAAAAATCGACACCTCGGGTGAATTCACATTTCCAGTATGGAATTCATCTTCCCAGTTCTTGCCTCTGTCAATTCGGCGGTGGACGAACCCGGTCGGTTCCCTTAAGTTCCTCCCTTAGAAATAAGAGGTTTAATCCCCACCCAGGAGCCGATACCCATGACCCGATCCCATATTTCCGGCATATTGTTAACTGCTGTTCTGCTTGTAGTTACGGCCTCGTCAGCTTTCGCGATTGACCTGGGCGGCCACGATCGGGACGGGACCGTGTTCGGCCTGACCCTGGGCTACGGCTGGAACTCGATCGAGTTCACCCCTACCGGCGGAACAACCCTGGACTCCGGCAACATCGGCACCTTCTCAGGAGGCGCCCGCATCGGCTGGGCCCCCAGCGACTATTTTATCGGCTCGATCGGATTCCACGGCTGGAAAAAAAGCTACTACACTTTGAACTACACCAGCACCTCGGCCAGCCTTTACCACTTCATTCTCGACGGGGCCTGGTTTCCACGGGGTGAAGGTTTCTGGATCAGGGGCGGCATCGGCATCGGCACCCTGGATTTCAACGCCACGGCCCCTCTGGCCAGGGACAGCCTGATTTTCAATGAAAGCGCCATGACCCTGTTGGCCGGGGCCGGTTACGAGTTCCGGGTCGCAGATGAGGCCGCTATCGGCTTTGCCTATGATTACATCTACCTGCCCGTGGGTGATTTCGCCGGGTTCACGGATGTCACCTCGACAAGTCACAGCCTGTCGTTGAGCATTAACTTTTACATCATGTAGGTCATGAACTAGGTC
>CBDUDB010000213.1:0-4817 GCA_965365795.1 uncultured bacterium | reverse complement strand
ATGGCCACGGCCTACGGTTCGGAAATTGGTATCGGGATGACCGACCTGATCGGGGCCCTGGTTCTGACCCAGGCGGTCGGTATTCCCTTCGCCATTCTGTTCGGGCGCCTGGCCCGCCGGATCGGCCCCAAGCGTGCCATCCTGCTGGCGTTGTCCGTATACCTGATCATCAGTATCTTCGGCTTTTTCCTCAGCACGGCGCCCCAGTTCTACGTTTTGGCCGGGCTGGTCGGGACGGTGCAGGGCGGAGCGCAGGCCTTGAGCCGGTCCCTGTTTGCGGCGATGGTTCCGCGGCACCGCACCAGCGAGTTTTTCGGATTCTACTCCAGCAGCGGCAAGCTGGCCGGAGTTGCCGGTCCTTTGATTTTCGGCCTGGTCAGCCAGGGGACGGGCACCAGTCGGCTGGGCATCTTGTCGCTGGTGGTCTTTTTCGCCGTGGGGGGGTGGCTGTTGACCCGGGTCGATGTGGCCGCGGGGGAAGCCGCCGCCCGGCGGGCCGAAACCGAGGCCGGTTACCGGGAACCCGAAAAAACCTAGCCTGGAATGAACCCTCTCCTTAGATTGTGGCCATGCTTGAAATGATATCACACATCATTATCGAAACCTGGCTGGTCACCGCCCGGATGGCCGCCTGGCTGCTGCTGGGTTTTGTCGTGGCGGGGCTGTTGTCGGTTTTCATTTCCCCGACCTGGCTGGAACGCCACCTGGGCGGCCGGGGGATGGGCCCGGTATTCAAGGCTTCGTTGTTCGGGGTGCCCTTGCCTCTGTGCTCCTGCGGGGTGATTCCGGTGGCGGCATCGCTCCGGCAGCACGGCGCCGGCCGGTCCGCGACCACCGCGTTCCTGTTGTCCACTCCCCAGACCGGTGTGGATTCCATCCTGGTGACCTGGACCATGTTGGGGCCTCTGTTCGCCATCTTCCGGCCGGTGGCCGCCCTGGCCACGGGTTTGCTGGGGGGCGGGCTGGTGCAGGCGCTGGATCCTGATCCCCACCGAACCGCAGACAACGGCAAGAGCTTGGTCGGGGCTGGCGAGTTTTCCCGTCCCCAAGGGCTGGGATCCAAAATTCGGGCGGCCATCGATTACGGTTTTGTCACCCTGCCGGGCGATATCGGCCGGGCGTTACTGGTTGGTGTCCTCATCGCGGGAATCCTGGCCGCGGTAGTGCCCGCTGATTTCCTGTCCGGTTTTCTCGGCTCCGGCGCCCTTTCCATCGCGTTGATGATGATCGTGGGCATTCCCATCTACGTCTGCGCCACCGCCAGTGTGCCCCTGGCCGCCAGTTTCATTTTTCTGGGAGCCAGCCCAGGCGCGGCGCTGGCCTTTTTGATCGCGGGACCCGCCACCAATGCCGCCACGGTGACGACCATCTCACGGGTGCTCGGGCGCAGGACCACGATCATCTACCTTTTGACCGTTGCGGTCAGCGCTTTCGGCGGTGGCCTGCTCCTGGATTGGCTAATGCCGCGGGCGGCCGACGCCATTCCCTTGTTTTCGCACCAGGGCCACCTTCACGAGGGGGTCGGCTGGTTCGAACATATCTCAGGCGCCTTGCTGGTTTTTGTCATGATCTTCAGCTGGTGGCTTTCCCGTCGCCGGGATCATTCCTGCGGTTGTGACGGAATGGAGGCCTGCGGAGTGGATGAAAAATCCCCGTCTCTGGAATTTGACGTGGAGGGCATGAATTGCAGCCATTGTTCGGGCAGTGTTCAAAGGGCGGTGACGGAGCTGGACGGTGTCACCGGCTGTCAGGTCCAACTGGATGAAGGCCGGGCGGTTGTCCAGGGACCGGATCTGGATTCGGCGCAGGTGATAACGGTCATCGAGGGTCTGGGTTTCAAGGCCAGTCTCCAGACCGAATAAATGACCTTGGGCCGGGTCAGCCTTGTTTCAAGAGATGTTTCTGCCAGGAATCCTTGCCCCCGCTTTGCCGCAGCGGCAGGACCGCCAGCCGGCCGGTGGCCCCGATGTTTTTCTCCAGGTATTGCAGTTCTTCCACTTTCATCTGCAGGTCGGGCCCCGGTTCGATGTCGTACCCCTCTTTTCTGAGCATGAGGATTCCCTTGGCCTCGATGGCCAGCTCGACCTGGATCCGCAGCAGGCAGATCATGTCGGCTACCACCTCGGGGGCGAAACGGTCCCGCAGGGACATCAGGTAGGCGCCGACCCGCGAATCGGAGACCTTGCCCGCGCCGATGATGGCGAGCATTTCACTATCGGCGTCAAAGCCTACCCCCAACCATTTTTCCAGAGCCAGTTCACTTCTCCGGTAGATGGCAAAGGTGATCAGGGGCACGCCCAAAAGCAGACCCAACGCGGTCAGGACCGGGGAGACCAGAAAGTGGTTGTACAGCGAGTGCATCAGCATGGAAAAACCCAGGGCGCCCACAAGGTGGCGGATCCGCAGGTAACCGCGGTTTTCGCTCCGGGCCTGGACGATGACCGCGAACATGGCGGTTGTGCTTCCGTGCATCAGGGCGGTGCCGCAGCCGCGCAGCACCCAGGTAAATAACTTGGCGTCGGGAATCAGGCTGAGATAGAAAATGTTCTCCAGGATGCCGAACCCCGCTCCGACAGCAAAACCGAAAATGGCGGCGTCGACCAGAAAGCCGATCCTGCGCAGGCGAAACAGGAATACCAGGTAAGCGGCCTTGCAGGTTTCTTCGGTGATGGGGGCCAGGTAACGGGAAAAAAACCTTCCGTCGGTGCCGGTCAGATCCATCAACCAGGGATTGAGGTAGTTGCAGATCAGAAGCGCACCGAATCCGGCGGCCACCGCCATCAAAACGGCCTGGATCTTCACCAGTTTGTAACTGTCCATGACCACCAGGGCCATCAGGTACAAGGCCACCGGCAAGAGGCCGAAGGCGATCTGGGCGACCACGATCATCAGCGCAGGATCTTCAGGGATACGATCCACTCGTTTCGAGGGGCGACTCCCTCCTCGAAAGCCCGGCCGTATCCCGCCGACAGGGTCGAGGACAGGGAGTAGAAAAGCACGAGTTTCACGTTCAATTGGGCTCCCACGTCGAAGACTTTGGTTCGCCAGAAATCATCCCGATCGACATTGGCCACCAGCCCATTTCCGAACAGGGCCAGCCGGGCCCAGGTGGCGTAGAAGTTGGCCAGGCCCAGCTTGCGGAAACGCAGCGGCGGCAGCGTCCATTCCACGCCGCCCTTGACGAAATTCCGTCCGCCGGCCTCGTTGATTTCCAGGCCCGGAAAACTGTAGTAGCTACGGTACCGGTTCACCCGGCCATGGTCCACATAGTTGTTGCCGAAGGCGCCGAAAAAGAAGTTGGCGAACGGTTCGTCCAGGGGTCCGGAACCCTGGCCGCCCGCGACCCGGAACCACAGAGAGGAGTGGTCGATGGGGGTGAGGAAACCGTAGGTCCCTTCCAGGCGGGTCCGGGTGAAAAAGTCGCCCCGTACGATCGTGCTCATGAAATTCAGCGAGGTCAAAAAGCCCTTTTCCGCTTCGATACCGCCGATGGTCCCCTGCGCTGTCGTGTAGCGGAGTGAACCGCCAATGGTCATGAAGTTGTCGTAGGAGGTGGGCACGTTCTGGTATTCGGGCAGAACCTCCAGGTTCCAGTAGTTGGCCAGGTTCAGGTTGTACTTCAGAGACCTGGGTGCCTCTTCGAGGATGTAGCCGTTGTATCCTACGCCCAGCTGGTAACCTTTGCGGCTGACCTTGGTGGGGCCGAACAGGTCGTAGAAATCAGCCCGGTTCCAGGAGCCCCACAGGTCCCAGGGATGATGGCGGTACTTGAAGCGCAGGTGCACGCGCTCGTTCTTGGGCAGGTTTTTCGGGGCCGAAAACGAGACGGCCGCGTCAAAGGCGTGCATCCCCACCGGATCGCTGAAATCGAACCGCAACCCGCCTGCAGTGTAGGCCTTGTAACCCTCGACGATGGGATAGAGGGAGTTCATCCGCATGCTGCGGAAGGCGTTGTAGTCGCCCTGGAAAACGATGACCGAATCGGGATCTACCTGGCGGGGAGAGCCCAGTTCCCAGTCCAGGACCACGGGGTGCTCCTGGGTGATGGCGTAGCCCAGGTACCTGACCGCGGCGATGTCCTCGAGGGTATCGTCGGGTAGCCGTACCAGACGCATGCCGTCGCCGGTGTATTCGTAGGCAAGGAGTGAATCACCGGGAATGGGAATCGGCCGGAACAATCCGGTTTCGGCGTTGCTGACCGCGTCCATGGTATTTTCCACCGTATCATAACGAAAGATGTTGGAGGTGCCGGTCAGGTAGGATGATCCGTAGAGGTAACGACCATCGGGAGAATGAACGAAGTTCAGGGGAGCATTCTGGGGGAATTCCCACAACTCTTCCAGCTGCGTATCGCCCAGTATGAGATTGGTGATCCCGATCCGGACGAGCTTGGATCGCCCGGAAACGTCGACCAGGGTTCCGGTCAAGTACTGGCCGTCCGGCGAGATGTCGATGTCGTAAAAATCCTGCTTGTAGGACAGGGGAAGCACGTCGTACATGGCGTCGTAGGGGGGTGGAATCCGGACGATGTGCGAAAGACCGTTATTGTGCATGACGCCCCACAGCGAACGGTCGGCCTGGTTGAAGGCCAGATCGCCCGTGCGGGCCCATTTGACCAGGCGCTGGGTTTTGCCGGTGGCGATGTCCACCGAGTTGAGATTGCGCCACCCGCGGGCGTTGTTGGTGGTGTAGAACAGGGTGCCGGTGGAATCGTCGTAAGCCAAAGAGGTAACGAAGTAGAGTGAGGGGGTGTCGATGTCACAGATGGTCCGCATCTTGCCCGTGTCCACGTCCAGCGCCACGATGTTGGCGAATTC
>CBDUDB010000212.1:0-4863 GCA_965365795.1 uncultured bacterium | reverse complement strand
GTGCCCGCCCAGCCATCCAGGATTCCGCCCTTGAACAACCACATGCGCCAGAAAGCCACCTTGGCCCGCACCACGGCACTCGGCAGACCGGCCGAACGCCCGGCGGCATGCAATTCCTCAGCGGCCAGAGTGGTGTAGCGGTTCAGCTTGTCGATGTACTGTTCCATGGTCTCATAGGTGTAATGCAGCAACAGGCCGTCGAGGCGCCCTACACTGCCATCAGTCAGGACCGATTCGTGCACCGGCTTGTCATTGAACCCCGCGCGCTGCTTGTCGAACAGGCGGGTCACGTATTCGGGATGCCAGCCACAATGGCGGATCCACTTGCCCAGAAAACGGCTCAAACGATTCACGGCAAAAGCGGCCTGATCCGGTTGGTCGGGCAGGGCCTCGATGGCCGCCCGCAATTCGGGCGTCACCTCTTCATCGGAATCGATGCTCAAAACCCAGCGGTTCTGGCACAGACCGGCAGCCTTCTGCTTGGTGGGCCCAAAGCCCAGCCATTCGGTTTGATGCAGAACGGCCCCATGTCGGGCACAGACCTCGGCGGTCCCGTCACTGCTGCCCTGGTCCAGCACGATGATTTCGTCGGCAAATGACAAGGACGCCAGACAACGGTCCAGGTCGGCCGCCGCTTCCAGCGTAATGATGGCGGCGGAAATCTTCACGCCGAAGCCACCTTTCGGGGTACGAGAATCACCTTGCCGACGTTCAAACGGTCCTCCAGACGCCGGTGAGCTTGGCCGGCATCATTAAAATCAAAAACCGAATCGATGACCGGGTTGATGCGGTCTTCGGCCATCAGTTCGAGCAGCCCGGTCATCCAGGCCGAAGTGCGGTCCGCCCTGTCCCACATCCTGCCCAGATTCACGCCGCCTACCGATTTGTTGTCGTTCATCAACCTGATGGGGTTCAATCCGAACCAGGGAACCCGGGCCAGGGTCCTCAATGCGGACAGGGTACCAGAACCGGAGCCCTGGGCGGCACTGGAAAATCCGAACAGGACCAGCCGCCCGCATTTGGCCAGGCTCCGGTAACTTTCCATGATCCAGCGGCCGTGCCTGGGTTCCAGGGCGACATCCACGCCGCGCCCGGCGGTGACGTCCATCACCTCCTGCGCAAAATCGGTCCGGCGGGAATCAAACACGTACTCGAGGCCCTGGGCCAGCAGGCCGGCGTGTTTGGTCGGCGAGGCCGAGCCAATAACCCCCGCTCCGGTCAATCCGCACAACTGGATGACGGCCTGCCCCACCCCGCCGGCGGCCGAATGGATGAGCACCAGGTCCCCCTCGGTGACAGGGGCCATGACCCTGACCATTTGCCAGGCCGTCAGATAGTTGACCGGCAACGCGGCCGCCGTGACCGGAGAAACACTTTCGGGCAGTGACCAGACCTGTTCCCGGGGCAGGCAAACGAATTCACTGTAACCTCCGAAACGGCACATGCCGACCACCCGGGCTCCTGTCAGATCCCTGTTCACCCCGGCGCCGACCGCATCCACGGTGCCGGCGACCTCGTACCCGGCCACCGCTGGAAGTTTGGGAGCGTCGGGATACAAACCCCGCCTCATCATCACATCGGCAAAATTGACGCCGGCCGCCTCCACGGCAATCCGCACCTGTCCGTGACCCGGCTCTGGCCTGGGCACGTCCCGGACTTCGAGGACATCCACCTCCCCCTTGGTGTTCATCCAGACTTGCCGCATGGTTTCCCGCTTGTTCATTGTGGGTGTCATCTTAAAGAAAAACCGCCAGGACGGGTGCCCGGCATCCTGATTTCCGGATAGTCCACCCCGCCGAGCTTAAATCCCAGGACAAATCCGCTTTCGTCCACGCTGTTCACGAACCCTAAACGCACCTGGGTCGAAGGCATCACCAGGTCAGGATTGTTGATCCGGAAGCCGAGTCCAAGGCTCGAATAGACCTTATTCTGGGCGATCGGATCTTTTTCACCGGCGACCGACCCGATATCCGCATATCCAAATATCATGAACCGGAATCCCATGACCGACCAGGGCGTAAATATCCGGGATTCCAGGTTGATGATCAGACGCTGATTGCCTAGCACCTTGTTGTCTTCCAGGCCCCGCAAACCGGTGATATTGCCCAGGACCAGGGCCCCTTCCCCGTTCCGCTGGAAGGCCAGGGTGTAGGCCGCCCGCGCATAAAATCGATGCCGGAATGGGCCCCCACCCATCAGGCGAGTATAGTGGGCGCCGAGAAGATTCAAAGATCCATCCTCGATCCTGTGATTGTGGAAATACCCGCCCAGATCCACTCCGGCCATGGTGATACTGCCCCGGGTCCGGACCGAGGCAAAGGCCATCTGCATGAAAGCGCTGGCGCGGTCATAAACTTCCCGGTCCTGGTAGCCGCCCGAAAGTTTGGCCGTAAATCCCGAGGGAAAGTCTTCCGTCTCCCCCATCTTGAATAGATAGCTGGTCTTGAAATTCTTGAAACGTTGATAGGTTACTCCACCGAGATAGTCTCGGGTATTGAGAAAGGCCGCATTGCTGTCGGCGGAGGCGAGGGGTCGTTCCAGGAAGTCGATCTTCCGGAACCGCACCGCGGGAATGAGCATGGGACGAGCCGACTGCTCCGTAGACCTGGCCTTTTGCAGGGGTATGGCGTGCCCGGCCCAATAATCTCCCAGCTGGAACTTGCGGGGTATGCCCCCGTTGTCACGGACATCCGTGTATTCCCACGCACCGCCGCCTACCCATCTGATACCAGGATGGATCAGGGTCCGCTGCAACGCGCCCAACCGAGAAAGCACCTGCCAGGAATCCTCGTACAGCAAAAACATGTCCACGAAGGAGCCGCGAATGTTCTCCTTCCGCAGGCGGCCCTGATAGCCGAGTTCCGGCTCCATGTCCCCGCGGTATTTCAGCTTGTTGTCCAGGCGAACCCCATACCCGCCGAGGTTGGAAAAATAGAGGTTCAGATCGTAACGGTTGACGTCCTTCAGATTCCCCGTGATCCCGAAGGGCCACTTGTCCCGGGTTTCGATGACCACGGCCACCGAGCCGTCACCTTCACCCATCAAGGGCACCACGATGATCCTGACGTCGTTGATGAAATCCAGCTGGCGCAGCATGCGTTCGGAATCGGCCATCAGGAAGGGATCCAGGGGCTGGCCCTGTTCGAACAGCAGGTATTCCCGGATCAGACGGTCCTTGGTGTAGGATTGGAACGGCTTGGTTACGGAATGCAGGTATTTCTGACTCGATGCCTGGTCGTTGTGCCAGTAGGGATCGAAGCGGGCCACCTGGTGGACAATGACCACCTCGATGGTCTGGCCGAGATAGGCCTCGTACCGGTCCACCAGTTCCACCGCCTGGCCATCGAGTGCGTCACCGGCCTGACTGCTGTTTCCAAAATATCTTTTCAGGGTCCGGGTCAACCAGGAGCCGTCCTGGGTGGATTCGGCGGCCGCTTCGGTATCACCGGGATCACCGGGATCCGCGGTTTCCTGGGCCTCGGCTGCGACCACGAAGCCCACTCCGAGAAGGAACAGGACCAACGGGCCTGTCACCAGCCTCAGCATGGCTACTTACCACAGCAGCGTTTGTACTTCTTGCCGCTGCCGCAAAGACAGGGATCGTTCCGGCCAATCCGGGGTTCGGTCCGCACCACGGGCTTTTTGACTCCGGGCCGTCCTTCGGTGAACATCCAGGCCCCTTCCGATCGACGAAAATCCGCCACCTCGTGGTATTGCTTGTCCTGGCCGCCGTAGGAATAGTTGGCCACAAACTCGACGGTGCCGGTCTCATCATCCGGACCACCGGCCTCGTGGGAAATGATTTCCAGCCCATACCACTCGCTGTTATCCGCCCAGTCGCGGGCCCCTTCGGTATCCTCCTCATTGCGAAAATCCGGATGAACGGTGGCCTGGAGGAAATCCATCTCCACCTGGGAGTAGGCCGTATAACGGGCACGCATCAACTCTTCGGCGGTGGCGGCGGCCCGCTCGCCCTTGATGACCGGCTGACAGCAGTCCTGGTATTCGCGATCGGATCCGCAGGGACAGTTCATTTCCCGCTCCATGGAAACTGGGCCGCCGCTATCTGGCTGACCAGAGCGGCGGCCCGTTGGGAATCAAGGGTTCGAAGGACGTCAGTCGGACGCCGCGCTCCGGGCTCCCTTGTAAAGGTAGAAACAAACACTGAAGAAGAGAACCAGGGCCAGCACCGCCGACCAGGGATTCTCCTCGACCCAACCGTGCATGTTCAGGGCATGGACCACGGACCAGCCGTCGGCGTTGACCACGGTGCCGTCATGCAGGTGGCGGGTCCAGTCGTCGGCCACGAGCATCTTGCCGAAGAACAGGACGAGCGCCGATACGACGCCCATGATGGCCCCGCCGGCCACGAATCCCGAAGCCATCAGGGTGCCTTGTTCCTTGCGCTTGCGCTGGGCGTCTTTACTGCCGCCCTTGGCCACGAAGTAGGACACCATCCCGCCGGCCAGGATCGGGGTGTTCAGATGCAGAGGCAGATACATGCCCAGGGCAAAGGCCAACGGCGGTACGCCGACCCACTCGAGAACCAGGGCCAGGATACAGCCGCCCATGTAAAGGAGCCAGGGCGCAGGTGATCCCGTCATCAAGGGTTCGATGACGGCGGCCATGGCGCTGGCCTGGGGTGCTTCGAGCGGGTTGGGCTTGGCGGCCGTGGCTACACCGAAACCGTAGGTGTCGTTCAGGAGCATGATCACGCCCGCAACCGCGGCCGCGGAAAAGAGCGTACCCAGGAACTTCCACTGTTGCTGAACACGGGGTGTGGTCCCCAGCCAGTAACCGATCTTCAAATCGCTGATGAAACCGCCGCTCATGGAAAGCGCCGTGCAGACCACGCCGCCGATG
>CBDUDB010000211.1:0-4909 GCA_965365795.1 uncultured bacterium | reverse complement strand
CCAGCCGGTCGGTGCGGTAGGTGCGCAGGTGGCCCTTGTCGCTGACCTCGCGGCAGGAATCCTCTTCGATGCTCAGCTGCCGGATGTGAACGTTGCGGTCCAGGAAGGGAATGTCCCCGTCGGTGCCGATGATGGCCGTGCGCTGGAACCCGGTGGGAATGCTGCCGTCCAGGTACTGCTTGCGGGTGATGTGGACCTCACCCACCAAGTTGCAACCCAGCAGCATGGTGATGGCGATGCTGCGGTCCAAAGCCTGGTCGTTCAATTCGAAGGGGGGCGCGTCATCCATCTCGTAGGTGCAGACCGTGTCATGATTGAGTAGATAGACAATATTCTTGCGGGTCTTGAATTCCATCAAGGCGGTGCCGTCGTACTCGCCCATTTCCGACAGGGTGGGACGCATGTGGCGCAGGATCTCGGCGTGATGATGGTCGCTGTCGTAACGTCCGGCAGGACACCGGCAGAAGAGTTTCTTATCGGTCATCAGTTGTTGATGCACTTCCAGGCCGCACATGAATCCGAGATCCGTGTAGTCGGCGGGCGTCATCTGTCCGAAAAGGGGCAGGGAACTGAGGAGCCATCGGTCAGAGATGGCGAATTTGCTGTCCATGTTCACATCCATTGTGGTTTTCGAAAAAATCCACGGAAAAAAGAGGTCGGCGCCCCGTACCCGTCCGGAAAGAGCAAAGATAGAAAGTCCCGGGGCAAAGCTCCAGCAATTGTTGAAGCCGGTCCGGGGCACTCAACCCGAGTAAATGGCTTGACGTTGGGTGGCCTGAAACATATTGTGGGGTTGTGAAAACCGTAACAGAATACCAGGGTATTTGGTAGCATTGGTTAAACTAATAACAGAAAATGAAGGGGTCCGGTCTTGGTGAAAAACAGGAAAAGCTGCGATGTGCCCGACGCCACCATCAACCGCCTGCCTCTCTACCTGGAAAAGCTGAAATTGCTGCAAGCCATTGGAGTGGAGGATGTTTCGAGCAGGCAACTGGCGGAATCCCTCGATATTAAGGCCAGCCAGTTGCGCCACGATTTCCACTATTTCGGCGGTTTCAGCCGTCCCGGCCGACCCTACCAGGTGGACAAGCTGGTCCCGGCTCTGGAACAGATCATCGGGATTGCCGTACCCGTTCCCACGGCCATCGTTGGGGCCGGGCATCTGGGTCAGGCCCTGGCCAATTACCAGAATCTGGATGTCCAGGGGTTTCCGGTGCGGGGAATTTTCGATACGGATCCCAAGCTGGTCGGCAGGGTGATGCGGGGACAGCCGGTGCACGACATGAGTGACCTGGAAAAGATCATCGAGCAGGAAAAAATCCTCATCGCCATCCTGACCGTTCCCGCGGCCAACGCCCAGGCCGTGGCCGCCCGGCTGGTGGAAGCGGGCGTCATCGGAATATTCAATTTCGCACCGACTGATCTGAAGGTTCCCGAGGGTGTGGCCGTGCGCAACGAACGGTTGGCCGTCGGCATCATGTCGTTGAGTTTCAAGGTGAAGTGCATCCTGCAGAGCCAGGAGGAGAGCATAACCGAAGTTTGATGCAATACCGGGGCTGCTCCCAGCCCCGTGGCCCTGGGTCCTGGGGGAAGCCCAGTGGCACTACCAACGAATCAGATTGGCTCCCCAGGTAAAACCGGAACCGAAAGCCACGGTCACCAGAAGGTCGCCTCTTTGCAGGCGACCTTCCCTTACGGCCTCGGCCAGGGCCAGGGGAATGGACGCGGCGGTGGTGTTGCCGTACTTGGCGATGTTGGAGAAAACTTTTTCGGACGTCAAACCCATCCTCGATCCCACCGCGTCGGTTATGCGCTGATTTGCCTGGTGAGGAATGACCAGGCTGACATCGGCGATGTCCACCCCGCCTTTTTCCAAAACTTCCTTGATGGATTCACAGAATCGCCGGGTCGCATGTTTGAAGACCATCTGCCCGTTCATGTAGGGGAAATGTTTTCCCTGGTCTATCATTTCTTGATTGATGCGGTCACGGCGGGTGGACACCGGGGCTTCGCAAAACAGTTCCCGGGCAAAACGGCCCTGGCTGTGCAGCACCGAGGCCAGGACGCCCCGGTCCTCTTCGGTGCCCTGGACTATGACGGCTCCGGCCCCATCGCCGAACAGGACGGCCAAGTCGCGGCCTTCGGTGGTCCGGTTCAATCCGGTGGACTGGATTTCCTGTCCGATGACGAGGATGGTTCGGGCGGTGCCGGCCTTGATGAAGCCGTCGGCCGCCGCCAAGGCATAGATGAACCCGGTGCATTGGTTGCGGATGTCCATGGCTCCGGCAGTGTTAAGCCCCAGGAGATCTTCGATGAAAACCCCGTTGCCCGGAAAAAACACGTCCGGGCTGAGGGTGGCGTAAAGGATCAGGTCGATTTCATCCTTGTCGATCCCCGCCTCGGCAATCGCCATGCGGGCGGCGGCGGCGCCCATCTCCGCACCCGTCTGAAGGGTGTCACCCTGATCATCAAAATCGATCCAATGGCGTTCATTGATGCCGCTGCGTTCGGTGATCCACTCGCTGGAGGTGTCCATCCACTTGGTGAGATCCTCATTGGTGACCACCTGTGCAGGAACATGAAATCCGGTGCCGATGATTGCCGCTCTGTTCATGGGCCTACTCCAATCAGCATACAGCTATAGATGGGCGGGGATGGCGTTCGGCATGTGTTTCCGGTTTTGCCTGATGAAAGACCCGGCCTCGGTCCGGGATTTGAAGTACCCGATCCGGACCCGGAATATAATCGAGTTGTCCGAAGTGTTGCCTACCTTGACCCGGGCGTCGAACCCCAGTTTCTGAAGGCGGGTGGCTTCCTTGTCGGCATTTTCCGCATTGCCGAAGGACCCGGTCTGGACCAGGTAAGGCCCCCGGCTAGAGGGTTTGATGATCAGGGGGGCGGGCGTTTGTTTGACGGGTTGGGTGGTCTTGGTTTTGGGCTTGGCCGCCTGCTTGACCTCAGGTGGTGGGGGCGTTTTTTCCGCCGGCTTCGCGGTTGCGCCCGCGGGTTTTTCCGGAGTCAGGTCGGTAGTCTGGTCACTGATGTCCACGTCCCCGGAGCGGGGCTCACCTTCTGCTTGACCTTCCTGGATACTCTGGACCTCGGAAAGGGAAGCCGCTTCGTCCGGGGCGGTGACGGTCGTCTGATACTCTCCGATCCCGGTGGGTACCTGGCTGCCCTGGTCCCGGAATATCAAAACGGCGCCGACAATGCACACGGCGATGGCCACCCACATGATTCGCGGCAGTCGCTGTCCCCTGCGAGCGCGGCGGATTTTTGACCCTTTATTCAAGAAGCTCCTCCTGACTGCGGTGTCGGCACGCCACCATCCTTGGTTCGGCGTTCCTTTTCAGGATCCGACGGTCCGGGCATCCACAGACTGAAAACAATCGTGGCGCCCAGGGAAACAAAAAACCCTGGAATCATTTCATACAACAACCCGTTCAGAACCGGGATGTTGTACCAGGCCACCACCGTAATGGTTCCGGTGATGAAGCCGGCCAGGACACCGGCCCGGCTGGTTCTGCGCCAGTGCAAAGCCAGCAAAAGCGGCGGCCCAAAGGCAGAGCCCAGCCCGGCCCAGGCGTAAAGGACCATGTTGTAGACAAAATCATCGGCCTGCCAGGCCAAAATGAACCCGATCACTCCGACACCCAAGGTAGCCCAACGGCCTAAAGCCACCAGTCTGGCCTGGGTGGCGTCGGGATTGATCAGCTTACGGTAGATATCTTCGCTGATCGCGCTGGCCGATGCAAGCAATTGACTGTCGGCCGTCGACATCATGGCGGCGATGGCCCCGACTATCATCACCACCGCCAGCCACTCGGGCATGAAGGTGCGGGCCATCAAGGGCATGAGCTGTTCCTGGTCGGCGATCAACTTTCCCGGGCCCATGGCGTCGGGGCCGAAATGGGCCAACCCCGTCAATCCGATCATGATAGCTCCGAAAAAGGCGATCAACGCCCAGCTGACTGCGATCCAGCGTCCGGTCCGCACTTCTTCCGGAGAACTGATGGCCATGAAACGCAACACCAGGTGGGGCTGGCCCATGTAGCCCAGTCCGATGCCCAGGCTGCCGATGACCCCGCTGAAGGCCAGCCAGCCCGTTTCGCCGGGCGCGGCCTGAAGAAAGGTCCCGCCAAAGGAGGCCAGTTTTTCCTGCAGCCCGGTTGGTCCGCCAATTTCCCCCAGAACCGCCAAGGGAAGCACCGCCAGGGTGATGAGCATGATGATTCCCTGAACCAGGTCGGTCCAGCTGACGGCGAACAGTCCGCCGGCCGCCGTGTAGAACAGGACCAGGACCGCGCCGATGGCCATTCCGTACAGGTGCGGCAGGTCCAGGTAGAAATTCAGGACCTTGCCGGCGGCCAGGAACTGGGCGGCGACATAGAAGGTGAAGAAAAACAGGATGATGACCGTGGCGGTGATGCGCAGGGAGTTGTTCCGAGCCGGGAACCGGGCGGCGAAATAATCGGACAGGGTCAAGGAGCCCAGACGTTCGGTTTCTTCGCGAAGACGGCGGGCGATGACAAACCACGAAAAAGCGATGCCCGCGCAGCAACCGATCCCCACCCAGACGGTGGTCACGCCGGTGGTGTATGCCAGGCCGGGCAGGCCGATCAACAACCAGGCCGATTCGCCGCTGGCCCTTTCGCTGAAAGCGGCGACCCAGGGGCCGAGGCGGCGGTCGGCCAGCAGGTAGTCGTCGAGGGTGTGATTCAAGCGCGCCGCCCTGATGCCGACACCCAGAATGACGAGACTATAGATGATCAGACCGATGATCAGGGGATTCACGGATTCTCCCGGATGGCGGACAAGGGACGTTGGCCTCATATTAATGGCCCATTCCCTATTTGATCAACCTCACAAACCGTGGTTGAATAATTGGGGACCGACCAAGTCGGTCCTG
>CBDUDB010000210.1:0-4914 GCA_965365795.1 uncultured bacterium | reverse complement strand
ACGATGAAACCGGTGAACTGCTCTCCGTCGATCTTGGCGAAAAGAATCACCATCTCGGCGTAGCCGGCGTTGGTGATGTACTGCTTGGTGCCGTTCATGACGTAGTGCTTGCCGTCGTCGGTGAGCACCGCGGTGGTGGCTGCGGCCAGGGCGTCCGAGCCGCTGCCGGGCTCTGTCAGGGCGTAACAGGACAGCCTTTCGGCGGTGGCCAGCCCGGGCAGGTATTTCTGCTTCTGCTCTTCGGTACCGAAGTAGACGATGGGCAGGGTTCCGATGCCCGATTGGGCTCCGTGGGTCACGGCGAAGCTGCCGGCGGCGGCGATGTATTCGCTGATGATCATGATGGTGGCCTTGTTCGAGCCCATCCCGCCGTAGGCCTCGGGGATGTCGGCCATCAGCAGGCCCATCTGGCCGGCTTCCTTGAGCAGGTCCTTACCCAAATCGGTTTTTCCCTCGTATTCAAGCTCTTCACGTACAGGCACGATGAACTTGTCCACGAAATCCAGAACGGTCGTGGCGAACATCCGCTGGTTCTCGTTGAAATCCTCGGGGGTGAAGATGTTCTGCGGATTGCTTTCCTTGAGCAGGAACTCACCGCCGGTGGGATAACTCTTCTCTGCCATCGTATTTCTCCTTTGCGGAACCGCGGCCGAGCCGCGGCCGGTCATATCGCTTCGAAAATTCCAGCGGCGCCCATGCCGGTGCCGATGCACATGGTGACCAGGGCGTACTTGCCACCGCGTCGTTTGAGTTCGTGCAGCGCCGAGGCGGTGAGCTTCGCGCCGGTGCAGCCCAGCGGATGGCCCAGGGCGATGGCGCCTCCGTTGGGATTCAGCCGGGGGTCCTGGGGGTCCAGGCCCAGACCCTTGCAGACGGCCAGACTCTGAGCGGCGAAGGCTTCATTCAGTTCGATGACGTCCATCTGGTCGAGGGTCAGACCGGTCTGTTCCATGATCTTGGGCACGGCCGCCACCGGTCCGATGCCCATGATGTCGGGCTCGACCCCGGCCACGGCGTAACCGACGAACCGGGCCAGGGGAGTGGCTCCGATCTCCTTGGCGATTTCGGGCGTGGTCAGCAACGATGCGGCAGCCCCGTCGCTCATCTGGCTGCTGTTGCCGGCCGTCACGGTTCCGCCCAGCTTGAAGGCGGGTTTCAGTCGGGCCAGGGCCTCGACGGTGGTGTCGGCGCGAGGGCCTTCGTCGACCTTGAATTCAAATTCCGTCAAGCTCGGCCGCCCGTTCTTGTCCTTGCTCGGCAGCGGGGCCATCACCGGGACGATCTCGTCGGCGAATCGACCAGCTTCGATGGCCGCGATGGCCTTCATGTTGCTGTGGTAGGCGAACTCGTCCTGCTGCTGGCGGGTGAGCTTGTCGCGGACGGCCAGGTTTTCGGCCGTCAAACCCATGTTGGTCAGGTATTCGGGGTGTTCGCGGGCCATGGTCGGGCTGGGCATGTACCGCAGGCCGCCGATGGGCACCAGAGTCATGGTTTCCGTTCCGCCGGCGATGACCACGTCGTTCTGGCCCGCGGCGATCTTCAGCGCCCCGTAGCTGATGGTCTCCAGTCCGGAACAGCAGAAACGATTCAGGGTCATGCCCGGCACCGTGACCGGCAGGCCCGCCATCAAGGCGATGTTGCGGCCCACGTTCATGCCCTGCTCGGCCTCGGGCATGGCGCAGCCCATGATGACGTCCGAGATGCGGGCCGGATCGAGGTCCGGGTGCGAGGCGACCAGCTCCTTCACCACGGCGGCGCCCAGATCGTCGGGCCTGGTATGACGCAAGGTGCCTTTGAGGGCCTTGCCGACGGCGGTCCGGCGGGCGGCGGCTATGACGACTTCTCTCATGATCAACCCTTCCTTTAGTTCCGCAATTAAGTTCCGCTCTTAGTTCCGCAGTGGCTTGCCGGTCTTCAAAATGTGTTCCATCCGCTCGAGGGTTTTTCGCTCACCCAGCAGCCGCATGAAGCTTTCGCGTTCCAGGTTCAGCATGTCAGTCTCGGTGACGGTCGTTCCGGTAGGCACCACACCGCCGCTGATGATCTTGCCCAGCTCGATCCCGATCTTGCGATCGTGTTCGGAGATGTAGCCGCCTTCCATCATGTTGAACAGCACCGCTTCGGCCAGGGCGATGCCCGCGGTGCCCATCACCGGGATGGCGGTATCCAGGCCGGGGGACACATAGTTCCCGGCGGCCAGAGACAGGGCCAGATCCTTGGCGTCGGCCGCCAGGTGGTCGCGGTTCATGGACCAGCTGTCGCCGGGCCGCAGGAAGCCCAGCTCTTTCGCTTCGGCGGCGCTGGTGGCCACCTTGGCCATGCCGATGGTCTCGAAGGTCTTGCGGAAGGCCGGCTGCAGATCGCGCTTGTCCATGAGCTGAGCGACATTGCGCTGATAGAGCCTCAGGCAGCCGCCACCGGCGGGGATCACGCCCGCGCCGAATTCGACCAGCCCGATGTAGAGTTCGGCCGCGCTACGCACCGCGTTGCCGCCCATGGTGACTTCGCAGCCTCCACCGAGGGCAAGTCCGGCGGGAGCGGTCACGACCGGGACGGCACAGTGCTCCAGGCGGCTGGTGGCCGCCTGAAAGGCGCGGACGATCATGTTGATGTCTTCCCAGTTGCCCTCCATGGCCTCCATCAGGAGCATCATCAAGTTGGCCCCGACGGAGAAGTTGTCCGCCAGGTTTGTCACGACCAGGGCCTGCCAGTTGTTTTCCGCTTCGGTGCAGGCGGTCATGACCATGTTCAGGGTGTCCTGGCCGATGGCGTTCATCTTGGAGTGGAACTCCAGCCCCAGCACACCGTCACCGAGGTCCAGCAGACTGGCGCCCGGGTTGCGTTTCACTTCCTTTTCCTGGTTGCGCAGGAACTCGAAATCGAAGACCCGCGGGTCGGCCGGCACAGAGGCGAATTTTCCTGGTTCGGCGGTCGGGCTCTTCAACATGCCGTCTTCGGTCAGGTACAGGTTTTCCGCCCCGCTGTCGTAAAGGGCGTCCACCCAGGCGGGCAGCGGCAATCCGTCGGCCCGCATTTTTTCGGTCACCTTGCGGAAGCCGAGAGTGTCCCATACCTCGAAGGGTCCCAGCTTCCAGTTGAAGCCCCAGCAGACGGCCTGGTCGATCTCGGCGGCCTGATCGCAGATCTCGCCCACGCGCATGGCGCTGTAGCTGAAGCTAGCGGAGAGCATCTTCCAGATGGCCTGCCCGGCTTTGCCCTTGCCGAAGGCCAGGGTTTTAAGGCGCTCGGACAGGTCGTCGATGCCCTTGGCTGCGGCGATTTCCGGGAACTTCACCTTTTGCTTGTCGCGGTATTCCAGGGTTTCCAGGTCGAGGGTGAAGAACTTCTTCTCGGGCTTCTTCTCCATCTTGTAGAAACCGCCGCCGCTCTTGCGGCCCAGCAGGCCCTTCTCGACCATCTTGTACAGGTAGTCCGGGCATTTGAAGGTATCGCGGGCTTCGTCATCGGGAATCAGGGGATAGATGTTGTCCGCAACGTGAACGAATGTGTCCAGACCCACGAGGTCGGCCAGCTTGAAGGTGGCGGTTCCGGGGCGGCCGATGGCCGGACCGGTCAACGCGTCGACCTCTTCGATGGTCAGTCCCATCTCGTTCATGACCTGGACCGTGGCCATCATGGCGTGAACACCAACGCGGTTGGCGATGAAGTTGGGGGTGTCCTTGGCCATGACGATGCCTTTGCCCAGACGGTCGCGTGCGAAGTCGGCCACGAAATTCACGATCTCAGGATCGGCATCGGCGGTCGGGATCACCTCGAAGAGTTTCATGTAGCGCGGGGGATTGAAAAAGTGCGTGCCGAAAAACCGTGGCTTCAACTCGTCGGGCAGGGTGGCTGACATTTCCGCCAGGGAAAGGCCGGAAGTATTGCTGGTGAAGATGGCGTCGGGGGCAATGTGCGGGGCGGCGTTCCCCAAGACGATCTTCTTGATCTTCATGTCCTCCTTGACCACCTCGATGACCCAGTCGGCCTCAGCCAGGCGCGGCAGGTCGTCTTCGAAGTTGCCTGTCTCGATGAGCCCCAGCAGGTCTGTGGTGAACAAGGGGGAGGGGCGCGCTTTTTTCATGGCGGCCACGGCGCCCGCGGCGATGCTGTTTCGTGCCTTGGGATTATCGCCGGCGTCCGCCGGAACGATATCCAGAACGAGAGATGGAATTCCCGCGTTGGCGAAATGGCCGGCGATGGCGCTGCCCATGACCCCCGACCCCAGCACGGCCACTTTCCTGATCTGCCTGCGCATTTTCTGAGCCTTTCATTGGACCCAAACAGAATAAATGAATGACTATTCATTATTTTAGACGTGATCGGCACAAGTGTCAACCGCTTTAACAGAAGATTATCATTGGGACTTGAAGTGTGTAAAATGTGTGATATAATGACAATAACAGATGATCTTGGTGAGCGAGATACCCAGCTGCTTCGCCATTGTAAACATAATTTTAATGAATAGAGCTTCATAAATCATGGCCCGGAACAGCGATGGCACCAAACGAGAAGCGATCCTGGATGCCGCGGTTGTCGAAATCGCCCGCCATGGCTACTACCAGACCACCGTGGCGATGATCGCCCGGCGGGCGGGCGTGGCCGACGGAACCATCTATCTGTACTTCAGCAACAAGGAAGAAATTCTCTTTTCCCTGTTCGAACGTGCCATGGGACGTTTCATCTCCGAGGGGCGTTCTCAGGTCGACCAGGGGGCAACGGCCACCGAAAAACTGCGCCAGATCGTGGAGCTTCACCTGACGCTCGTGGGCCAGGACCGGGACCTGGCCATCATCACCCAGGTTGAACTGCGCCACAGCATCCACTTCATGGACACGCTCTCTCGCAGCCAGGTGGGGGAGTACATGGAAATTCTGGCCCAGGTCGTTTCCCAGGGAATCGCCGAGGGGAGTT
>CBDUDB010000209.1:0-4921 GCA_965365795.1 uncultured bacterium | reverse complement strand
GGCGGAAATGCTTGGGATAAAAGGGGGTTATTCAGCCGGAAGCGGAGGCTGCGATTGCTGCCCCGACGGTTGCCGGCTGCCGAACCGAGATTGAGTAAGAGCGCCGAGCCCCAGCAGGAACGCCAGGGTCTTGATGCAAACGCCCAGAACCACCAGAACGTTGGCCAAACTCTCGGTGCCGGGCGTCAGGCTCAACACCGATCCCAGGAAAGACATCAGGTGCAGCAAGCTCATCCCCACGACCACGGTCAACCAGGGCGAAGAACACCCCGAGCCCAACATGCGGCAAACCTTCAGGCCCAGAGCCGCGCCGCACACGGCAACGGAAATGATGATCACGATGATCAGGGCCAAAAATACCAGCAACGCCAAAGGAATCCCGATGACGGTCAGGATCAGCACGGCCATCAGAACCAGGACCACCAGATGGCCGACGATGGCCACGACCAGACCCAGGCCCAATGAAGGGCCCGGTGATCGACGCAGGGCATCGGTCACGGCATCGAACCGCTGCCGCGGCACGGCCACCACGGCGATGACCGCCAGCAGCAGCGTCAACAAAAAAGTTCCCTGGCACATGAGGAAGGGAAGGATGCCCTCTCCCATGACACCGGCCAACCCCCCATCCAGATTACCGGGCCACAGGTCCACGGCCACCACGTCACCGGCATCGGCGTCGGGATCCTGATCCAGGCGGCCGCCCACCGAAACGACCTTGCCGGTGACTTCGGCGGTTTCATCGAGCAGAAGGTTGCCGAAGACGGCAACCACGTTGCCGTCCACCCGGCCGGAAATCTCGGCGTTGCCGAAAATGACCACCACGTTGCCCCGGACATCGTCAATGACCGGCACGTAAAGATCGTCCCAAACCTTGATGAGGTTCCCGTGAACGATTTTTCGGTGCGGATCGGGTGAGTGGGGCGCGAAGTTTGACCAGTCCCAGCTGTGGGTCTGGTCGAAATCAATCGAATCCGGCAATTCACTCAAAATAACCTGGGACAGGATTTCCAGGCCTTCGCTGAGATGTTCGTCCAGATTCTCGGGAATGCTGATGACGATCCCCTCGCCCGATTCATTGAGCAGGGAAATGGTGTTGTCGGAGATCTCGAATTCAAGCCGACTGAGCTCCATCCCGATATTCTCGATGACCTGGGAAATATCTTCGATATTCTCTTCGATGAGCTGGCGCTGGGTTTCCGAAAGGTCGATATCGCCCCTGCCGGTCAGGGAATCGCGCAGGCCGGCCACCATCCGGGAATACCGCCGGATCTCCACCATTAATGAATCCCGGCTGCTGGAGTTCATTTCCTCGTCAGCTCCGGTATCCACCGAGGAAGTCGAGGCGTCGTCACCGGTAACCCAGATCGTTCTTTGGGCCTGGGCCACCGAAACAAAAACACCCTGGGCCATCAAGCCCAGGGCCAAGGTGAAAATGGCGCCTCCCAGCAAACCCGTCAGGGAACCATATCGATTCCAGAAAGAACCGCGGCCGGGGCTGGCGAGTGCACCACTGGTCAGAAGCATGTTGGTCAGCTTTCGGCCCTTCTGGTGGTTTTCACGGCGCGGCGCCCCAGGCCCTGAAGGCGGACCATGATTTCGGGCAACAGGCCGCCCACTATCAAAGCAGGCAGCACACTTGACCCGTCTCCCTGTAAAGCCAGAGCCGCGGCCACCGCCGCGACGCCGGAACCGATCAGGCGGGTCAGACGGGCCCGCACGAAACGGGGCAGAAAGGCTTCTTCGAGAAAAACAGGGACCCGCTCCCGGCGCAAGGGCTCCATGGCCTGATAGGCAGCATAAGGCACCGAGGCCAGGACCGCATCGTCGAAATCGGCGGGCACCTCGTGATCCGGAAGAGAATCCAGCATCCGGAACAGGCCCTGCAGGCGATCATGCTCCTGGCGGCAAGCGGCGCAATCACGCAGGTGCAGGAAGAACCGGAGCGACTCCGGTTTTTCCAGGGTACCATCCAGGTATTCCTGCAGACCAGTGTGGCACTCTTCACAGGCCAGCGGCAGGTCCGTCTTGTTATTTTTGCCGTACATTACCGGCTCCTTCCCCACCGTCCCTCTTTCGGTCCCATCATACTTCCAGGGGCCGAACGGCGGATAGACTTTTCGGTTGGGGGGAAACGGCCGGGATTAAACCCGGTACCGCTTCCACCCCTAGAGCGGCAGGTGTCGTATCCCCCGACATTGACTTGATCACCCGCCTGATCTCGTTACGGGGCCGTTTCGCCTTTGTTGCAATGGAAAACAACTTTTTTCCGGGTCAGATATCATAGGCCCGAGCAGCCAGCATCTTCTGTATCTGATTGCGCGCCCTATGGATCCTCGCTTTGACCGTTCCGAGGGGCAATTGGAGGATACCCGCGATCTCCTCGTACGAAAGCTGCTGATCGTGCCGCAGCAGGGTGATGGCCCGATAATGGGGCGGAAGTTCGGCGATTACCTCCTCCAGACGGTCCAGCGCCTCTTTCCGCTGCAGCACGGTATCGGGTCCGGGGCCGGAATCAGGCAACTGGAACTCGTATTCCTCGCCATCGGGCCCCACTCCCCCATCCAAGGAAAGGAAGCGCAACCGATTGCGGCGAAGGTGATCGATACAGTGATTGGTTCCGATGCGGAACAGCCAGCTGCTGAAGGCATAGTTCTCATCGAAACGGTCCAGCAGACTGAAAACCTTGATGAAAACCTCCTGGCTCAGATCCCGGGCATCCTCTGAATTCCGGGTCATGCGGTAGCACAGGTTGTAGATCGCGCCGCGGTACCGCCCCAGGATTTCGGCAAACGCCGCCTCTTCGCCACGTTTGCAGCGGCGAATGGTTTTCAAATCCTGGTGTCGGTCGAACATGCAACCTCCGGCGCCGGTTAATTCCCGCCAGCGAAAATAGGGGCCCGCCCCGGCGCAGGTCAACCAATTAGGCTCCGGGCCCTGAGCCCGTTCCCAGGTTTCATGCAACATTGACACGAGTGGTGGCCGGGCCTAAACTTGCCCTGAAATATCCGCCGACAGCTTTCGGCTGCGGTTTTGAAACTGGTTCGATCCTCTCCACCGGAAAGAGTTGTCCCATGAGCTTCATCGAAATGATCCAGGCGCGTGAAATCCTAGATTCCCGTGGCAATCCCACCGTCGAGGTCGATGTTTTCCTGGAAGACGGCAACGTCGGACGTGCCGGCGTCCCCAGCGGCGCCTCCACCGGCGAACACGAAGCCATCGAGTTGCGGGACGGCGACAAGAGCCGTTACGGCGGCAAGGGCGTGCTCAAGGCCGTGGATAATGTGAAGGCCCTGGAAGAGGAACTCGTGGGCATCGACGCCACCGATCAGCTGTTGATCGACATGATCATGCGTGAAGCGGACGGCACCCCCAACAAGAGCAAGCTGGGCGCCAACGCCATTCTCGGTGTATCCCTGGCCGTGGCCAAGGCCGCCGCCGCTTCGGTGGGTCTACCCTTGTACCAGTACATCGGCGGCGTCGGGGCCCGCACCCTGCCCGTGCCCATGATGAACGTCCTGAACGGCGGCTCCCACGCCGACAACAACGTCGACATCCAGGAATTCATGATCATGCCCGTGGGCGCGCCCAGCTTTTCCGAGGCCCTGCGGTACGGCGCCGAAACCTTCCACACCCTCAAGAAGATCCTCCACGAAAAAGGCCTGGCCACTTCGGTCGGTGACGAGGGCGGATTCGCTCCAAATCTCGGCAGCAACACCGAAGCCCTGGACCTGCTGATGGCGGCCATCGAAAAGGCAGGCTTCAAGCCCGGCGAGGACATCGTTCTGGCCATGGACCCGGCCGCCAGCGAGTTCTTCAAGGACGGCAAGTACTATCTGGGGGCCGAAGGCGGTGAGCCCTGGGAGGCGGACCGTTTGATCGAGATGTACAGCGAGATGGTGAAGAACTACCCCATCATGTCCATCGAGGACGGCCTGGACGAAAACGACTGGGAAGGTTGGGGTCGGATGTTCGAAGCCCTGGGTCGCCGCATCCAGATCGTGGGCGACGATATCCTGGTGACCAATCCGGAGAGGCTGCGCCGGGCCATCACCGAAGGCTGCGCCAACAGCATCCTGATCAAGCTGAACCAGATCGGCACCCTGAGCGAAACCCTCGACACCATCGAGATCGCCAAACGCGCCGACTACACTAACGTGATCAGCCACCGCAGTGGAGAAACTGCGGACAACACGATTGCCGACCTTGCCGTTGCCACCAACGCCGGCCAGATCAAGACCGGGTCCCTGTGCCGGAGCGACCGGGTCGCCAAGTACAATCAGCTGCTGCGGATCGAAGAGGAACTGGACGATCTGGCGGTTTACCCCGGACCGGGTTGTTTCTATAATCTGAGTTGAACGGTATCGGTTCGGTCGGAAACGGATTTCCGGCCCAAGGAAATGAGGGAGCATGACTCGTCATCCCAACCCCGCGGCCAAGGACGGCTTCATCCGTGGTCAACAGGCCGGCAGTGTTCTGGCCCGCCACTCCTTGACCATCCTGGTCGGCGGCGGGCTTCTGCTGATGCTGATCCTTTCCCAGCTCGGCGAAAACGGAGTCGTGTCCTGGTTCCACCTGGTCAGCCGCGAACAGCAACTGTGTGAAGAAGTGGCGGCGCTGGAACAGGAGAACCGGGAATTGACAGACCGGCTGGAGGCCTTGCAGAACGACCCCGCGGCCCTGGAAAAACTCGCCCGCGAAGAGCTGAACATGCGGCGGCCCGACGAGGAAGTCCTGATGGTCCTGCCAGCAGACCCGGAGACCCCCTGAACTGCCGGGAAACCATTTTTCAGATGAATGGGGCGTTTCTTGACAGCCCCAGACGCGGTTCCTATATTGCCGGTCCACTTCCGGTGGAACCAGATTTTGGAATTGGATGCGGGGTGGAGCAGTCTGGTAGCTCGTTGGGCTCATAACCCAAAGG
>CBDUDB010000208.1:0-4930 GCA_965365795.1 uncultured bacterium | reverse complement strand
CTGGCAGTCCTTTGCCTCAGGCTCGCTCCATCGATTCGCGTGAGCGGGCTTTCAGGGTTTTGCCCCTAGGAGCAACCGGTTCATGAGCAACCGATTCAGGAGCAACCAGTTCATGAGCAACCAGTCGTCGCTCCGCAGTTGTGGCACTTGTAGCAGGCCCCGCTGCGCACCGTCACCGAACCGCATTCGGGACAGGGCGGGCTGTCGGCCTGCCGGCGGAAGACGTTTTTTTCCACTTCCATCGTGATTCGTGTCGGGCCACCGGCAGATGCTTCCATGGCCTTCATGCCTGAAGCGGCCTTCATTTCCTTTTCCTTGAGAGACAGGGCCTCCCGGGTATCGTCGGCGCCGTCGGGCTGGGTACCGTCGGCGTCTCCGGCGTGGTCTTCGAATTTCAGATCCATCCAGCGGAAGATATAATCCATCACCGATTTGGCGATGGGAATCTTGCTGTTGCTGGTGAACCCGCTGGGTTCGAACCGCGCGTGGCAGAATTTGTTGATCAAAACTTTCAGCGGCACGCCGTACTGGAGCATGATCGAAACGCTGGTGGCGAAACTGTCCATCAGGCCGCTGACCACGGACCCTTCCTTGGCCATGGAAATGAACATCTCGCCGGGCTTGCCGTTGGGATACAGACCGATGGTCAGATACCCCTCATGGCCGCCGATGGAGAACTTGTGGGTGACCGCCTGACGTTCGTCCGGCAGTCGCACACGCTTGGGTTTGGGGGGTGCATTGTGGTCGTCAACCTTGGCCCCGGCGTCCGCCTTCTTGCCAGTATTCAACGGCTGCAGGCGCTTGGAGTTGTCCCGGTAGATGGCCACAGCCTTCAATCCCATTTTCCAGGCTTCCAGGTAGGTATTGGCAATCTCGTCCACGGTGGCTTCGGTGGGCAGATTCACCGTTTTGCTGATGGCTCCTGACAGGAAGGGCTGGACGGCGGACATCATCCGCAAATGGCCCATGTAATCAATGGATCGCTGGCCATTGGCCGGCCGGAAGGCGCAATCGAACACCGGCAGGTGCTCTTCCTTGAGATCGGGGGCGCCTTCGATGGTTTCGTGGTCGGAAATGTACTGGACGATGGCCTCGATTTCCTCTTCGCTGTAGCCGAGGTTCTCAAGGGCGTCAGGGACCGAGTTGTTGACGATCTTCATGACGCCGCCATCAACCATTTTCTTGTATTTCACCAGGGCGATATCGGGTTCCACGCCGGTGGTATCGCAATCCATCAGGAAACCGATGGTCCCGGTCGGAGCCAGGACGGTGACCTGACTGTTGCGGTAACCGCAGTCGTGACCCAGAGCGTAGGCCTCGCGCCAGACGGTCTCGGCCTCGTTGAGCAGATCCTCGGGCACCCGGTTAACCGTGATGCCGTTAACGGCGGCCCGGTGCTTGCGAATGACCTCGAGCATGGGCTCGCGGTTGGCGGCGTAACCCTCGAAAGGCCCGGCCTGGCTGGCTATTTCGGCGCTGGTCAGATAGGCCTGGCCGCACATCAGGGCCGTGATGGCGGCGGCGTAGTCGCGGCCGGTATTGCTGTCGTAGGGTAAGCCGCGGTCCATGAGCAGGGCGCCGAGGTTGGCGTAACCCAAACCCAAGGGACGGAACAGGTGGCTGTTGGTCTCGATCTCTTCGCGCGGATAGCTGCTGTTGCCCACGAGGATTTCCATGGCCAGGATCATCACCCGACAGGCGTATCGGAACGATTCGGTGTCAAACTCGCCGTCCTCGTGACGGAACTTCATCAGGTTCAGCGAGGAAAGGTTACAGGCGGAGTTGTCCAGGAACATATATTCACTGCACGGATTGGAGGCGTGGATGCGGCCGGTATTGCTGCAGGTGTGCCAGTCGTTGATGGTGGTATCGAACTGCATGCCGGGATCGCCGCATACGTGGGTGCCTTCGGCGATTTTGTTCATGAGGTCACGGGCCTGGTAGGTATCCATGGGGCGGCCGTCGACCACGGCACGGGTGGTCCATTCGCCGTCATCCTCGACCGCGCGCATGAACTCGTTACTCACCCGAACCGAGTTATTGCTGTTCTGGAAAAAGATGGAATCGTAGGCCTCGCCGCCGAAGGAACCATCGTAACCCTGGTCCATCAAGGCCCAGGCCTTCTTTTCCTCCTTGACCTTGCAGTCGATGAATTCCTCGATATCCGGATGTTCGGCGTTGAGGATGACCATCTTGGCCGCGCGCCGTGTTTTGCCGCCGCTCTTGATCACGCCGGCGAAGGCGTCGAAACCGCGCATGAAGGACACCGGCCCGCTGGCCGAGCCCCCGGCCGAAAGCGATTCCCGGCTGGAACGCAGGGTGGAAAGGTTGCTGCCGGTACCACTGCCGTACTTGAACAGCAGGCCTTCGGTCTTGGCCAGGTCCAGGATGCTGGCCATGGAATCCTCGACGGCGTTGATGAAGCAGGCCGAGCACTGGGGCTTCTTCTCCACGCCGACATTGAACCACACCGGAGAGTTGAAGGCGGCCAGCTGGTTGACCAGCAAGTGGCGCAGTTCGGCGCGGAAAATCTCGGCATCGTCCGCGGTGGCGAAATAGCGGTCCTTGATGCCCCAATCGGCGATGGTGTTGGCCACCCTGTCGATGAGCTGGCGCACGGAGGTTTCCCGGTCCGGAGTTCCCTGGCCGCCCCGGAAATACTTGGACACGACCACGTTGGTCGCCATCTGGGTCCACGACTTGGGAATTTCGCAGTCGTCCTGTCGGAAGAGGGTCTCCCCCTTGTCGTTGGAAATGCTCGCGGTCCGCAATTCCCACTCGATGGCATCGAAGGGATCGATCCCTTCGGTGGTGTATTTCCGCTCGATGGTCAGACCTTTTCCCTTGATCCGTGAAGGCTCGTTGAGCAGGGGACCGGCTACCTGGAGGCCGTCATCGGCCAGGTTTTTGATATCTACCGTATCGATTTCCAAACGAGCTGCGGCCTGCCCCCGGGATCCTTCACCCGAAAGATCCTGACCTGGAGCCTGCAAATTGACAGACTTTTCCTGACTGATGCGATCCGCCATGATCCGTTCTCCTTTGTTCAGATCCATCTGAACCCCTGAAAATACAGGACTTAAGTTCTGATGATGAATTGGTCGACTTGACCCGGGCAGAAGTTTCGTGGCCCGTTATCCATCTTCCTGTCTTGAGGAAAAATGATGTCAACCTTGATGTTCTATGTGGAAATCACCCCAATATGTGGGGGTTAATCATCCGCCATCACCACATCCCCTTGTGGGGGTTGTCGGACAATAATATTTCTGGTAGGTGGGTATCAAAGCATAATTTTCCCACCGCCAAATAAGTGGGTGGCGCACGTTTTGAAACCTGGGAAAATTCCACCAGATCCCGTGTTCCGGCGGCCTGAAGGGCCTTTGGATTATTTTCCTCGTCCGCGTGGGATATTCACGCCTCAACCCTCCCGGAACATTTACCAATTTCGGGAAAAATATTGGCTCAGAATTAACACCTTGGATTTAAAGGGAATATATGGAATACAACTTGGGCTTCATTTTCCTCCCCTCTGGCCGGGCTTCGAAAAGGGCGCATTCAGGTCCCATTTCCGCGAGAAAAAAACCAAAGTCGAAGAGAGTTAAATCAGACCGAATGGTCGTCCACTATGTCGCTGATTATCATTTTTATCCGGTCTCGGCCCTGGCGGAAGGCGGCTTGAATCTCCTCGGCCGAGCCTTTGGCCGACATGGGATCGGTGACCGGGCGACGCAGATGACGCGCCGGGTCAGCCAGGGTCGGCAGGTAACGCCCCGCCTCCCGGCTCAGCGTCACCACCAGATCGTAGGAATTCAAATCAAACTGATCGAAGGTCTTGGTTTCCTGGCCGGCCATGTCCAGGCCCACCTCGGCCATGGCCGCGCGGGTCTTGTCGGTGATGGGATAGGTCAGAAGACCGCCACTGTCGACGGCCCATCCGGCAGGGAATAGAAGGCGGGCCCAAGCCTCGGCCATCTGGCTGCGGCAGGAATTGGCGGTGCAGATGAACAGGACCTTCATACCGGTTCATCCTCGGCGTCCGGAGCGATGTCCACCAAGGCGTCCCCCTGCCCCACCAGCTGACCGTCCTGGACGTGGATCGCGGCCACCGTTCCGTTCACCGCGGCAGCCAGTTCGGTTTCCATCTTCATGGACTCCAGAATGATGACGGGCTGACCACTGGTTACCGGTTGCCCGTTTTCCACCAGAACCTTGACCACCTTGCCCGGCATCGCGGCAAAAAGGCCGGGGCCGGCGGCGGAAAGATCGTCATCGTCGGCCTGATCCGGATCCGGCAGATCCAGCACATGCACCTTCCCATCGCAAAAAACCAGGCGTTGATCCCCCCGAGCAGCCACCCACAGGCGCCGACGGCCCTGATGCGTGTCCACCAGCCAGGAGCCCCCCTGCTCCCGGAAAGCCTGCAAAGACACTTCGCGCCCATCGATCACCAGACGCCAGTCCTGGCCCTCGCGAGAAACCTCGACGGCCAGCAACTCCTCATCACAACGAAAATTCAGCAGCAAGACTCTTTCCTTTCCCGTGGGCGATAAACCCTATTCCAGCCCCGTCAAGCGGAAGCGACCAAGATAACGCCAAGGGGTCTGGGCGGCCTCAGCAACTGGACCGGATCCCGGACCCGACCCGGACATAGGCGCCGATCCCCGGCTCATATATTCATCGATGGCCGCGACAGACAGGGCCAAACCGTTATCATCCGAGCTGTCGCTACTCCAGGCCGGCATGTGTTCCTCCAGGAATCCCGTGTGGAGATTTCCTGCGCCAAAGGCCGGGTTCTGCAGAATGGCAATCAGGTACTCGACGTTGGTCGTCACCCCCAGAATGGCGTAATCCTTCAAGGCGGTCACCGCCCGATCAATCGCGGCGCCCCGACTTTCGCCATGGAGGCTGAGCTTGGAGATCATCGGGTCAT
>CBDUDB010000207.1:0-4940 GCA_965365795.1 uncultured bacterium | reverse complement strand
GACCCCTTGCCCCCCATGCAAGTGCGCTACCGGACTGCGCCACGTCCCGACCAAAGTTGCGAACGGCTGAAGCACCCTGAGGTGCAATTCCGTCGCCGGCACAATTTAATACCCCTTGGCCCGTGGGACAAGAAACAATAAGGCGGACTTCAGCCGGTCCCTTCCATCTCTTTCGAGGCGGGTTCGGCGGCCTGGGAGCCCTCCTTGAGGGCCTTGACCATATCCAGCAGTTCCCCCACGTCCTTTTTGAGAACGGCAAGGCGATCGGCCTCGCTCATCCCGTTGAACTGGATGTTCAGCTGAGGGGCTCCGGCAGCCGAGGCCTTACCGGCGGCTTTCTTGGCCTGACGCCGCATCTTGACCGCCCCGGCGATCTTGTAGCCTTCCTGGTAGAGAAGCTTCTTGATGGCCAGAATTTCATCAATGTCCGGTTGCCGGTAGCGCCGGGCCCCGGTCCGGGTCTTGCGCGGTTTCAGGGTGGGAAATTCGCTCTCCCAGTAGCGCAGGACATGGGCCTTGATGCCGGTGAAATCCGCAACTTCGCTGATGGAATAGTAGAGCTTGCTCGGGAGTTCGGCTTTTTTCTTGGCCATGTTTCGGTCACTCCGGTGGAATCAGTCCAGTTCGGTCCGCAGCTGCCTTTCCATCAATTCCCGCATGGCTTGCCGCGGCGGTTTCCCGGAGAATAGCACATCGTGAACCTGTTTGGTAATAGGAAGTTCGACATTCAGCTTCTCACTCAACTTCAAGGCAGCCTTGGCCATATGGACCCCCTCGACCACCTGAACGGCTCCGTCGAGCAGTTCCAGGGGGGATTTCCCGCCTTTGGTGACCGCTTCGCCGAAGTTGCGGTTCCTGGAATGGCGGCTGATGCAGGTGGTGATCATGTCGCCAATTCCGGCCAGACCGAAGAAGGTTTCCTTTTTCCCGCCCAGAGCCGTGCCCAGGCGGGCCAGCTCGATCATGCCGCGGGTCATCAGGGTGCCCCGGGTGTTGTCTCCCGAACCCAGGCCGTCGGCCATACCCACGGCCAGGGCGATGATGTTCTTGAACCCGGAGGCAATTTCCACGCCGGCCATGTCGTCGTTGGTGTAGACGCGGAAAAAGGGACCGGCAATCCAGGTCTGCCAGTAGGACCAATCGAGGTCGGGCTGCCCGGCGAGGACAACGGCGGTGGGCTGCTCCTGAGCAACTTCTTCGGCGTGGCTGGGGCCCAGCAGTACGGCCACGGGATGATCGTCCCGGCAACCGGCCTGGGATAGTTCCGCCTCGATAACCTCACTGAGTCTTTTGAGGGTGGTAACCTCGAATCCCTTGGCCATGTTGATGATCGGGACTCCGGCGGCAAGCGAGGAACTCTGGGCGGCCTTGGCCATGACCTCCCGCACGGCTTGGCTCGGAACACAGACGAAAAGAAGATCGGCACCGCGAAGGGCATCATCCAGATCCAGGGTGGCCCGCAAGTTGGGAGGCAGTAAGACATCCCCCAGATAGTCGGGGTTGGTTCCGGTGGTGTTGATGCTCTGTACCTGGCTCTCCACGATGCCCCACAGAACAACCCGTTCCCACTTGTGGCACAGGTGACGGCCAAAGGAGGAGGCCCAGCTACCGGTGCCCAGTATGGCGGCCTTCATTTCATTCTTCCTTTCCCTCGTCGGGAACCGATCCGTTGTCAGGAGATATCTTTCCTTCAGTCCCCTGGCTCAGCCGAACGATATTGCCTCTGTGTTTGAAGATCACCCAGCCGCATATGATGAAGGTGAACCAGATAAGGGTTTTGGATGTATCGAGGGATCGCCACTCGAAGAAAATCACGGCCCAGGGCAGGATGGCGGCGGCGGCGATGCTGGCCACCGAAACAATCTTGGTGGACAGGAAAACCGACAGGAAGGCCACCAGGGTCACCAGTATCGCCAGTGGTTCCAGGACGGCGAAGGCTCCGGCCGTGGTCGCCACGCCCTTGCCTCCATGGAAATTGACAAAGGGACTGAAGGTATGTCCCAAAGAGGCGACGAAACCGGCGAAAATACGAAATAGATCCGGAGTGATGTGAAAAGGAGATACTTGCCCTTCGGGCCAACTGCTGACCAGCCAGGTCATCAGCCCAACCGCGGCCGCTCCCTTGGCCATGTCCAGGAACAGGCACAGACCACCCCACCAGGGACCCAGGGTTCGGAATACGTTGGTCGCCCCCAGGTTGCCACTGCCGTACTCACGCAGATCGATCCCTTTGACCCTTTTCCCGATGATGAAGCTGAAAGGGATCGAGCCCAGACAAAAGGCGATAACCAGAAATAGAATCAGAAGCATGGACCAATATTTTCGTTGAGGTTCGTCGGCCTACCCGCCCCGAGGCGGATCTGTCAGTGCTTCTTCATTTTGACAAAGATCCGGTTGCCGGTAAAGCCGTATTCTTTTCGCAATTGATTGTTGATGAACCGCAAATAATTGCGCGCAAAGAATTTGGGCTCGTTGACCGACAGGACGAACGTGGGCGGCTCCCGGTCGGTTTGGGCAATGTAATAGATCTTTCCCAGTCCCCCCTTGTGGGCCCGCGGCTGCTGGAGGCGAACCACTTTCTCAAGATAGTCATTCAACGGGCTGGTGGGTATACGTTTCTGGCGATTTTCATGCACCTCCCAGACCTTTTCCATGATCTTCCCGGTGCGCTGCCGGGTTTCCGCGCTGATCATGAACCAGGGGGCGTAGGGCAGGAAGGGCACGTCGCGGCAGAATTCCTCCCAGTACTCCAGGTGGGTGTTGGTGATCTTCTTGTCGATCAGATCCCACTTGTTGAACACCACGATAACACCTTTGCCGGCGTCGTGGATCATGCCGGCAATTTTCGAATCCTGGGTCACCGAGCCGGTGGAAGCATCGACCATGAAGACGGCCACATCGCACTGCTCCAGGGCCCGGATCGTCCGCATGTTGCTGAAGACCTCGACCGCTTCGGTGACCCTGGATTTACGGCGCAGGCCAGCCGTGTCGATCAGGCGAATTGTTTTGCCGTGCCACTTGAGATCCGTGTGCACCGAATCGCGGGTCGTGCCGGAGATTTCACTGACCAGGGCGTCGGGCCGCCCGGTCAGGATGTTCAGCAGGGACGATTTGCCCACGTTGGGCCGGCCGACAATGGCCACCCTGCAGTCGCAGGGCGTATCGACGGTTTGCGCGGGAAAGCCTTCGACCACCACGTCGAGCAGATCCCCCACGCCGTATCCGTGCAAGGCGCTGACCCCGACAGGTTCTCCAAGACCAAGGCTGTAGAACTCGTGAAGGGCCAGCTGGTCGGCTTCCTTTTCCAGCTTGTTCACGCACAGGACCACGGGCTTGCCCTTCTTGCGCAGATCCTTGGCGATGGACTGGTCCCAGGCCATCGGTCCCACCTTGCCGTCCACCATGAAGAGCACGACGTCGGCATCGTCGATGGCCATCTTCGCGATCTCGGTCACCACGCTGTCGAATTCCGAAACGGTTTCCCCGAAGGGAATGATGCCGCCGGTATCCAGGAGAATAAAAGGATGGCCCGCCCAGTCGGTCGTTTCGGTGATCCGGTCGCGCGTCACGCCTGCGGTTTCGTGCACCACGGATCGTTTTTCGCCGATGATCCGGTTGAACAGGGTGGATTTGCCCACGTTGGGGCGTCCGACGATGGCGACCGTGCGCAGAGACAAGGCGTTCTCCTGATGGGATAAGGTAAATGGGCCGGTCAGGCAGGGGTGAAACTAGCCCAGTTGGCGCCAGAAATCAATGAAGCCGTCCTCTTCGCCCAGCAGGACGGTATGTGGCTGGCCACGGCCTATGTCTTCGGTGGTCATGCCGTCGAGGGTCAATCCATCGCTGTTGATGACACGTGGAGACAGGACCACCGTCCGTACTGGCGACGGCTCCAGGGCCAGCAGGGCGCGGCGAATATCCTGGCCGGACAACAGCCCCGCCACGGTGACCGAATTTCCGTAGAACCGGTTTTCCACGCCCACCACTTCCACCGGTGGGGCATTGGTGCCGGCAAGGACGGGAGTGAATTCCCGCAGCCAGGCCTTGGCCGCCAGTTCTCCGGTCAGCACCGTCAAGGGTTGGCGTGGGAGTTCATCGTCTTCGGCGGCCCATTCCAGTTCTTCCTTCCAGGTGTCCCGCAAACGAACCGACAGGCCAATGGCGTTGTCGATCTGCCAGAAACCGTCGTACTGTTCTGCGGGTGGAAAAGCCTGCTGGGCCATGAGGTAGAACTCGTCGCTGAGATAGACAAAGGAATAACCGAGTTGCTGCTTGGCTTCTTCTTGCCAGGTTGCCACCTGCTCGATGACCTCGTTCGCGAGTTCGCCGCTGACGGGATCCAGCTTGGTCAGTCCCTTACGGTGGGCGCTCAATCCAACCGGCACGATGGCCAGGGATTTGACCCCTCCGGTGATCGGTGCGGGCATGTCTCCGAACTCGGGGATTTCTTCCGCCCCTTCGTAACCGAACCCGCGGTCGCAGACGGCGGTGAACGGACTGTCTTCGTTTTCGGCGGGAGCCCCCAGAGTCAGTAGATCGCGGAAGGTCTTTTCCAGAATAGGGCCTTCGTTCCAGCCCGGGCACAAAACCACCTGGGTGTGAACCTCGACACCAGCTTCGGTGAGTTCCCGCAGGATGGCCATCACGTCGATCTTGCGTTTGATGCCAAGCATGCGTGTGCGCACGTCGATATCCGTGGCGTGCACCGACACGTAGAGCGGGCTCATCTTCTGCTCGATGATTCTTTTCAGCCCCCGCTTGCCCAGGCTGGTCAAGGTGATGTAGTTGCCGTACAGAAAACTGAAACGGTAGTCCTCGTCCTTGACGTAGATCTGGTCCCGCATCCCCTGGGGGTTCTGGTCGATGAAACAGAAGACGCAATCGCAGGCGCAGGTCTTGAACTCCATGGGCGCGAAGCAGCCGGTGACCGCGTCGATGTC
>CBDUDB010000206.1:0-4944 GCA_965365795.1 uncultured bacterium | reverse complement strand
CCAGGGCGACATCATTTTCCATCCGCCAGGCCGACGAGTTGTCCACGACCCAGGCGCCGGCCTTTGCGGCCACCGGCCCCCACGTGCGACTGGTTCGCCCCCCCGCACTGAAAAGGGCGATGTCCACGCCCTCGAAATATTGGGCGGACACCTCCCGACACTCCAGCTGACGGCCCCGGAACTCCAACCTGGTACCAGCACTGCGCGCCGAACACAGGAGTACCGGATCGCCGCTCAGCCAAGCGCAATCCTCAAGCAGTTTCAGCATCGTCCGGCCCACCAGCCCGGTGGCGCCCAGAATCGCGACTTTCATGGATACCCTTCTTATTGAATTTGGCTCGGCGGCCCATGGTAACATCCGCCGGTCAAGGGGTCAAAAGCCGGGATTGGCCGGACGAGGTCGGGGTGTTAGTCTTCATCTGCGGAATCGAAAAGGGTGGCCCAAATAACGGGAGTCGTCATGAGCCGGAAATTTCCCATCTTCGCCTTCGGAGCCCTGGTCCTGGCCTTCCTGGCCGGCTGCTTTCCCGAACCCGAAAACCGCCAGGTCAAACTGAGAGCTATCGCCCACTGGCAGGACCAGCGACTGGCTCCCCAGGACTCACTGCTGGCCATGCTCACCGACAAGGATGCCCACGTCCGTTTGGCCTCGGTCCGTGCCGCAGGCCTCATCGGTCGTGACGACGTGCTGCCCCAGCTCCTGGACACCCTCGAGGACCCGAGCGTTACCGTCCGGGCCGAAGCCGCCTGGAGCCTGGGCCTGCTGGGAAATGAAGACGCCGTCCCTTACCTGGAAAAGGCGACCGAGGACCCCAGGACCTCTATCCGCCTGGCTGCCTTGGCGGGCCTCGCCCACGTCACCAATGACGGCCAGGCCCTGATGAAAGCCGCCGTCCACGGGGAAGCCGGAGATGCCGCTTTGGCCTGGGACAGCTTGCGCAACATGGCTGAAGATGCCGACAGGGAAAAAATCCTGAACGCCATCCAGGGCGGACTGACCCGGCCTGAAGCGGATGTCCGCTGGCGGGTCCTGCGGTGTGCCGAAATGGTGGTCGATTCCACCTCCGCCCCGCTGATGACCTCGTTCGCCGAGGCCAGCGATACCCAGGTCAGAGTGCACGCCTACCGCTGCCTGGCGCGCATCGAAAGCCCGGCCGCCTTGGCCGCCGTGCTGCAGGGATTCGAGAGTCACGCCGATTTCCGGCGGCGCGATCACTCCCGCGTCGTGGTCGCCGGTTGCCGGGCTTTGGGCGGGCTGGGCGGCCAGGCTTTGCTGGACGAATCGGCCACCGAACCCGGAAAGGTTGCCTCGCTCCTGATTAATGCTGCCGGCAGTTCCGATCCCCATGTGGCCGAAACGGCCCTGGGCGCCATGGCGGTCCTGGTGAAATCCGCTCCGTTGCCACCCGAAGCCGCGGAGCAGGAAAGCCTGCTGCCTGTGTGGCGCATTCGTCTGGCCCGATCGGCCCGGTCCCACCTGGACCGGCCCGGTCCCGGAGTTCGCACCGCGGCTTTCACTGCCTTTGCGGCCGTGCGGGGATCCGGTGCGGCGGACGACCTGGTAACCGGCCTCGAAACGGAAGACTCTCCCGGTGTCCTGGCCGCGGGAGTACGGGCCATCAGCCGTCATCATCCCGATCCGGCGTCGCTTCTGCTCCACTATGCCGAGATCGATTTCCCCACCGACTTCGGCGAAAATGAACGACCTGTTTTCCACAACGCCATGGTGCGTGAGGCCGCCTACGAAGGCCTGGCTCACGTATTGAAGGAACGGCCGCAGCTGGTGCACGATTCGTCCGCCGAGGCCAGGCTGGAAAGTCATCTCTATGCCGGCCTGGACGATGAGGATTTCGTGGTCGCGGCCAGCTGTGCCCACCTTGTCGGTGATTTCCCCTGCTGCGGTTCGCTGAGCGCCCTGATACGCCTGTGGAACCGCGCGGCCGGGCCCGACCGATTCGAGTTGAGGCGGGGGGTACTGGCGGGCATGGGCAAGATGCTGGACAAGGAAAAAGGGTCCTGGCAGGGGCCCGACAGTTTGAAGTCCCAAGCCGCCACCCTGCTGCGGCAGTCATTTGATTCGGCCGACATCCGCATCCGGCTGGAAGGACGTAAAGCTGCGGTCACCACGGAGTTGCTGCCGAAGAATCTCATCCCCACCGAGGCCAGCCTCAAAGCTACTTTGCCCGCGGTTGCCCGGGATCGACGGCAACCACCGGTCACGGGCCCTTTTGAAGCTCCCAAAATCAGGTGCGTTTCGCCAAGGGGAGAATTCGTCATCGCGCTTAACGGAGAGATCGCTCCCAACACTTGCGCAGTTTTTCTCGATCTGATCGGCAAGGGTTACTTCAAGGACTTGAATTTCCACCGCGTCGTTCCGGATTTCGTGGTCCAGGGCGGCGATCCCCGCGGGGACGGTTGGGGAGGACCCGGCTTCACCATCCGCAGTGAATGGAGCCGGGCACGATACAAAAGAGCCGCCGTGGGCATCGCCCACGACGGCAAGGATACCGGCGGCAGCCAGTTTTTCGTCACCCTGTCCGAGCAGCCCCACCTCAACGGCCGCTATACCATTTTCGGCGAGGTTGTCGAGGGCATGGAAGTGGTCGACCTGATCGAGGTCGGCGACCGCTTCGGTTTCGAGATCATGCCCTAGTTCTTCAAGACCTTGATCAGCGTCGCCCAGGTGGGCGAGGCGCCGTACATCAGGATCCCCATGCGGAACAGCTTGCCGGCCATCCGCGCGGCCAGCCAGATCGAAAGGGCCATCAGGGCCCAGGACAGCGCGATCTGCCACAGTGGCGGGGTTTCCACGCACACCCGCATGAACATGATCACCGGGGAAAACAACGGGATCAGGCTGAGCACCACCGACACGGTCGAATCGGGGGAGCGCAGGACCAGGCTGAGCATCATCATGGGCAGCACCAGCCCCATGACCAGCGGCGTGTGAAACTGTTGGCTGTCCTGGACCGTGTTGCACATGGCTCCGATGCCTGCGTAGAGCGTGGCGTACAGAAAAAATCCGAGCAGGAAAAAAGCGATGAAATTGATCAAAATCACGGGCGTCAAGAAGGCCGTGTCGAGACTCAGTTCACCCACCGAAACACCCCGCTGGCTGAGCACAAACAGGGTCCCGGTCCAGATGGTGAACTGGGTCAAGCCGGCCAGGCCAATGCCCATGACCTTGCCCAGCATCAAATCGCCCGGGGAAATGCTGGCCAGCAGGACCTCGACCATGCGGCTGCTTTTTTCCTCGATCACCGCGGTCAAGGTGTGGCTGCCGTACATGATCACCATCAGGTAGATGATCATGATCAGGACAAAGGCCATGACGAATCCCACATCCTCGTCCTGCTCCTCTTCCCCACCCTCGGCGTTCAGGGCGATGTTCGACCACTCCGTACGCTCCGACAGATAGGAGAACAGGGAGTCGGGTACCTGGGCGGCGGCGAACCGGCCCTCGCGCAGGACCCGGTTCAAGGCCGGTTCGAGAACCTCTTCCTGCATGAAGACCGCGCTGACGGACTGGTTGTAGAAAGTGGCCTTGCCCGACTCCAGGAAATCCACGGCGATCAGGATGCCGCTGTGGATGGATTCGGTGAGGATGGCGTCTTTCATCTCGTCCAAGGCTGCCTCGGTGGGTCCGGAACCGCCGGTCATCAATGCCAGATTCACGTTTTCCCGTCCCCAGTCCGCCATCACCTCGACCAGGGAGTCGAAATACAGGCCCGAGGGGTCGATCACGCCCACGGTGCGGGTGTCTTCACTTCCCTTGCCGGCCACCAGCACGGGAATCACGATGAACATCGACATCAGAAGGGGGCCGAGCAGGGTACCGATCAAAAAACTCTTCGATCGCACTCTCTCCAGGTATTCCTTGCGGATGACTGTCAGGATCTTCTTCACGACGCCCCTCCCTTCCGGTGACGGGACACCGCTTCGAGAAAAATCTCACTCAGGGAAGGCCGGTTGGCCGAAAACAGGGTCAAGGGGCCGAAGGCCATCAAGTCGGGCAACAGCTCCCGAGGATTGACCCCTTCGGCGAGGGTCAACCGCCAGCTGCCCTCTGTTTTTTCGCGGTGCAGCACCCCCGCAAGGTCCGCCGGCGGTTCCGGATTCCCCTCCCAGGCCACCCGTAGGGATTCCAGGGGAAAGTCGGCCCGCACCTTGTCCAGGGGACCGTCGAGGATGATTTCTCCGCCTTCGATCAGACAGATGGCGTCACAGATCTTCTCAGCTTCGGCAAGCATGTGGGTGGAAAAAAGAATGGTCGTGCCCTTGTCTTTTTCCTCCAGGATCATGTCCCGCAGCAGCTCGATATTCAAGGGATCCAGGCCGCTGAAGACCTCGTCGAGGATGACCAGATCGGGTTCGGAAATGAAAGTTGCGGCGAACTGGATCTTCTGCTGCATGCCCTTGCTGAGCGCGTCCACTTTGCGATCGCGCCACTCCTCCAGGCCCATACGTTTCAACCAGGCGTCGGCCCGCTTGCGTGCTTCACCGCGAGGCACGCCCTTGAGCTCCGCCAGGTAGGACAGCTGGTCCAGGCATTTCATCTTGCGGTAGAGTCCGCGCTCCTCGGGCAGGTAACCGATCCGGTCTCGCATATCGGTGTCGAGGGAACGGCCGGCCAGGTTGATGGTGCCGCCATCGGCCAGAATGATTTTCATGATGATGCGAATGGTGGTTGTTTTTCCCGCCCCGTTGGGACCGAGAAAACCGTAGATGCTGCCGCGCGGAATTTCCAGATTCACACCCTTGACGGCATGGACCTTGCCGTAGGATTTGGAAACCGAATCCAGGGTCAGGATGGTTTCCCCCACCTCGGGCCAAGGAATGTTCGTGGCGATATTCGATCGTGTCATGGACGCTCCTGTCAAAAAAACGAATCCCTGGGGCCGGCAAAGTATCACCCCCCGGACAGCCTCTGGCAACCGCTGGTTG
>CBDUDB010000205.1:0-4965 GCA_965365795.1 uncultured bacterium | reverse complement strand
GGGACCGGCGTGTATTTTTATCGGATGACCACTGAACAGCAGACCACGACCGGGAAAATGCTGCTGTTGAAATAGGGTCGGGGGTTCGGGGCCCTCTCATCGGGGCAGCTCCGCAAGAAAGGCGGCCGGATCCCCTTCGGCGGGCGTCAAGAGGAACGTCCCCCAACCATCACCAGGTAAATATCGATCGTCGGGTCCAACCGAGTGCCGCTGCGTGATGACCAGGGTCAGCGGGTGGATATCGAAAGTCGCCCTCATTTCCTCCCCACATAAAAAAACGTAGCCGGCCGGAACGGTGGTCTTGACGCCGTCGCGGCGGAACCTCAAAGCCAGGGTCGGCAGGGCGCTCCACACCTGATCGTTTTCCACTTCCTTGTCCACGAAAAGATGAATATCGCGGACATCGGCGAGCCCGAAGTGGGATACGATTTTTTCGTAGCGGCCATCCGGAACTGGTGGTTCCGCCCGGTGGAAAAATCCCCAGGCCAGAAAAAATACCACCCCCGCCAGAAACATCGTGTAGGTGAAATTTTCTCTCCAGGTCCCCAGGCGATGGTAAATCTCCTTGATCACGAACAGATGCAACAAACCCACCAGCCCATACACGTAATAGAAAAGATAGGTGTGCAGATCCCCGGGCACATGGCGGGCGGCAACCACCGAGGTGGCGACCGTAACCCAGGTGAACAGGACAAGCAGGCGCCAGGACAGGTCCGACCGCCGTGCCTGCCAGGCACTCACCGACAGCAGAAAAATCATGATGACGACCACGGTGAATGCGGAATGAATCTTCCATCCCGTCCCGGCGCCCAGCACCACCAGGGGATCGGTCAGGGACTGGCCCAGCTTGTCGATCACCTCACCCCAGGGGTGGATTTCCGGTTCATGGGTGCTGAAGAACCGGTACAGAAGGGTAAGATTTCCCGGATCAGTTTTGACCTGTTCAACAACAGCGGGTAAAAGAGCCAATACAAACAACAGCAGGGATGCGATCAGCAGGAACCGCCGGCGCGGCCCGTCGGGGGTCCAGGCGATCCGGCTTCGGCGTGTGACCAGCAGAATGACCAGCAATGCGACGATCATGGCCACGGCGGTGGCCGAAGGGAGGTGATTGTGAAGCGCAATCGTGGCGGCCAGAACCATTGCGGGCAACCAATCGAGTTCCCCCAGGGCCAAACGCGAGGCGGCCACCACCAAAAACAATACAGGGAAAACCACCAGCAGCGGTCCCCACACGTTGGCCAGCATGAGAAGATCGCCCCCGCCCAGCCAAAAGACCGGAGCGGCCAAAAGCAATCCGGCGCCGGCGACCAGCGACGGGGCCAGGGCGGCCTTTCCAAGGACCCGCAGAATCCCCGCCAAGAACAAAAGATTCAGAACCAGCTGCCCCAGCATGTGCCGGGCCAGGACCGAGGGGAGGAACCCGAACAAGAACTGGGTAACCGCGAAATAGTAGAAGCTGATCGGACCGGGATGGTGAAAACCATGCTGGGAATAGGGCCCCAGCAGTTCGTTGAATTCCCGGGCGCGTTCGACCTGAAGGGCGTTGGCGGCCAGGTCCCCCTGCTCCAACAGGTGGGGGGACAGCCAGACCGGGAGATTGAAAAAAAAGACCGCGGCCGCCAGAAAAACGAGGGCCGCCGGGGCAATGGTGCGCATCATGGCGCGAAGTTATCACCGGCGGTCGGGAGAACCTATACAAAAGGTCCCCCGGGGGGTCTTTTTGTATAGCATTTAACCCGGCCTCCTGGTTTTTGCTGACGTGCCGCCCGCCCCCCCGTATGATGACCCGAAAGAAATCTCACCCGCAAATGAGGTCAGCCATGCCCGAATTTTCTCTAGGCAACGAACCCGGTAAAAGCCCACTGCCGCCGCATCCGGGTCTCGACCTGGTGCGCGCCACCGAAGCCGCAGCCCTGGCCGCCGGCCGGTTCATGGGTCTGGACGACAGCCATGGTGCCGACGAGGCCGCCCAGACCGCCATGGCCACGGCCCTGGACCAGCTCCCCATGAAGGGCCGCATCATTTGCGGCGAGGAAGGGCGCATCGGCGGGCATTCCCGGCTGGATAGCCAGAGTATGGTGGGTACAGGCGTTGGCCCGGAACTCGACGTGGAGGTCAACGCCATCGACGGCGCCAGCCTGGTGGCCGAAGGACAGTCGGGTGCTCTGTCGGTGGCCGCCTTCGCCCCGCCGGGGGCCATGTGGAATCCCGGACCGGCGGTCTACATGGAAAAACTGGTGGTCGATCGCAGCGTGGCCGAGATCATCGGTCCCGAAACCCTCGACGCCCCGCCCGGCTGGATCCTGGCCACGGTGGCGCGGGCCAAGGGGAAGGACATCCGGGACATGGTCGTTTTCATCGTAAATCGGCCCCGGCACAAGCAACTCATCCACGACGTCCGCCTGGCGGGCGCGCGTGTTTTCCTGCGCTCGAGCGGTGATGTGGGCGGGGCCCTGCTGGCGGCCGACGCAACCGGTTATGTCGACTTGATGATGGGCATCGGCGGCGTGGCCGAGGGTCTGATGTCCGCCTGCGCGGTCAAGGCCCTGGGTGGAGCCATGCTTGGTCGGGTGGCCCCTCAATCACAAAAGGAAAAACAAGCCTGCCTGGATGGAGGTCTGGACCTCGAAAGAGTTCTCTCCTGCGGTGACATGATCAAGGGCGAGGAAGTTTTCTTCTCGGCCACGGGGGTCACCGGAGGTTTTCTTCTGCACGGCGTCAGCTATCACGGTGACAGGGTCGACACCCATTCCCTGGTGCTGCGCTATGAGACGGGTACCCGCAGGATCATCACCACGGAACACAGGATCAAGTGAGCCAAGCCAAGACATCCCGCTTGAAGGATCTGCGCCGCTGGGCGGCCGAGGAATCGGTCTTTTTCCTGCGTCCGGCCCAGGTGTTGAAGGGGTATTCCTCGGACAACCTGCGTCCGGATCTCATGGCCGGCCTCACCGTGGCGGTGGTGGTGCTGCCGCAGGCCATCGCCTACGCCATGATTGCGGAGCTGCCCCCTCAGATGGGATTGTACGCGGCCATTGTGGCGGCGGTCGTCGGGGCCCTTTGGGGTAGTTCGCGCCATCTCCACACCGGGCCCACAAACGCTTCCAGCCTGCTGGTCCTGGCCTCCCTGTTGACGGTGGCTCCGCCGGGCAGCCCCCAATTTCTGGTGGCCGCCGGTTACATGTCGATCATCGTCGGGGTCATCAAGCTGGCGATGGGCCTTGCCCGCATGGGAGTACTCGTCAACTTCGTTTCCGACAGTGTTATCGTGGGCTTCACAGCGGGAGCCGGAGTCCTGATCAGCTTCAACCAGCTGCGGCATCTTTTGCGGCTCGATTTCTCCAGCACGCCCGAGCTGGGGGTGACGGTCAAAAATCTCATCGAACACGCGGACCAGGCCCACTTCCTGAGCCTGGGAATCGGCCTGGGAACGATGGGCATCGTCTTTGCCGTAAAGAAGTACCGCCCGAAATGGCCGGCCGCACTTATCGGCATGATTGCGGCCGCCGGTGTGACCGGCTTTTGGCACCTGGAGGACCACGGGGTCAGGGTCCTTGGAGCCCTGCCCCGTTCTTTGCCCCCCCTGGCGGATTTACCCCTGCTTGATTTCGACCTGATCTGGAGCCTCACGCCGGGTGCCCTGGCGGTGGCCGCCATCGGCCTGGTCGAGGCCATGTCCATTTCCCGCACCATCGCGGCTCAGACCGGCCAGCGCCTGGACAGCAACCAGGAATTCGTGGGGCAGGGCCTGGCCAACGTGGCGACGGGGTTCTTTTCGGGATACGCGGTGTCGGGCTCCTTCACCCGGTCCATGGTGAACTATTCCTCGGGAGCACGCACGCCCCTGGCCTGCGTCTTCTCTGGATTGTGGGTATTGGCGGCCATGTTGTTGCTGGCGCCTCTGGCAGTGTTCCTTCCGCGGGCCGCCCTGGCCGGCGTTTTGCTGGTCACGGCCTGGACCATGGTGGACCGCCGCGAGATGAAACGCATCCTGCGCGCCAGCGTCGGTGACAGCTCTACCATGCTGGCCACCCTGGCGGCCACCATCTTCCTGCCGCTGGAATTCGCGGTGCTCGCGGGCATGCTGGTGTCGTTCGCGCGATACTTGATCAAGAGCTCGACCCCGGGTGTGCACCCGGTGGTGCCGGACGAGAACTTCCGCCACTTCATCCGCGCCCAGGATCAAACGGTGTGTCCCCAGCTTGGCGTCATCGAGATCGAAGGTTCGCTCTACTTCGGCGCGGTCAATCATGTCGAGGAGGCGTTGCGCACCAACCAGGAAGCCCACCCCAGCCAGCTGTTTCTGCTGCTGCGGATGCACATGGTCGATCACTGCGATGTCAGCGGCATCCACATGCTCGAGAGCGTCGTCAAGCGCTACCGCAAGCGCGGGGGCGACGTTTTCCTGGAGGGCATGCGGCCCGCAGTGATGCACATGATCAAGTTGTACGGCTTCGATAAAATGATTGGCGAGAGCAACATCCTGGACATGGACAACGCGGTCGGCCATCTCTTCCACAAGGTGCTGCATCCGGGGTTCTGCTGTTACGAATGCAAGGAGCGGGTGTTCGGCGAGTGCCAGGCCCTGCCCAAGTTCACCGAACCGCTGCCCCTTCCGGGCGCGGCCGAAATCACGCCCCACGTCATCGAGGAGCTGGCACCCAGCGAAGTGAAAAAGCTCATGGCGGACAAATCCAGCGGCGTGGTGCTGATCGATGTTAGCGAGCCGGCGGAGTTCCGCAACTGGCACATCCAGCAGGCTTTTTCGTTGCCGTTACGGCGATTGACCAGCGAGGGCTCCAGCCTGCCCAAGGAAAATCCGGTGGTGCTGGTCAGCCGGATCGGCCGTCGCAGCGCACTGGCCATCCACATTCTGCAGGACCTGGGGTACGAAGAAATCTACAACCTCAAGGGCGGCATGCTGGCCTGGGAGGCGGCGGGGTATCCCATCGCGGTGGAATA
>CBDUDB010000204.1:0-5035 GCA_965365795.1 uncultured bacterium | reverse complement strand
GATGTCCAGAGCCTGTTGACGATCGATGCCGGCGTTTTCGATCTCGTCGATCAGCACCACCGGGCTGGCGCTCAGAACGGCGGTGTCGGCAATCATCAGGGCGCGCGACTGCCCACCCGAAAGGCTGGTCACCGGAGTGTCGATGGCAAACGGTTCGCCCGCAAGTTCGTTGGCCCAGTTCCAGATCCGTTGGATCTTCTCGGCCGGGTCCCCCACCTGCCGGCTCTCGGCATGCAGATTCAGAAACTCTTCCACCGACAGATCCATCACGAAGTTCATGTTCTGACTGAGCTGGGCCACCAGCTTGTGCTCCGTACTGAAGCGCCACTTGTCGCCGGGCACTTCGCCGTTGATGCGCACGTGGCGACCGGTCGGTGTGTCGCCGCGAGCCACCCACTCGATGTCCGCCAGCAGGCGGCTCTTGCCACTGCCGGTGGGTCCGACGATGCAAACCACATCGCCCACCTTAACGGTCATTTCACTCACCGGTTCATCGCTGCCGTCCTTGGCGCGGCCGCCGATAACCGTGACCTCGCGAACCTTTTCTTCGCTGGTGCCCAGGAAGTCTTCCATGGTCCCGATGAAACCGTCCAGGTCAGCCAACTGGTCGGAATCCAGAAGGTCGGCCAGGCGTGCCTCGGGTTTATCGGCGATATCGGAAAAACCGTTTTCCACCAGCTGCTGCTCCACGAAAGGCCAGCGGGACAGGGCAGCTTCCACGGTCAGGGAGTCGAGGTTGCGGCTCATTCGCTTCCTCCGCCAGCGCCAGGAGCACCGTCGGTTTTCAGGCCGGTGGGCAGATCGAGATCCATCTTGCGCACGTTGCCCATCTGGTAGTCCGAACCGATGCGGGTTTCACCCAGACAGTAGGAACACAGCGCCGCCGGCATGGAAAAGCGAAGTTTCTTGCCTTCGACGGTGACGGTTTCTTCACCCTCGGTCCACAGGGTGCTCAGTTCGAAACTGCCCTGCCCGGTAATGCCGTTCACGTGCAGGATGCGCGCCTTGGTATTGACCATGTGCACCCGCGCGGCGAACACCTCGCGCTCGGCCTGGCTGACGATGTCGCCCTTGGTGATCACCACCACGTCGGCGGCCTTGAGCATGGGTCCGATCTTCTTGGGGGTGCCGGTGCCGCTGAGGTTGTCGATGACACATATGGCCAGCACCTCGCGGATGTGCGGCGAACAGCGATTGCACAGGCCCGCGCTTTCGCTGACCAGCACGTCCAGTCCTTCTCCAATCCCCCACTGAACACACTCTTCGACGTTGCTGACGAAGTAATGGTCGGGACACAAAGCCCCGGCCAGACCCTTGCGCACGGCGATCCCGTTTTTCCGGTATAGCTCGTCGTCGTCGGTGAACAGGCAATCGAACTTCACCACGCCCACCTGGTCGCCTGATTTTTGCAGATGCTCCAGGGTCTTGATGATCACCGCGGTCTTGCCCGAACTGGGCGGGCCGCTGACGGTCACGAATCGCATCTAGGCTCCCGCCTTCAGGAAGATGTCGTTCACCCGGGGAATCAGTTCGCCCAGGTCGTTTTCCTTGATGAAGTCCCACCCCAACCACATCAATGGCGCGGACTCGGGCACATGGTTCACGACTTCGGGATGGCAGCTGGGGAACAGCCCGCGGTGGCTGAGGATCTCGCCCACCTCTTTGCTGGCAAAGAAATCGGCGATGCGTCCGGTCTCGGCCGGAGCCGAATCCTTGACCAGCATGAAGATGGGACTGACCACCGCGCCGTCTGCGGGCCAGACGATTTCCGCGTCGGCGTTGAACTGCGCCATCTTGCTGAAGAAGTAGGGAATGACCGACACCATGGGGCCCTTGCCGCCCTTCGGTGCAAAACGGCCCGCCGCCTGGCTGGGGTGCATGCCCTCGAGCAGATTGCGGCCGATAGCCTCGACGCCCTCGTCCCCGAATTCCTTCCAGATGGTCAACAGGATGCCGTTGAAAAGGTCGAAATCCCCCACCGGCATGGCGATCTTGTTCTTGAAGCGTGGGCCCAGGATTTCCTTCCAGGTGCGCGGCACCTCTTCCCCCTCATCCAGCTGCGTCTTGTCCACCAGGAACACCGCCGGCACGACCGCCAGCAGGGCGTAGTGGCCGTCGGGATCCTTCAGACCGTAGGGAGCCATCAGGTCGTTGTGGGTATCCCAGGACCGGTCGACGAAGACACCCCGGTCCTTGAACCGGGCCATGTTCTTGCGGTCAAAAAAGGCTTCGAATCCCGCGGACAGGAAGATGTCGGGCAGATCGGATTCATCGTTGATGGACTGCATACCTGCATCCAGGGCGTCGGCGCCCACCGAAGCGGCGGCCAGGCGCATGCCCACGGTCTTGCCGGTCTCGGCGGTGATCTTTTTGCTCAGGTTGTCGAAGGCCTCCAGCAAGGGAATGCGCACCGGACAAGGCAGCAGTCCCGCCACCCGGATGTCGCCTTCGGTGGGAAAAATCTGGTTCTCGTCGTTTACCGTAGCCAAGGTCACGTCCTCGTATTTGGCGTTCGCTGCCACCGCGTTTTCGAGCAGGGAAGTGAAGGCGCCCAGATCCTTGCCCTTCATCTGCACGGCCTGCTTCAGGGTGACCATCTTCCCGTTGGTGGTCCGCTTTTTTTCGTCCCCCACGTGTTCGTAGCCGTTGGCCACGAAAACGTCGATGGTTTCGGGAAATTTCTCGGTGATGGCGAACAGGGTCATTTCAGGGGCGATGGCTGTTTCAGGCATGTTTTCTCCCGGATCGAAACGGGGTTCTCAATAAAAGGACTCTTTTATCCAATTTAATGTTTCAAGGGGGAACCGCAAGAACAGAGGGGCCCTTCTTGACATCTGGAAATCCGGGACCCATGGTCAATTGACGGTCACTGAGGCAACGCCGCGTCGAATTCATCCATCCAGGTTTGCAGATCGGCCCCATACACCTGGCGAGCGTGGGCCAGGCTCTGATCCTTGAAAAACTCCAGGAATGTCTCTTTACCCCCCTTTTCGATCAGGATCGCGACCCAGGCGGCGGCCACCGGATAGGAAATCTCCCCCGGCAACAGACTCCAGTCCTCCCACAGGGCGCCCAGGGCCACCGGCACCCGGCCTTCCGGGGCCTCGGCCAAGGCCTTCCTGGCCAGGGAGAGCTGGTCGCGTGAAGTCTGGTCGTGATAGACCGCGATGCCTTCGTTGATCAGGCCCACCACCACGTCGGGCTGCAACGCGTGGGCCGAGATCACGTGGGTCATTTCGTGGCCAACGGTCTGTTCAGCCCTGGCATGGACCAGGTTGAATTCCGGCCGTGAAAAACCCAGCTCCGGCATGCCCGCTTCGGCGGCCTCGGTTTTGTCGGCCCAGACAAAGAAGTTGATTTTTTTCACCGGCCCGCCCCCGAACCAGGCCACGATGGTCTCATACGCCTCTTCATGCTGACGGGCATAGGTCACACCATCGAAATTTTCGAGATTGGGGGAGAAACGAAATTCGAAATGTCCGGTGGAAAACGTTTTCCAGTCGTCGTAATGCTCGGCCAGGCCCAAAATCAGCAAATTGTTTACGGCGTTGCTGGTGGCATTGCGGGTGGCCCCGCAGTCCCGGGCCTTGATCCAGGCATCCCTGGCCTGGTCCGGCCGATCCAATCTCAAATGAACGAACCCCAGATAGACCTGACCCCACGCGAAGATCCAGGTCTTGCCGGGATCCAACCGGGTGGCCGATTCCAGGTAGAGTAAACTCTCCTCGAATTTTCCCGTATCGACCAAAGCGCGACCCACCGCCAGGTTCACCTGGGCGGTCGGAGTCCCGGTGGTCAGTACAACCTTGCCCTCGCGAATGACATCCTCGAACCGACCCTCTTTGTAGAGCCCCCACAACCGGTCGGCCGGACCTTGCTGAGCCCCGGCGGCCGCGGCGGTCAGCAAAACCGCCAGCGTCAGTATCATCCTTTTCATGATTCTCCTAGAAGGCTTCACCCAGAGACAGGTAAAATCCCGAATCCCCGTTGCCCCAACCGTAGTCCAGCCGGATCTTCAGCTGCTCCCCTTCATCCCAGAGGTATCGTACGCCCAGGCCCGCGGTCCACAGGTTTCCAGCGAGGGTCAGCTTGCCGACGTCCGGGGCGACATCGCCGATCCCGGCAAACAAAACCCCGCCGAACCGGCCGACGATTCCATCGCGCCTAAATTCCGCCCGGCCCAGCACCCGGGTCTTGTCCAGATAAAGTCCCCCGCGGTAGCCCCTCAGGCCATTGTCGCCGCCGAGGCGGGGCAAAGCGAAAAATGGGGGGTCGCCATCCAGACCCGTGGCCAGAATCTGCGCGGCCCAGACCGTATTCTCCCCCGCGGAGATATAACCTCGGATATCACCCGAGAACTGGTTGAAGCGATAATCGCTTCCGAAGGTTCCGTTAGAAATCCCTGCATCCAGTTTCACCCACAGGCCGCCCGATGGCGCCCAGATGTTGTCGCGAGTATCCCAGGAAAGGTTGATACCAGGCAGCGACAGGGTGGAGTTTTCGGTCCCGTTGATCGCCCCGGTGGCCAGTTGGCCGTCGGGATCGATCTTCACCAGGCGGTGGCGCATGAACTGGTATTCCACCCCAAGCCGCAATTCCCCCAGGGTTTCACGGTTGTACCTCAATTTCACCTTGACCCTTTCGGGCGTGTAGTCTTCCTCGTCGTCCTTGCTCACCTCACGCCCGATCCCATAGAACTGGTCGGGGAACTTGACGTAACTGGGAAACAGCCCCGCGTTGGAGCGGCCCTGGTCCCAGTTGAATTCGGTGCCCATGAAGATCATGATCTGGTTCTTGAGGGTGTAAATGAACGTCGGGGAAAACACCGAGGGCCTGGTGTCGGGGCCGGCCGGTTCCAGATAAAAAAAGCGCAGAACGGCGGCGCCCAGCATCAGACCGGTATCCGGGGTGTAGCCGATGACCGGCAGGATGACCGTGCTGCTTTGCCCGGCCGAGGTGGTCGTGTCGGTAACAACGGCCTTGGATGTGTGGGCGGGGGTCTGGGCCTTGGGCTCCGGCTCAGCCGCTCCCAGGG
>CBDUDB010000203.1:0-5038 GCA_965365795.1 uncultured bacterium | reverse complement strand
TCCGCCAGTGTGTTGAAGGAACGGCGCCTGGCCGAAAAAAACTGGCCTCCCTCTTGATATGTCAGGGGTGAACACGCAACCCCGAATTGGAAGGAGAAGGTCATGAAAACCCAAACCATGTACATCATGCTTGGATTGTTCCTGATTTCCGGATTCATGCCCGTTTTAGCCAAGACCATTGAAGTTCCCGTCGCTTTTGACCGGCGCAACATGGGCGGCCCCCGTTTCGGGGTGACCTACGTGGCCGGAAATGGTGAGCTCTATCAGAGCCTCGAGCGTCAGGATGTCGGCAGGGTCATCAGTCAGTTCGGCTGGCACTTCGAGCGCCAGGTCATTCCCGAGGGCGGTGGACCCCAGTTCGTCGTCCAGTTCGTGCCCATGATCGCGGGGGTGGAATACGGGAAGTTCGTTCCCGGCGCAACCCTGGCCATGGGAATCCGCATGCCCCGCGGCTGGGAAGTTGGAATGGGGCCGAACGTCGTGGCTTCCAAGAAGGAAGATAATAAAACGACGGCCCGGTCCTCGTTGATCATCGCCATAGGCAAGAGCATCAACTACGGCGGAGTGAGTCTCCCGATCAATCTGGCCATGTCGATGGCGCCCGAAGGGAATCGGTATTCCCTGGTGTTCGGATACGCGATCGGCAAGACAACCAAGACAGTCGAGGTTCCCGACGATGAAAGGGAAGATCTGCACGGAAGCGTTTCGACCAACCAGTGGGAAGATGTCCGCTAGGCGGCTCAGAAACTGACCGAAAGGCCCCCGGAAAAAACGCGACCCGGATTCGGCAGGCCCACCTGGTAGGCGACGAGTTGATCGAAAAGATTGACCAGCCGCAGGTGGGCTTCGGTTTGGGTGCGGGGCCCGGGAAATCGCCAGCTCAGGCGTAGATTCCAGGTTACACCGGCGGGCAGGCGCCGCAGGTCGTCCGTGGCGGACGAAGCCCCCGAGGCATCCGCGCTCCAGCGTGGCCCGGTGACGACGGCTTCCAGCAGGGCTCCCGGCCCGGCCTGTGGACGCCAGTTCACCCCGACCCGGGACAGATAGTCGGGCCGGTCTTCGGCGGGTCGGTCAAAGGATCCGTCCTTTTCCACCCGCGCCGACATCACCGTGTGCTGAAGATCGAGCACCAGGTCGGGCGCGACGTTCCAGTGACCCACCAGCTCGATCCCGGGCACCCGGATCTCGGTGCGGTTGACGCGCCGGAACTGGTTGCCGTCTCCGGGCACCTTGGTCTTTTCGATTCCGTCATGCAGATAGTTCAGGAAGACGGCGGCTTCAAGTCCCCAGGTCCGGCCGTCGGTGGCCAGGCCTACCTCGAAAAGGTCCTGCTGCTCGGGGCGGAGTTCGGGATTGGGCACAAAACGGCCCAGGGCTCCGGAGTAGAGCTCCCGCAAGGAGGGAAAGCGGCTGCGGCGGGAGGCCGCGCCATAGACCCGGGTCCTGTCGCCCAGCCGGCGCAGAGCGCGAAGGTTCAACGCCGCCGCATCGCCGGATTCATTGGCAATTTGGTCGCCGGTTTCCGGGGTGGCGGCGTGATCCCAGCCGAGGCCCGCCTGGACAATCCAGAGACCACCGGGCTGGAATTCGCCCTGAACCACCAGGGAAGTCAGCCACTGGGCGTAGGCTTCGACCGGACCGCCCACGGTCAAACTTTCCCGGTGATGGGTGTAGCGGGCGTCGGCCTGGGCGGTGACCTGGGCGCTGTCTCCGAGCCACCGGTTCACTTGAACTTTTCCGTACCCGGTGCGGTCCCAGTTTTTTTCGTAGTCCTGACCGGGCTGTTGGGGCTTTCCCCAGCCGTCCGGACCCCGCGGGTCGATTTCCTGTTCGAAAAAATCCGCGGAAACAGCGGTCTTCATTTCCCACAATCCCGCCGAGTCCAAGGGAAGATCCAGAGAGGCTCCCAAAAGGCCGCGCTTGCGCACGGGGTAACGCCAGAAACGGGCGTCATCGCCCAGATGCATTTCCGGCGGGACGCCTTTTTCCGCCGACCATCCGGTGGCCAGCAGATTCAAGCGGCCGGTCTCCGTCACCGGGCGGCTGCCGCGCAGCAACAGGGAGTACTGATTCAGGTCGCTGTTCTGCCGGAGTTTTTCGCTTTTAGCATCGTGGACCTCGGCCGGCAGCGGCCAGGCGTCGCGATCCTGCCAGCCGGCGGCGGCCAGAACGTCCCAGTCCCCGAGGCGGTCCTGGTGCTGAAGGTCGGCGATGGTCTGGCCGTGCTGCCCGAAGGCGAGACCGGCTCGAGTGCGCCGGAGTGGATCCGCCTGACCGGGAGGCAGGATGCGGGCGCTGCCGGCAAGCACACCCGGTCCATCCAGCAGGGTGGTCAGGCCGCGGGTGCCCTCGATGCGGCCGGCGCCCGTGATGGGGATGGTCTGCAGATCCACCCTTTCGTCCCAGGGCAGGTTCAGGGGGATGTCGTCCAGAAAGGTCTGCACGTGGCGCTCGGGAGCGCCGCGAATCATCAGATGGCTGTCGCCGCGTGAGTTGGTGGCCACGCGGGCCGAGGGGATCAGCCCGCCCAGGTCCGCCAGAGAACCGGGACCCTGGACCTGGATCGCAGGCGTATCGATGCGGGTCTTGTCCGGTGCGGGTGCCTCGCCGGCCTGACCGCTGACCACCATGTCGCCCAGATCGACCAACGAGGTGTCTGGTTCCGCTGAGTTTTGGGCCGCGGCGGCCGAGGCTATCAGAAGCACACCCGGAAGAAGGAATATAACCCGTCCAGCAAAGGTCATCAGATGCCGGACTTCTCGGGCCCGTAGCCATCTTTGTATCGCAGGATCTTCGCCGGGCAGCCGGCCACGACCGCGCCGTCGGGCACATCCTTGGTGACCACCGCCCCCGCTCCGACCACGGCGTCCTTGCCCACCCGCACGGGCAGGATGGTCGCGTTGGAGCCGAGGCTGGCGCCGTCGGCGATGATCGTCGGCAGCCACTTGTCCTTTTCGGGCTGGGGCGGCATGGTGTCGTTGATGAACATCACGCCGTGGCCCACGAATACATCGTTGCCGATGGTGACCATGTCGCAGATGAAGGTGTGGCTCTGCACGCGAGTGCGGTCGCCGATGGTCACGCCTTCCTGGATCTCCACGAAGGTGCCGACCATCGAATCGCGTCCGATCTTGCAACAGTACATGTTGACGAAGTTCCAGATCTTGGTGCCCTCGCCGATTTCGCAGTCGCGAATCAGTTGCGTGTCGTTGACCGGGTAATCCATAATGGCTCCTGGGGGATTTGGGTCGCAGCGAAAAGATTCCCATTGATTCCGCTGCAAAATAGTACAACCGAGGGGTTCCGTCTTGAAAAATGATGACATCGCCGCCGGGAAACTGGGTTGGAGCGAATTCGCCCGCGTCCGCCACGTGCCCGCGGGCAAACACACCTGGTACGAAGGCACCGACGAAGAGTTGCTAACTCTGGTGCGAACCGGCTGGCCGAACCGGAGGCCCGGCGCCGGTCGTGAAGGTCTGGACCAGGTTGTGGTTGTCCCGGTGAATCCGGCGGGGTTCGTATCCAGTACCGTGGAAGTGAAAGAAAGTACCGTCCTGCATGCGGTGTTTGATCGTCGCCAGGCCCACGAAGACGGTTTTGTTCGGGTCACCGCCGAAGGACCGCCCGAAGAGGTCCGCTTTGCTTCGGTGGTTCTCTACTCCGCCGACACTGTTCAGGAAAACGGAGGAAAGCGCAGTGGAGATTTCGACTGGGAAGTTGTCTGCCTGATCGCCGGGGCGACCGAAGACGAACCCATGGATCCGGTGACCATGGCCCGCAACCTTCTGGAAAAACCCGGCGGAACCCATTGCGAATATTCCCCGCGCGAATTTGCCGAGGCGGTGTGGTACTGGTCCGGTCGGGCCAGTGTGCACGTGACTGATCCGGAAAAGGTGAGCTGATGTTTTTCATTTTCGGCTATGGCCCCCGCACCAAGGATCTCGGCCTGGACGAGTATCGCACCTGCCGGCACTGTAATAATCACCAGCAGTGGCGTAGGACGTCCGTGACCAACTGGGTCACCTTGTTCTTCATTCCGGTCATTCCCGTTGGGAGCAAAACCATGGTTCATTGTCCTATCTGTTCGTACGGCTGGGAGGAAGGAAGCCAGGATTGAAGGGGCCTCCGGAAGGGCCCAGCCTTTGGGACCGGGTTTTCAACATAAAGATCATGGGGCACGGCTATTTAGCCCACTTTGGGGAGGGGGGTGGTAGACCTCCTAAAAAGCCGATTTTTCCATTTTTTTTAAACAGCAAAAACCAGGGAATTTTGACCCTAAACACTTATAATCAATTCATTTAACAAAAAAATTGGCCTGACCAATCAGCAATTTGTTTTCACAACTAGTGAATAAAAGGTTGATTGTTTGTCACCATTTATGATAGGGTGCCAGAAGTGGGGGTAGAGATCCACTTCTGGCGGTGCCTCGCGGTTAAGGGCAATTTGGCTTTTCCTCGTCTGCCGTTGGGTTTTCATCCCGATCCCTCCACTTAATCAACGTGTGGATACGACAATTTTCACACCGACTCAACTCCAATATTAGGGAGAGGAATCATGCGCACAGCCATTGTTACGTTGATGATCCTTGCAATCGCTGGCTCGGCTATTGCTGCAGACCTGGGCGCCACCAGGGATCAGAAGATCGGCTCCACGATTAATTACGTTAATCCTGTGGAACACAAACAAGGTGGGGACACCATCTTTGACGCCACGGTTATTCCCGGACTGCCTTACAACGACACCGGCACAACCGTTGGTTACTTCAATGACTACGATGAAATTTGCCCTTACTCCGGTTCGACCTCCCCGGACGTGGTCTACAGCTTTGTCCCGGCGGCCGACGTCACCGTCTTGGTCGACCTCTGTGGTTCGAGCTATGACACCAAGCTGTACGTCTACGATGCCAGCCTGATTCAGGTCGCTTGCAACGATGACTTCTACTTCGACGAAGTCTGTGGGACCTACGTCTCCGCCATCGAGAATCTTCCCCTGACCGCCGGCGAGACCTATTACATCGTCGTTGACGGTTACGGTGGGG
>CBDUDB010000202.1:0-5049 GCA_965365795.1 uncultured bacterium | reverse complement strand
CGGCGCCGATGTTGAAGGTGTCGTTGACGATCTCATCGTCCAGGGTACTGCACAGCCAGATGGCCTGGCACAGGTCCGCAACATCCAGCAGCTGGTAACGGTTGTTGCCGCTTCCGATCATGGGGAAACCGCGGGCGTCCTGGGCCCAATCATAAAGCAGTGCGAACACACCCAGGCGCTCGGGTCCTATGAAACTCTTGGGCCGGATGATCGGCACGATCATGCCTTGCTTCTGGAAATCGCGGCACACGGATTCGGCCTCGACCTTGGCATGGCCGTAAGGGCCCACGCCGTCCAGCTGGTCATCCTCCACCAGCGGATGGTGGTCGGGAATGCCGTAGACCGCGGTGGATGAGATGTGCACGAACCGCCCCACTCCGTGTTTCTGGGCGGTCTGCAAAAGAAGCCGGGTGCCGTCGATGCCGGTGGTCACAATGTCGTCATGCGGATAAAGAGGCAGCGCCATGGCCGTGTGGATCACCAGGTCCACGCCATCCATCGCCTTGTCCACTGCTTCGGGGTCCCGGATGTCCCCGGTGACGATCTCGATCTTGTCCTGGCAATCGTCGTAGGAAAATTCCGCCAGATCCAGCGAACGGACCTTAACCCCTTTGCCGAGCAGATACCGGACCAGGTTGATACCAGTGAAGCCCGACCCGCCCGTAACCAGGACTCGACGCCAGGAGGCCGCCTGCTCGCTCATGTTGCCGCCATCTTGTGATGTCACTTAAACTCTCCTGTGTAACCTGTTGTTATCGATCAGTTTTTGAACGATTGGCATCTATTGAGCCGTGCCTTCTTCCAGCACTATTTCCCCGTTCCATGACTCCCCATTCCGCTCCGCGCGAAACTGCAGCCGGTCACCCACGTTGGCATTGTAGACCACCCGATAAAGGGTATCGAGGTTATCCAGAGGAAGGCCCTCGATCTCCCGAAAGATATCCCCGGGCCTGAGCCCGGATTTCCAAACCGGAGAATCCTGCTGCACCACCATGACCAAGGCGCCAACCGGGTCGGTGATATTGAGGTAGTGCATGATCCCCGGGGAAAGCCGCTGCAGTCTGAAGCCCAGGTTGGCCTCCCGGTATCGTCCGTAATTTCGGATCTCTTCTATCACGGTCATGACCCGGGATACCGGCAAGGCAAAACCGATCCCCACGCTGCCACCGGAATCGGAAAAAATGAAGGTATTGATGCCCACCACTTCACCCTGAGTATTGACCAACGGACCGCCGCTGTTGCCGGGGTTGATGGCGGCATCGGTCTGAATCATGCCCAGGTAAGCCCGTTCACCCTTGGTTTGACGGATATCCCGGTTCAAGGCGCTGATCACCCCGACGGTCACCGTGGGTTGCGTGTCGGCCAGCAGGTAACCGTAGGGTGACCCGATGGCGATGGCCCACTCCCCGATCTGCAAATCGTCATTGGCAGCCATGCGCGCCACCGGCAGGTCACGCCCTTGGATCTGCAGGATGGCCAGGTCGTATCGTGCGACCTCGTCCAGGATAACCGCCTGGTACTGCCGGCCGTCCGACAGGGTCACGATGACCTGCACCGCCCCGGAAACCACGTGCTGATTGGTAACGATCAGGCCGTCTTCGGAAACGATCAGCCCCGACCCCATGTTCTGCACGTTGCGAAAATAGTTCCGCTGGGGGATCAGCCCCAACCGCTCGAGAAACTGCATCGACGGATCGGGCCCCGACTGGGCCTGCACCACGTTGATACTGACCACCGCCGGCGCCACTTCTCGCGTAGCCTGGACGATGGCGTTGCCGCGTTCGTCGGCCAGGGCCTCAGCTGTGGATTCGGGAACCTCGAAGCTACCGAAAAAACCACCCCGAGCCGATGAGGTGTCGCTTCGGACCTGGGTATCGACACTGTGGTTTTCATGTCCGGAATGATCGCCGCGGTCCCCACGCAGGAAAAGGGAGTCCGACCGGATGGCCAGCAAAATGCCACCTAGGGCCACCCCCGCCAGCAGGCCCAACAAGACCCCCATCCATGCGCTGCGCCCGTTCACTACTTACCGCCCTGCAATTTTTCCCAGTCGGCCATGAAGCCGGCCAGACCTTTGTCGGTCAGCGGATGAGCCACCAGCTTCTTGATGACCTCCGGCGGAATGGTGGCGATGTCGGCGCCCAGCAGAGCCGAGTCCACCACGTGCAGGGGATGCCGGACCGAAGCTACGATGACCTCGGTTTCGTAGCCGTAGTTTTCGTAGATGTCCACGATGTCGCTGATCAGCTGCATACCGTCTTCACTGACGTCATCCAGCCGGCCGACAAAGGGCGACACATAGGCCGCTCCCGCCTTGGCCACCAGCAGGGCCTGGCTCGCCGAGAAAACCAGCGTGGCGTTGACGGGAATGCCCTGGGCCGCCAGCTCGGCCGTGGCCTTGAGGCCCTCGTAGGTCGTGGGCACCTTGACCACGATGTGTTCGCTGATGGCGGCCAGCTTCTTGCCCTCGGCGACCATCCCCGCCGCATCGAGCGCGGTCACTTCGCCGCTGACCGGACCCTGGACCACGTCGCAAATTTCCTTGAGAACGCTGTCCGTATCCGTGTTGCCTTCCTTGGCCATGAGGCTCGGATTGGTCGTCACGCCGTCGCACATGCCCATGGCCTTGATTTCCTTGATGGCCTCAAGGTTGGCGGTGTCGATGAAAAATTTCATGGGGTATCTCCTCCCGGAGGGTTGACCGGAAAACGGTCGCAATCTTGGTCTTCGGAATCCACATACGCCGGATCCATGAGCTGCTCCGGATAATGAACTTCTTCGAGAAACAGACCCTGCGATGGGGCCATGCGGCCAGAGGCACTGCGGCTGCGGGCGTCCAGGATCCGCGGAATTTCGTCCCGATCCCGTTCGCGCCGCCCGATCTCCACCAACGTCCCCACCATGTTGCGCACCATGTGGTGCAGAAACCGGTTGGCCTGGACGTGAAAGATAGCCGAATCGTCCTTCCAGTCAAAGACGCAATGACTTACATCGCATAGGTTGTGATCTTCCTTGAGGGATTTGGCCTTGCAGAAGCTGGAAAAATCGTGGGATCCGGCAAAAGCGGCGGCCGCCTGGTCCATGGCCTGGCGATCCAGGGGTCGGAAAACATACCAGGCGTGAGGACGGAAGATGTCCCGCACCTGGACAATCCGGTAACTGTAACGCCTGGCGATGGCCGAATGGCGCGCGTTGAACGCCGGAGATACGCGGCGCACCAGGCGGACCTCGATGTCCTTCGGCACCATGGGAGGCAGGGCCCTGGCGATCCTCTGGACCTCTTCGGCCGTGTTGACCGTCAGGTGCGCCACCTGGCCCCGAGCGTGCACCCCTGCGTCCGTCCGGCCTGCGGCCACCGGAATGGCATCCCTGCCCAGCAGACGGGTCAGGCAGCTGCGCAGCTCACCCTGAACGGTGCGAGCGTCGGGTTGAATCTGCCAGCCGTGGAATTCGAGTCCCACATAGGCCAGATCCAGACGCAGCCTGAAAACTTCACTCACCCGACAACCTCTTTCGTTCCCTGGATCACCAACCAGATCACTCCCGCAGCCCAGACCACCAGGAACAACATCTGCCCTACCGATACGCTGCCGGCTGACAGTGGTTCCGGCCGCCGGTGTTTCAGGGAAAGGGTCAAGGCCTCGGCCCGGCGAGCCAGGGACTCCATGAGTGGCACGATCACCGCAGCCCGCCCAACGGACCGCCGCAAAAATCCCCTCACGCGATGGGGTCGGGCGACGGTGGCACTGCCCTCGGGAACCGATTGCCTCAGGGTGATCACCGCTTCAATCCGCCGGCCTTCACCCAGGACCAGCGGGGCCGTGCCCAGAGCCACGGCCAGCATCAAACCCAGATCATCGGTTCGCAGACCCAGGCGACCAAGCGGCCGCAGCCACCAGCTCACCCCGACCACCAGATCATCCAACGGGGAAACGCGCAGGTACAGGCCCAGACATCCGACCGAGCAGGCCACCCGCAAGAGAGCTTGCCCCCCCGCCAGGGCGCCAGCCACCGAGGGATGTCCCAGCGGAGCGGCCCACGTGGTGGTAAAGGTGTGGACGGTGATCACCAGAAGAGCCACGATCGCCCATGGTTTCAGGGCCACCAGCTGTTTGGCGGGGCCCATTCCGGTCCAGGTCAGGGCCGCCGTGAGGGCGAAGGCAGTGACCGCCAGACCCCAGGCCGAAACAGTCAGGCAAGTCAGCAAGGCCAGGATCAGCGCTCCCAGACGGACGGCCGGATGCGGATGGCTGAGTGGGGTGGCTTTCAAAGCCGCCGGTGCGAATGAAGCTCCGTGGATCACCGCGAGGGCTTTCCCGCCAGCAGATCGGCGATCTGCACCGCGTTCCAAGCCGCACCCTTGAGCAAGTTGTCGGCCACCACCCACAGCAGAAGAGAATGGGGATTGCCTGCGTCGACCCGAAGCCGGCCCACCCGAACCTCGGGCCGGCCGGCAGCTTCGAGAGGGGTGGCATACCCGTGAGGATCGGGATCGACCTCGACCCCGGGCATTTGTCTCAGGGCCGCGACGGCCTGCTTCAAATCGACCGGCTTTTCACAAACCAGGCGCACCGCCGCACCATGACCCGTAACCACCGGTACCCGGGTGGCGGTGCAGGTCACGGCCAGGTCATTGTGGCGCCCGAGGATCTTGCGCAGCTCACGAACGACTTTGGTTTCTTCTTCGAAGGATCCGTCGGGCAAGGCGGCTCCGATGGCCGGAATCGCATTGCGGAAAATGGTTCGGGGGAAGTTCCCTTCGGGGTCGGCCTTGATTCCCTGCTCTTGATTTTGCAGTTCGGCAACCGCCGCCTGGCCCGCACCCGATACCGCCTGCAAGGTGGTCACGTGGGTCTCGGTCACTCCAAATGTTTCATCCAGCGGGGCGACGGCCAGGGCGATCTGAATGGTGGAACAGTTGGGGTTGGCGATGATGCCGCCGACATCGCACTGGGCGACCGGCAGGACCAGCTTGCCGTTGATTTCCGGTACCACCAGGGCGACATCATTTTCCATCCGCCAGGCCGACGAGTTGTCCACGACCCAGGC
>CBDUDB010000201.1:0-5088 GCA_965365795.1 uncultured bacterium | reverse complement strand
ATCGTCAGCCCGAGCGACATGATGGACGGCCGGGTCGGAGCGATCCGCAGCCTGCTCGACAGCGAAGGTTTCACCGACACGGCCATCCTGGCCTACAGCGCCAAGTACGCCAGCGCCTACTACGGTCCTTTCCGCGACGCCTGCGACAGCGCCCCCCAGGGCGACCGCAAGTCTTACCAGATGGATCCGCGCAACGGCCGCGAAGCCGTCCTGGAAACATTGCTCGACCTGGCCGAAGGCGCCGACATGGTCATGGTCAAGCCCGCCCTGGCCTATCTGGACATCATCCGCCGGGTGCGTGACGAGGTTCTGTGCCCGGTCGTCTGCTACAACGTCTCCGGCGAGTACTCGCTGGTCAAAAACGCCGCGGCCGCGGGTCTGGTTGATGAAGCGGCCATCGTCCGGGAAAACCTGCTGGCCATGCGCCGCGCCGGCAGTGACATCATCATCACTTATCACGGACGCGAAGCGTTGACCAAGGGATGGATCTAGAAGGGATGGATCTAGCATGAGCAACCGCAGCTGGTGGGAACGAGCCGAAAAAGTGCTGCCCGGAGGAGTGAACAGCCCCGTGCGCGCCTTCAAGTCGGTGCCGGGCGATCCGTTGATGTTCCAGAAAGCCGCCGGCTCCCACTTCACTGACGAGGACGGCAAGCAGTACATCGACTGGTGCCTGAGCTGGGGTCCGTTGATCCTGGGCCACGCCGATCCCGAAGTGGAGGCCGCGGCACTGGAAGCCATGCGCGAGGGCGCCAGCTTCGGCGCTCCCAGCCGCCGTGAAGTTTTGCTGGCCGAGGCTTTCCTGGCCCGCCTGCCCCACTTCGACCAGGTTCGGTTCGTCAGCTCTGGAACCGAAGCGGTGATGAGCGCCATCCGCCTGGCCCGGGGGTTCACCGGCCGGGACGTGATCGTCAAGTTCGTGGGGTGTTACCACGGCCACACCGACAGCCTGCTGGTCGAAGCCGGCAGCGGGCTGGCCACCTTCGGCACGCCCAGCAGCGGTGGCGTGCCCACCGGTTATACCGACAGCACCGCGGTACTGCCTCTGGATGATGACGAAGCGCTGGATTCCTTTTTCGGCGAAAACGGCGACAAGGTGGCTGCGCTGATCGTCGAGCCCTTCCCCGCCAACGCGGGCCTGTTGATTCAGCGCCCTGAGTTTCTGCAGAAATGCCGCGACCTGACGGCCAAACACGGCGCCCTGCTGATCTTCGACGAGGTCATCACCGGTTTCCGCGTGGGCCCCTCGGGCGCCGCCCCTGTCCTGGGTATCACGCCGGACATGGGAACTTACGGCAAGATCATCGGCGGCGGCTTCCCGGTCGGCGCCTACGCAGCCGGTCAGAAGATCATGGATCACATCTCTCCGGTCGGCCCGGTGTATCAGGCCGGCACCTTGAGCGGCAACCCGGTGGCCATGGCCGCGGGTCTGGCGACCCTGGAAAAAACCGGCCAACCCGGATTCTATGAAGATCTCGAACGCAAGGGCGCGCGGCTGCAGACGGGTCTGGAAAAGGCCGCCTCCGACCACGGAGTGACCGCCACCGTGGTCCGCCAGGGTTCGCTTTTCTGGACCGTGTTCCAGCCCGAGGCCCCGCGGAGTTTCGCGGCCATCGACGGCGCGAAAATGGAAACCTATGGCCGGATGCATCGCGATCTCATTGACCGTGGCGTTTACCTGGCTCCGTCCGGTTGGGAAGTCGGCTTCGTCAGTGCCGCCCACACCGAAGAAGATATCGACGCCACCGTGAAGGCCGTGGCCGACACCTTTCAATCCTGGAGCTGAACTTTACATGTCCGACGTGAAAAACAGCCTCTTCCTGAAAAATCTGCGCGGTGAACCCACCGACCGCACGCCCATCTGGATCATGCGCCAGGCGGGCCGCTACCTGCCCGAATACCAGGAAGTCCGCTCGCGGCTTTCGTTCACTGAACTGTGCCACACGCCCGAGGCCGCTTGCGAGGTCACTTTGCAGCCCATCCGGCGCTTCGGCTTCGACGCCGCGATCATGTTCAGCGACATCCTGACTCCCCTGGAACCCATGGGCGCGCCCTTCGACTTTTCCCAGGGAGGCCCCAAACTGGCCAAGCCTCTTCGCTCGGAAAAGGAAATCGATTCCCTGCAAAAATACGAAGCGCGCGAAGGCACCCACTTTGTCGCCGAGGCCATCAAGCTGATGAAAGAAGGACTGGGCGACAAGACCCCCTTGATCGGTTTCGCCGGCTCCCCCTTCACCTTGGCCACCTATCTGATCGAAGGCGGCGGTTCGAAAGACTACCGACACCTGAAGACCATGCTCTACAGCCGTCCTGAACTGCTGGACAGGCTGATGGACAAGTTGACCGACCAGACTCTCGACTACCTGACCATGCAGGTCGAAGCCGGAGTCGACGCCGTGCAGCTCTTTGACACCTGGGGCGGTATCCTGCATCCGGCCGACTACGCCAGAGTGGTTCTACCCTGCGTCCGGCGCATCATGGACGGTTTGAAGGACAAGGGCGTCCCGCGCATCTACTTTCTGAAGGGAAGCGCTCCCTACCTCGACCTGGTCACCACGCTGGACGTCGAAGCCCTGGGCATGGACTGGACCATGGACATGACCAAGAGCCTGCCCTTGATGAAGGGTTTCGCGGTGCAGGGCAATCTGGATCCGCTGGCCCTGTTCGGTTCCGAGGAAGAGATCCGCAACCGGGCGCTGAATATCTGCCGAGCGGGTTCGGCCGCTCCCGGCCATGTTTTCAATCTGGGTCACGGCATTTTGCCGCAGGCCCCCATTTCCGCCGTCGAGACCCTGGTCGAAACCGTCCAGGGCTTCCGTAAAGGACCATAGAATGCCTCTGCACATACCCGCCGAATTCGTCGAGAAATACAACAAGGCCGGGCCGCGGTATACCAGTTACCCGACCGTGCCGGCCTGGGATCAGGATTTCGGTGAAACCGAATACCGCGAGGCCCTGACCGAATTGAACGACCGGACCGACGACGAGCTGGCCGTCTACCTGCACCTTCCCTTCTGCGCCAAGGCCTGCCACTACTGCGGCTGCAACATGCTGGTCACGCGCGACAAGGGCGCGGTCCATCATTATCTGGACAGGGTGGAAAAGGAACTCGACCGGGTCACGGCGATCATCGGGACCGGGCGCAAGGTCGCCCAGTTCCACTGGGGCGGCGGTACCCCCAACTTTCTGAACGAGGAGGAGACCGAGCGGGCGCTGGGTCTGTTCCGGTCGGCCTTCGACATCAAGCCCGACGCGGAGGTTTCACTGGAAATCGACCCTCGCATCGCCACGCCCGAACAGGCGGTCTTCCTGCGCCAGGCCGGCTTCAATCGCATCAGTCTGGGCGTGCAGGATTTCGACAAGCGCACCCAGAAGGCGATCGGCCGCAACCAGGGCCGCGAGAAGACCCTCAAGGTCTACCATGGCTGCCGCGACGCCGGCTTCGAAGGCGTCAACGTCGATCTGGTATACGGACTTCCCGGCCAAACCTTCGATTCCTTCACCGATACCCTCAAGGAGATCATCGGCCTCGGGCCCGACCGCGTGGCCTGCTTCAGCTATGCCCACGTTCCCTGGGTCCGGCCGAACCAGGAACTGGTCGACACGACGATCATGCTCACCGGATACGAGAAGTTTCAGTTATTCCAGCTGACGGTGGATATGTTCACGGACGCGGACTATTCCTGGATCGGTATCGACCACTTCGCCAAAAAAAGCGACGAGCTTTCGGTGGCCCTGGAAAACCGCGCCCTGCACCGCAACTTCATGGGTTACGCCACCAAGCCCGCGCCCCACATGCTGGCTTTCGGCATGAGCGGCATCGGTGACGTGTGCGATCGATTCGTGCAGAACAACGCCGACTTCGGCGACTGGTCCGACGGCATCGACGCCGGTGGCCTTCCCGTGGTCAAGGGCCACAAGTTGAACGATGACGACAAGCTGCGGCGCCTGGCCATCCTGAACCTGATGTGCAACCTCGAACTTCCCTGGTCCCTGACCGAAAAAACTTACGGCGCGTCGGTCAACGAATTGCTGGGCGACAGTCTGAAGGCCCTTCCCCCCTTGATCGAGGACGGGCTGGCCGAAATGGACGACAGCGGAATCCGAATCACCGACAAGGGCCGCTACTTCGTCCGCAACGTGGCCATGATCCTGGACGCCTATCTGGGCAAGGGCAAAGGCAAACCGATCTTCTCCAAAACCGTGTAGGAAAAAGAGGCCGATCCGAATCATGATGACGATCGACACATTCCCCCAGGCCAAGTTGGATCCCTCCCGGACCACGGGTCTGATTCTGTGCGGGATGGGCGGTCCTGATCGGCCGGAAGCGGTGCAGCCATTTCTGCGAAACCTGTTCGCCGATCCGCTCATCTTTCCGGTGCCGCGTCTGTTCGCGGGAATCGCCGGCCGGCTCATCGCCTGGAGAAGGGCGCCCGAGGTGCGCAAGCGGTACGCCATGATCAGTTCCGACTCGGCCACCCCCCAGCTGCCCACGACACGGAATCAGGCCGCCTACCTGGCCGCGAAGATCAGCGCTACGGGCCGGGCCACCCTGCCCGGCGTGGCCATGCGTTACTGGAACCCCTTCCCCAACGAAGCGGTGGCCGAACTGATGGGCGCCGGCGCCCGGCAGTTCCTGATCGTTCCCACCTACCCCCAGTTTTCCGGGGCGACCAACGGAAGCACCATCAACTTCGTCATCGACGCCTTGAAGAAGGTCGTTCCGGCCGCTCCCATTCACGTGGTGGCCGATTGGCATCTGGTACCCGGTTTTATCGAATCCCTGGCTCGTCCCGTCATCGCCCAGATGACCCGCTGGGCCGAAGGTGATGCCGAACCGGAACAATGCGCCCTCCAGTACGTGGCCCACTCACTGCCCGAGTCGTTCATCCGCAAGGGCGACCCGTATCTGGAAAGGACCCAGGCCACGGTGAACGCCGTGCACGCAATGGTGGAACGGACCCTGCGCGACGCCGGTCACGGCGCCTGGCTCGAACGCGTGGCCGGTGGGTCCGAGCCGTGCTTGAGTTTCCAGAGCAAGGTCGGTCCGATCGCCTGGCTCGGCCCCCAGATCGACGAGGAAGTTCC
>CBDUDB010000200.1:0-5099 GCA_965365795.1 uncultured bacterium | reverse complement strand
CGGCTCAGGACCAGGGCCAGGACTCCATTGCCGCAGCCAAGATCCGCCGCTCGGTATGGCCGGTCGTCGGCCGGCAGGTGTTTCAGGAGCAGACGCGTTCCCAGATCGAGATGGTCGCCCGAAAATACGCCGGCCCGGCTGGTCAGGGTCCAACCGAATTCCTCGAGATGGATTGTATTCTCCGGCGACTTTTCCGACGGACCCAATTGAGGATCGAAGCTGCAGAAGGCCAGGCGGGCTTTTTTCCAGCCCAGGCTCGTCCTTACGGGCCCGATGGTTTTTTCCAAAAGCCGAAAAACTCGCGCGGGGGTGTGTTTGATCATCCCGCCGGCCACCAGCTGGGAACCGGACCGAAGATGCGGCCGCAGGCGCCACAGGACATCTTCAAGAAACCCCAGGGATTTGGGAATCTTCATCAGGGCCAGGTCAACCGGGCCCCGAGGCGGCCTGTCCCCAGGCACGAAGGTGATGTTCCCGCTGTCCCGTCCGTTGAGCGCCAGGTTGTGTTCCAGGGCCAAACGTGACAGGTGGGAGTCGTTCCAGCAGGTGGGGCGATGCTGGCAGAGCGCGGTGCCCAAGGCTCCGAAAGAGTCATTGATGAGCAGGAGAGATCCCGGATCAGGGGACCCCGATTCATGCAGGTGTTTTAGCAGGTACTCATCGGCGGCATCCCAGGCCTGCAAAAGCTCGTTGCGGCGCAGCGGATACCGGTCAAGCTGGATCGATAAGTTTGGCAGATCCAAGATGGGCACCGGAAATCCCCCCGGCGGGTTGAGGTCGTATTCAGCCGCTCGGGGTCAATTTCCGATCAAGCCTGATAGGTAAGCCAGAGCGGTCTCGGCCAGGGTGTCACTCTGGTCACGGCCGACTATCCTGCCTTGGCTGTCGGCAACCAGCACGGCGGCTTTGGATGTGGACTCCCGGACTCCGACAGCGTCGTGGACCGACCCATCCCAATCCGGCAACAGGACTACCAGATCCGCGGGGTCCGCTTCTTCGGGCACCTTGCCGGCCGCATTGAAATAGGCTTTTTCAATGGCGGGCCCGACCATGCTTCGGAACATGCTCGGAAACGACCGCAGGTCGATGACCGAGGCCATGAATACCTCATCGGCGGTGGGAAACTGCTTGCGAACGATCTTGTTGACGACCAAGGCGGCGTCGGCGGTGTCCTGCCCGTGAAAGATGAGGATGGTCGGCACGCCGATCTTGGCCAGGTGGATTTCCCGGTTTGAGCCAGCGGCAGTGAGGGTCACGGCAGGCAGATGCGCGTCCTGGTCGATGCTGTTTTCGGACATGGTCCATCCTTCCCGGGGTGTCGATCAACGGCAGCCTTAAAAATAGTAGGCCAGCCGCAACCCCGTCCAGCTTCCACGCGACACCGCCCGAACGTTCCAGGCCACTTCGAAGTGTGTGAACCGCAAACCCAACCCAGGTAAAAAACTGGTTTCATTGATGTTCGTGTAGTATCCCACTTCACCGCTCATGAAAAACACGCCCAGTCGCACTCTCGCGCCCCCCACGAATTCCCAGATATCGAGGGACTCGATGGCGTCGCCTCGGGGGAAATGGTTCCAGCCGATGTCAGCGGTCAGGTCGAGCAAGGGAATAACGGGATAATCCATGATGGCGTGAAGGCCGTAGCCGGATCGGTATTCATCCCCGAAGCTTTCGTAGGGGTATTTCCCCGAGATTCCCGCCCCGAAATTCACCGAGCGTGGTGCCGGAGCTTCCTGGGCTTGCACTTCGGCAGCCATCAAACAACAGCCCAGCAAGGCCAACAGAAAACACCTTCGCACACAATTCATTTCGGACTCCCTTGGATTGGTTGGGATATTTCTGAACGCGGTAACCATAGTCCAACCTGCCGGGTGGGCCCACTTCAATTTCTAGGTTCCTGTGGCCAATGATCGGATAATACTTGACAAAAATGGTAAACAATTAATATTGAGAGCAGTATTTCCAGCGGTGGAAAGTGGAATTCAACAGGGAGAAATCTAGATGCCTTACCCGGAGCAGATGGTCGCCCCCATGCGGGCGGAACTGGTGGAGATGGGTGTGCAGGAACTGCGCACGTCCGCTGAAGTAGTGGACTTTTTCCAGGCCCGGCAGGGCACGGCCCTGTTGCTGGTCAACTCGGTGTGCGGTTGTGCGGCGGGCAGCGCTCGCCCTGCGGTTCGCCTGGCGTTGAACCATGACCCCGGGCCCGAACGAATGGCCACGGTATTTGCGGGTCAGGACCTGGAGGCCACCGAGCGTGCCCGCGGCCTGATCGGGGACGTTCCTCCGAGCAGCCCGTCCATTGCTTTGATGAAGAACGGCGAGCTGGTGCACTTTGTTCCTCGCCATCTGATCGAAGGCCGCGAGGCGGACGCCATCGCCGCCGATCTTGTCGCGGCTTTCAAGGTTTATTGCAATTAGAGGGCCGGCCGGTTTCCCTCGAAAGGAATGAGAAATTGGGCACCTTTCATGACGATAAAGGCGAGCTTCATGGGATCACGGTGGTGGTTTCGGCAAAAGACACCGTTTACGTGGGACGCTGCCATGAGTGGGATGACGAGCACCTGCTGTTGCTGGATGCCGATCAACATACCGAAGGACAGGAAGGCCGCTCGAACGGTCAGTACCTGGAACGGGCAGCCAAATTCGGAGTCTGGAAAAAACACGACCGGCTCAAGTTACCCGCCGCGGATGTGGAAGACGTTACCCCTTTGAGCGATTTTTACCCGGGTGCAGGGAAATCGATGACCTCACCGCCAGCGGCGGTGCCCCAGGTGGCTGAATCGGCGACTCCATTGCCGGCCGCAGCGAACGATGACCCTGTCGTCCTGACCGACACGGCGAGTGAGGAAGTCAAACGGCTCCTGGCCGCCGGGGAAACTCCGGGCCCCGGCCTGCGTCTGGGCGTTTCCGGAGGTGGCTGTTCGGGTCTGACCTACAAGGTTGCATTCGATTCCCAAAAGGATGGGGACGTGGTCGTTGCGCAGGACGGGTTCGACATCCTCCTGGATCCCAAAAGCGTCATCTACCTGCGCGGGGTAGTCCTGGATTTCCAATCCGGTCTCAGCGGCCGAGGTTTCCAGTTCAATAACCCCAACGCCAGCAACACCTGCGGGTGCGGGGAAAGTTTCGCGGTCTGATGTCCGGCGACCCGCGCGATCTCGTTGCCCAGGCCCGCCGGTTTGGACTGGTCGCCCGCTGGAATGCAGTGCCGGATCTGGGGCTGGTTCTGGCCGCGGGTCCGGATTGCCGCGACTTTCTGCAGGCGCGTTTGACGAGTGATGTCCTCGCCCTGGCTCCGGGGCAGGGGCAGTTGTCCTGCAAGCTAACCGGCCGCGGGCAGCTGGTCAGCTATTTCAGCCTTCACCACTTGCCGGATCGAGGACAGCCCTTCCCCTCGTTTTTCCTGTTGATGAACCGCCGCGACGTTCCGGTTCTCCTGGAGGACCTGGAAGCAACCCTGATCGGTGAAGATGTTCTTCTCGAGGACGTCTCTACCCAGTTCGAGGGCGTGCTGGCGCAGGGGCCCAGCACAAGGGACCTTCTGGAACGCGTTTTGGGGCGCCCCGAGCCCGAAAAGGTGCCGGAGTATTCCCTCAGGGCCCCCGAATCCCCTCCCGCCGGCCTTCCGGCTGATCTGATGATCCTCAACCGCTCCTTCACCGGTGATCCCGGGCGGCTATTTCTTTGGGGCGCAGGGTCATCGAAAGAGGTATTCCCCGAACAATTTCTGGAATCCGCAAGGGGGTTTGAGATGGAGGTCTTGGATAAGGAGGTTGCCTCCGGTACGGCTTGGCGTTGGCTCACCGTCGAAGCCGGCTGGCCTTGCCTCGGCCGCGATCTGGAACCGGCGAGGGTCGTGCTTCCCCAGACCGGACTCGAGCAGCAGGTGGTCAGTGCGACCAAGGGATGTTTCCCCGGCCAGGAGGTCGTGGCCCGCATCCGGACCTACGGGTCGGTTCCGATGGCCTTGCGTGGGTTGGAATTCGCGAGGGACAAGGGGCCTTCGCCTGATGATCTGCCCGGACCGGGCAGGGATCTGAAGGTGGCCGGGAAAAAAATCGGTTCCTGGGCCACGGGGGCCTGGTCGCCCACCCGGTGCAGAACCATTTCCCTGGTCTTCCTGAATCGGGATCACCGGACACCCGGAACCATGCTCGAAGTGGAAACGGGCACGGGGCCGCTTGAGGCCGAGGTGGTTCACCTTCCCTTTTACCAGGCCGCCAATCAGGCGCAAAGGGCCCGGCATCTTCACGAACAGGCGATAAGACTGTTCAGCGGGGGTGACGACCTGCCGGCGGTGGCTCTGCTTGAGGAGGCCCTTCGGTTGGATCCGCGGTTTCCCGAAGCCTACGAAGCCTTGGGGGTGATCCTGGGACGCTCAGAACGTTACCTTCAGGCCATCGATATCTTCCGCCGCCTGGAAGAGGTGGCTCCTAATGAGCCCATGGTCCACACCAATTTGTCCCTTTTCTACATGAAGATCGGCGACAAGGACGAAGCGGAGCGCCAAAAAGCCCAGGCGACACTCAAGAGGTTTTCCTCCACCGATCCGGCCGAGGCCAGGGCCATGGAAAAAGTGGCAGTGGTCGCCAGGCAGGATGAAGCCCGACGAAAGATCGGCATGTTCACCGCCGTGCTGGATATCGATCCGCAAGACCCGCTGGCTCTGATGGGCATGGGCAAGGCCCTGACCGAACTCGAGGACTACGATCAGGCCGAAAAATTCCTGGCCGAGGCCCTGCGAATCCAGGCGGACAACAGCTCCCTTTACGCAGCTTGTGGCAAGGTTCTCGAAGCGCTGCAGCGTCCCGTCGAAGCGGCGGAAATCTACCGGCAGGGAGTGGTCGTGGCCAGCCGAAGGGGAGACCTGATGCCACTCAAGGATATGGAACACCGGCTGGGCCTGCTGAATGTCGGCTGAGCTGGTAAGTGGCTCAGGCCTGCCATTTTCGGGCCCGTGAATAAAAGTTGACAAAAATAGTAATGTATTTATCTTCGGGACTATACAAGACTGGCCACCAGCCAGACACGGATGGAATAACCGGCTGCCGGCAGCCGTTGCAAGGGGTAGGGAATTGAGCAACTCCGCTTTGAAT
>CBDUDB010000199.1:0-5128 GCA_965365795.1 uncultured bacterium | reverse complement strand
AGGCGGGGGAGGACATCCACATCTACGGCCGGATAACCGCCCTGGTGGATGTTTTCGACGCCCTGGCCCATGACCGGATCTACCGCAAGGCCATGTCGCAGGAAAAATACCTCGGAATCATCCGGGAAGGCCGGGGCACCCACTTCGAACCTCGGCTGGTCGACCTCTTCTTGGACAACCTGGACCGTTTCCTGGCCATCGGAAAGCGCCATGCCGATTCGAAAGATGACATTACCTGGATCCCCATACAGGATGTTGAGGAATTTATCCTCTCCTAGCGGATGGCATCGAGCCTCCAATAACACCCCTGGCCGGTCTCCGATTTTTCCTATATACCAGGATGAAAAAGGAGACCCCTCGTCATGTCCACCCTTCCCGAACAGATCGGTGATCTAAACTCCAAACCGATGGTGAAGGGCCGTTGCGGCCTTTACTGGATGCAAGCCGCCCAGCGTGCCCACTGGAACCACGCGCTGGAGCATGCCATCGGCCTGGCCAATGGACAGGGGCTGCCCCTGGTCGTGTTGTTCTGCCTGACCGCCGATTATCCGGAAGCCAACCTGCGGCATTACCGATTCATGCTGGAGGGGTTGGTTGAAACGGAAAAGGACCTCGAGAAAAAGGGAATCAAACTGGTGACTCGGTTAGGCGAGCCCGAGGACCTGGTGCCCGAACTGGCGGCGAAGGCTGCCTGGGTGGTCACGGACGCGGGGCACCTCCGCATTCAGCGATCGTGGCGTGAGGTAGTGGCCGCGAAACTTGATTGCCATATGGTGGAAGTGGAAACCAACTGCATCGTGCCGGTGGCAACCGCCTCGGAAAAGTTGAATTTTTCGGCGGGCACGCTGAGGCCGCGGATTCACCGCCAACTGCCTGGTTTTCTGGTTCCCTTGAAGCAACAACGAGTCAAGAAATCCTCATTGGCGATGAGGCTGCCGGGCTTGGATCTGAGCCAGATGGACAGAATTATCAATGATCTGAATCTGGATCGAAGCGTATCTGCGGTTCCAGGGGCCCCCGGGGGGCCCTCGATCGCCCGCAAAAAGTTGAAATTGTTCCTGCGCGACAAACTGAGCCATTTCCACGACCTGCGGAACGACCCCACCCTCAGCTTTACTTCGGGCCTCAGTCCCTACCTGCATTTCGGCCAGATCAGCCCGCTGTTTGTCGCCCTTGAAGCCCTCAAGTATGGCCAAGGCCCGGGCCTGGATTCCTTCCTGGAAGAGCTGATCGTCCGGCGGGAACTGTCACATAATTTCGTCCACTACAACCCGCAATACGATCAATACGAAGGTTTGCATGACTGGGCGCGGACAACTCTCAAGCTTCACGCAGGCGACCCGCGCGAATTCGTGTATGGCTTGGATGATTTCGAGCAGGCCCGGACCCACGACCCCTACTGGAATGCTGCCCAACTGGAAATGGTCCACGCTGGAACGATGCACGGATACATGCGGATGTACTGGGGTAAAAAAATCCTCGAGTGGACGGCTGACCCCCAGCAGGGGTTCGATATCGCTCTATACCTGAACAACAAGTACCAACTCGACGGTCGCGATCCCAACGGTTTCGCCGGAGTAGCCTGGTGCTTCGGCCAGCACGATCGGGCCTGGGGCGAGAGGCCGGTTTTTGGAAAGGTCCGCTATATGAATGCCAACGGTCTGAAACGGAAATTCAAGATCGACGCCTACGTTGAAAAGTGGCGCCCCGGCGGTTGATCAATTGGCAACCCGGTCGTAGAGTGGCGGGGAAGTCTAAGTTTCACAGGGAGGAATGGTGAAGGAAATGAATCTTCTGGACGAAATTTTCTGGGGAAACCCTATCCGCAGCTGGGTGGTCGCCCTGGGAGTATGCCTGTCGGTAGCCGTGGGCCTACGGCTGGTGCTTGCCCTGCTCAAGTCGCGCCTGGGCCGGCTGGCGAAACTCACCAAAAACCACCTCGACGACGTGGTCGCCGAATCCCTCGGCCGCACGCTCAAGCTGACACTGCTGATGATCGGTCTGGCCGTGGCGGCGAGGACCCTGGAGCTTCCCCCCAGTACCGCCCTGTTCCTGCATCACCTTCTGGTGGTCGTTCTTATGATTCAGGCAGGATTGTGGGTCTCCCATGCGGTGACCGCCTGGCTGGATCATTACCGGTCCCGGCAGCTCGAGGACGACAAGGCGGCGGCCACCACCGTCGGTGCCATCTCCTTCGTGGTGCGGATGGCCATCTGGGTGATGGCGCTCCTTATCATCCTAAGCAACCTTGGCGTCAACATCACCGCCATGATCACCGGGTTGGGGATCGGCGGCATCGCCGTGGCGCTGGCCCTGCAGAACGTGTTCAGCGACCTGTTCGCCTCCTTGTCCATCGTCTTCGACAAGCCCTTTGTGATCGGTGACTTCCTCGTCGTCGGGGAACATCTGGGGTCGGTCGAGAACGTCGGGCTGAAGACCACCCGCCTGCGAAGCCTTTCCGGGGAGCAGCTGGTGTTTTCCAATGCCGACCTGCTGAGCTGCCGCATACGGAACTACGGCCGCATGTACGAACGAAGAGTGGTGTTCCCGCTGGGGGTGACTTACCAGACCCCTCAGGAGAAACTGGTGGCGATTCCCGGCATCATCCGCGAAGCCATCGAAGAGCAGGATAGTACGCGGTTCGACCGCTCACATTTCGCCAAGTACGGGGATTTCGCCCTGAATTTCGAAACCGTGTATTACGTGCTGGCTCCTGACTACAATCTCTACATGTCGATCCAGGAGAAAATCAACCTGAAGGTCCGGGAACGATTTATTGCCGAGGAGATCGAGTTCGCCTATCCCACTCAGACGCTGTTCCTGGAGCGGGGGAGTGATTAATCTGGCCCCCCGGTTGCACGCCGTCGCGGCCGAAGAACTGATCAATCGTCCACTTGAGGGCCACTCTGAGGCGGCGTCCCCTGGCCAGGAAATCTCAGTCGGACAGTGAAGGGAATTGGCGAGTTTCAGGTTTCTGAGAGGACGCTGGTTTCCCCAGCAACTAATCGATTTCGAATAATTGATGGAATGAGGCCCAGTTTTGAGAAGAACCATTCTATATGTCGGTGTCGTTTGCCTTTTCGCCCTGACAACCAATGGCCTGGCTGCCGAAGCCTTCATCAGTGGTTCTTACGGCGGCACAATATCAGGTGACCGAAACTTGATTGCCGGCCAAAAATAGCTGTACAATGATCCTCTATGTTAAGAGGTGGGGATTAGGATTTCCTGGAGTGTGATCATCATGACTGGACCTGAACGGATTGATCGGTGGATCGGCGCTTCGGTTTTGACGATGGCCTGGCTCTGGGCCTCGGTCGGAATGGGTGCTGGAATAGTGCAGGTATCCGCTGACCCGATGGCATCCCTTCTGGAGGCTCCGGCCCTGCGGCCGGTCGCCGCCGGCCAGGGCTACTACGACGCCCGCAGCAACGGGCCCTGCCTGACCGAGGCCCAGCGCGCGTTGATCAAGCTGGAACTCGCTGCCAACGTGGCGTCCCTGCGTGCCCAGGGAGTGCTGCCGGCGCACCCGGACAAGACGGCGGGCGTGCTCCTGGACTGGCCGATACGGGGCGCCGACCATGTGACCGATCCGGGCGTGCACGGTATCTCCAACTTCGTCGATGAAAACCCCGCCTATCCGGATCAACTGCTCGACTATGACTGCGGCGGGCGCACCTACGACCTCAGCAACGGTTATAACCACGCGGGAACAGACGTCTTCACCTGGCCATTCGCCTGGCACAAGGTCGACGATGACGACGTCGAGGTCGTTGCCGGCGCGGCCGGTGTCATCATCGGGCGTTACGACGGCAACTTCGACCGCAACTGCGGCTTCGGCGGCGGCGACTGGAACGCCGTGTACCTGCAGCACGCCGACGGATCGATCGCCTGGTACGGACACATGAAGAACGGCTCGTTGACGCCCAAATCGTTGGGCCAATCGGTTGCCCAGGGCGAGTACCTGGGTATCGTCGGCAGCAGTGGCAACAGTACCGGACCTCACTTGCATCTCGAAGTCTACGACGACGGGGACAACTTGATCGATCCCTGGTCAGGTAACTGCAACAGCATGAATCCCGACAGTTGGTGGGACGCGCAGCCTCCCTACTTCGACTCCGCCATCAATGCCCTGCGCACCCATGATGCACCACCCGAATGGCAAGCGTGCCCCACGCCCGCGGTCAAGCACGAGCGCAACGCCTTTGTGGCCGGTGAACTTGTCTACTTCATGACGTACTACCGCGACCAGCTGGAGGGTCAGGTCAGCGACTATGAGATCCTGCGTCCCGACGGTTCGGTCTGGCAGCACTGGACCGGCGCCTTGGCGGGCGTGGCGCACTACTCAGCCTCGTGGTGGTACTGGAGCTGGAACATGCCGGCGGGCGCGGAAACCGGGTGGTGGACCTTCCGGGTCACCTTCCAGGGGCAGACGGTCGCGTACCGTTTCTCAGTGGGCGACGTGAACGACGTGCCGGATCCCCTCGGGGCGACCTTCACCCTGCGCGAACCAGCGCCAAACCCGTTCAACCCCTCAACTTCGATCAGCTTCGCCCTGACGGAGCCAGGGGCGGTCGACCTGAGCGTACACGACCTGCAGGGCCGGCGCGTCGCCACGCTGCACCGTGGCGAGCTGGGCCGCGGCGAGCACCAGATCAACTGGGATGGACGCTCCGCTGAAGGCCGGGTGGTGGCCAGCGGCATCTACCTGATCAACCTGCGCCAAGGCGGACATATGCAATCCCGTCGGGTGGTCATGCTGAAGTGATAGGGAACGGCTGGGCAATTTGGTATATCGTGGGTTAGTCCGCATCTCTATTTGGTTTTTTCCCGGTCGCCATGCCTGGAGAGGTGTGGCGACTTTTAATTTTGCAAAAACCTACTTTCCCCCAAACTCCCGATACCAGTTCTGCACCACCACCAGCATGGGCCGGGCATCATCTTCCGTTGGTGCCGGCCGCAACATCACGAACTTCTCCCCATCTGCGGTCACATCAAACCCGTCAGGCCATGTAGGCGAGAACCCCGTGGTCGCGCGGTCGAAAAGCTTGCGCGGCCTGCCCAGGGTGAAGCCGCCTTCATAGTCCACGGAGACAGCATAAATTTCCGTGTGGGTGCAGAAGTAGATTTC
>CBDUDB010000198.1:0-5186 GCA_965365795.1 uncultured bacterium | reverse complement strand
CACTACAAGCAGATCATCCCCTACCTGATGCTCCAGCGAGGACATGGCGACGACACCCGGGTGCTGTGTTACCAGAGGCGTGCCAAACACACCGAAAAACGGTTGGGCGGATTGTGGTCGGTGGGTTTCGGGGGGCACATCGAACCGCTGGACCGCGACAACGATCAGGTCGCGACCAACGGCATGGTCATGGCCACCGCCTTGCGTGAAATGGAAGAGGAGACGGGCCTCAATCCCGGCGCCGGCGCGTTATCCTTGATCGGGTTCATCAACTCCGACAGCGAGGATGTCTCGAGTGTTCACTTCGGCGTGGTTTTCAAGGTGGACCTTGATGGACTGGCCGACACCGACGACCAGATCCTGGAACTTGTCAGCGCCCAGGCCGAACCGCACCAGGCCCGCTGGATCCCGGTCAAGCAACTGCGCCAGGTGACCGCCCCCGGACAGGGGCCTGATGAAGGCAGTTTCGAGGACTGGTCCCGGATCGCGGTGACCGGAGCCTTCGGCTGATCGTTCAGAATAGGCGGCCTACTTCTTACCCTTCATTTCGATGACCATGGCCGGTCCCCGGTGGCCGGCCCCCTCGTTCAGTTCCACTTCCTTTTCCTCGCCCATCAAGATGAGGCCGGGAAACTGGTCCATCAGCTCCTCAATGTCATGGAGCCATTCCAGCCGAGGCGGTCCTCCGGATTTACGGCCGAATTGAGCCTTCGCAAAGGAATTCAGGATCAGGGTGCCGCCCGGTTCGAGGCACCGGGCCACCCTCCGGTGAACTTCCGCCATTTCCTCGGGAGGCATATGGACGAAACAAAGCACGATGACGTCCCAGGCCTGCCGGTCCCATGGCTCGGCGACCACATCGGCGAGCCGGTAGTCGAGGGTCACGCCCTTTGCCGCCGCCAGGTCCAAGGCCTTGCCCCGGCCGACGGCGCTATTGTCTACGGCTGTCACTTCGTGACCCAGCCCCGCCGCGAAAACGGCATTGCGCCCTTCGCCCTCGGCCAGAAATAGCACCCGCTTCGAGACGCGGCCCTTCAGCTTTCGGGCCACAAAATAGTTGGGCTCGCGGCCATAGAAAAAATCATCCTGGTCATACCTGGCATCCCATTTGTTCTGGTGTTCGGCCATTTTCCCGCGTTCTCCTGTCTGAAGTTTCCCAAAACCCATAACCGACCGTTTTTGTGTTGGTTTGGGCGTTCAAAGATAACGAATTTTCTGGAAATTCGCCCCCCTTAGGTGTTAACGTGCAATCCTGACGCATCGGAACGAACTGTTCCCGAAAATCCCGCAAAGTTGGACTTACCAGCAAGGAGCTTGGTGTCATGATCAACAAAATCGGTATCGTTGGCGGCGGCAATATCGGCGGCGTCCTGGTTTCGGAAATCGCTACTCGCGGCCTGGCCCGCAACATCGGCCTGGTCGACCCCGTTCCGCCTGAATTCGCCAAGGGCAAGTGCCTGGATATCGCCGAGGCCACCCCGACTTTTCGCAAGGACGTCAACCTCGAAGGCAGCAAGACCTATGAGGTTCTCAAGGGCGCGGATTTCGTGATCAACACCGCCGGTGTACCCCGCAAGGCCAAACCCGACGGCACCTTCCCCTCGCGCGAAGAGTTGCTGGCCACCAACCTGAAGATCACCGACTTCGTGGCCGCGGGCATCAAGAAGTACGCCCCGAACGCGTTTATTATCTCCATCGCCAACCCGCTGGACGCCATCGTCTACCGCCTGTTCAAGAAGCTGCGCTGCAAGCCCAACAAGATCATGGGCATGGCCGGCGTCCTGGACTCGGGCCGCTACAAGTACTTCGTGGCCAAGGAAGCCAACGTGTCGGTCGAAAACATCGAGGCTGTGGTGCTCGGCGGTCACGGTGACACCATGGTGCCCATCCGCAGCGCCTGCCGGATCTACGGCCTGCCCGTCGAAGAGTTCGTCAGCAAGTCCGCCCTGGCCAAGATCGAAGCGCGCACGCGCAAGGCCGGTGGAGAAATCGTCGGTCTCCTGGGTAGCGGATCCGCCTTCGTCAGCCCCGCGATCAGCGCCCTGGAGATGGTCGAGGCCATCGCCTTCGACAAGCGGAAGATCATTCCCGTCGCCGCCTTGCTGAAGGGCGAATACGGAGTGAAGAACCTGTTCCTGGGCGTGCCCGCCATCCTGGGCAAGAACGGGATCGAGGACATCATCAAGATCAAGCTCACGGCGGAGGAAAAGAAGAACCTGAAGATCTCGATCAACGCGGTCAAGAAGACCGCCGCCGCGGTCGACAAGGCCAAGTAGTTCGGAAGATTGAAAAGTTGCGTGAACGACGCCGGCCCCTTCTCAAGAGGGGTCGGCGTTCTTTTGGGTTGTCCTAAAAGTGGTGTTTTGCATATCGGGATGCCGAGCCCTGACATAAGGGCCCTGGTGCATCATTCATCAAATGGGCCCTGGGGTGGGTTCGCCCTACAATCATGATCACCCTCTGGGGTTCCCGCCGCCGATTGTGGCGCGAGAAGATAACTCTAACCTTTTTCGCCCCATGTAGCTAAATATCATGTAGAATTATAGCTGTAACCCTGGGTTTTTCTGCTCCAATGGAGGCCATCTCATGTCCACGCCCCGGATATTTGCCCTTTTGATACTGCTCCTTCTCGGCCTGACCTCGCAGGCTATAGCCGCCGAACCCCATCACGCCCTTGTTCAGCTCGACCTCAGCGTTCCCGGCGGCAATGAGTTCATCATGGCCAACGGTGGCCACCTGGACATCCTGTATGTCAAGCCGGGCTCCTTCGCCCGTATCTCGGCCAATCCGAAAGACCTGGCCTTCCTGCGGGAATCGGGAATGCCCATGGAGATCCTGGAAGAGGACCTGGAAAGCATCCCGGCCTACCCCGACAAGGATGTCGGCTACGGCGACTATCACACCTGGAGCGAGACCATCGACTTCGTGGACGAACTGCGCCTGCTGTATCCCAATATCGTCAGCGAAAAGTGGTCCATTGGCCAGACTCATCAGGGCCGTGACCTGTGGGCCTTCCGTATTTCGGACAACCCCGATGTCGACGAGGACGAACCCGAGATCTTCATCGACGCCATGCACCACGCGCGGGAAATCATGGCCTCGGAGTTCACCATCATGTTCGCCGAGTACCTGGCGCAGAACTACGGTGTTGATCCCGAGATCACCTGGCTTCTGAACAACCGCGAACTCTACATCGTGCCCGTGGTCAATCCCGACGGGTCGGTATTCAACGAAATCAATCAACCACAGGGCGGCGGCATGTGGCGCAAGAACCGTCGCAACAACGGGGACGGAACCTACGGGGTTGATCCCAACCGCAACTATCCCTACCAGTGGGGTTTCGACGACAACGGCAGCAGCCCCGACACCGACAGCGAGGTCTACCGCGGCCCCTCGCCCGGTAGCGAACCTGAGGTCCAGGCATTGATGAATTTCGTCAACACTCAGGATTTCCGGACCCACGACACCATCCACTCCTATGGCAACCTGACCCTGATCCCGTGGGGTTATACCTCCGCACCCACAGTCGATGACGCCATTTTCGATCACATGGCCGACGAAATGGTAAAGTACAACGGATACGATCCCGGACAGCCGTTCGAGGCCATCAACTACATGGTCAACGGCGGAACTTTCGACTGGGTCTACGGAGACCTGACCTTCCACGACAAGATCTACACCTTCAGCAACGAGATCGGCAACAGCAGCGACTGGTTCTGGCCCCCCGAGAGCCGTCGTGTACCCCTGTTCCAGGAGAACATCTGGCCCCACATCTATCTGATGCGGGTCGCCGGCGCCTTCGTGGAGGTCCATTCCCCCGTGGTGACGGTCGGCTCCAAGAACATCGAGCCGGGACAGAGCGGCGACCTTGATTTCACCATCGAGAACCCGTCCGTGTTCGATGCGACCGGTAGCCTGACACTGACCATCCGAACGGACGATCCCTGGGTCCAGTTTGGTGCGGCCACCCGCGTCATCGGCAGCCTGGGCACGCTCGGCACCACCACCCTGGCCGCCAATCCCATTCCCCTGGCCATTGATCCGGCCTGCCCCAACGGACATCTGGTCAACTTCACCGTGACCGTTAACATGCCCGAGGGCGACCTGGTGTATCCGCTGGGCTTTGCGGTGGGCTCGCCCACGGTTCTTTTGACCGACGACATGGAAAACGGCTCGGGGAACTGGACCACCACCGGTGAGTGGGGCCTGACCACCAATCAATATCATTCCACCAACCACAGCCTGACCGATTCTCCGGTCGGAGAATATGACGACATGGAATCCACTTCGGCCACCTTGAACACCACCTTCAACGCCACCGGACTGAGCTTCTGGCACAGGTTTGATATCGAAGACGACTACGATTACGGCAAGGTGCAGGTGTCCGGCGACGGCGGCCCTTGGAGCACCCTCGCTTCCTATACCGGTCTCCAGTCGAGCTGGCAGCAGGTCAACCTGGACCTGGCCGAATTCGCGGGGCAGGAAGTTTCCCTCCGCTTCATCCTGGAAACCGACCAGTCCGTGACCGAGGACGGCTGGTATATCGACGACGTGGTGGTGACCGGTAATCCCGGTTCTTCGTTGGCCCTGGGCCCTCCGATCCCCCTTTCTCCTGGTGAGGGAGAAACGGTCGGCGCCAACCCGACGCTAACCATCGCCCCCGGCGCCAAGGCCCTGGTCGATCCACCGGTCCACGGCTTCCGGATCTATACTGACGAGCTGGGCACCGACCTGGCCGCAAGCGCCGACAACGTGCCTGACGGTGGCAATGAGACCTCCTGGGTCTCTCCCACCCTGACCAACGGCAACTACTGGTGGCGGGCCTGGTCCGGTGACGGCATCGAACGAACGGATCTCAGCCAGCCGGTCGGGTTCATCGTCAGCGGCGTCAGTGGCGTCGGTGACGTGGTGCTCGGCAGCACGAGCCTGCGGGTGCTGGGCAGCGTGACCGGTTCCCAATCGCGCCTGGAACTGAGCCTGCCCGGCCAGGCCGATGTCACCGTGGACATCTACGACGCCCGCGGCGCCCGTGTCCGGCAGCTGTTCACCGGCACCTTGAACAGCGGCACCCGGGTCCTGGTCTGGGACGGCAAGGACACCCACGGCCAGGCCGTCGCCAGCGGCGTTTATTTCGTGCGGATGAATACCGGACGGGAAGCCTTGACCGACCGGGTTGTTATCGTTCG
>CBDUDB010000197.1:0-5247 GCA_965365795.1 uncultured bacterium | reverse complement strand
CCTCCGCCACCGAATCGGGATCGGATTCCCGCAGAACATCATCAAGACCGATCTCCCGCACCATCATTTCCATGAATTCCGGCGAGGTCAGGAGCATGTCCATCTCTTGATAGGCCATCACTCCGATGTATTTCGGATGGCCGTACCGATAGGAGGGGTCGTCGATCAGGTTGCTATGCATCATGTTGAACTTGATCTGAAGCTGGCTGGAAGATTCATAGATGGGCGTCATGGTCTTGATGATCACCACAGCCATGGACAGGCAAAGAATAAAGGGAACCAGAAACAAAAGCTTGCGGCGCCAGAAGGCCCGCCAAAGCGACATGAGATCGAAGTCCGACCCCGCTGATTGGGATTCGTCCTGGAATGGATCCATCGAGTCTAAATCTCCTTGCCTGTCCCTTGGGGCCAGGCGATTGGCTTGCTATTCAGAAAATAAGTCCGGAATTCCCCGGTCCATCTCAACACTCGACCGCAAATCCAGTTCCCGACAAACCTCCGACCGAGAACCCCTGACTCGGGCCCGATGGCCCGTGGATCAACGCATCCTGATCCAGAAAGGCATCATGGTCACCGGCCGACCATCCATCAATTCCACCATGGCCAGGGTACCGTCCTCGCGCAGTGCTTCAACCAGCACCGGGACAGGAAGGTTGGCCGCCGGCGTGCCGGCAACACCCCCCCATTCATAAAGGGAAACCGCCAGGCGGGCAAGCCCGCCTTCGGCGCGCAGGGATTTCAGGATCATCCGCTCCAGCAGTGACAGCTCTTCGCCAAAGGTGCGGATATTGACCTTGTCCTCAGGCTCGATCCCCAGCATCCATTTGGTCGAATTCAGGGACCGGCGCAAACCGCCCAAACCGTCCACCAGGCCCACGGCCATCCCCTGACGACCCGTCCAGACTCGACCCTGGGCCACTTCGTGAACGGCATCCCTGGTCATCCCCCGTCCGGATGCCACCTTGTCCAGGAATCGTTCATAGAATTTATCCATCTGATCTTGAAAAAGTTCGCGTTGGGACGAGGTGAAACCGCCCTCATCGGTGAAAAGCAGGGCATTGGCCCCCCGGGTTATGAATTCCCGATTAACCCCGATTTTCCGGTACATACCGCTGCGGTCCATCTTGCCGGCGTAAACACCGATGGAGCCGGTCAAGGTACCTGGGTCGGCAAAAATGGAGTCCCCCAGGCAGGAAACATAGTAACCACCGCTGGCGGCCAAACCACTCATGGAAACGATGACCGGTTTGTTTTGCTGGACCTTGCGGATCTCGTTCCAGATCAGGTCGCTGGCCAGGGCACTGCCGCCGGGACTGTCCACGCGCAGGATCACCGCGTCGATATCCTCGTCATCACCCACGGATTGCAGCTGTTCGACCACCGTCTCGCTGCCGGCCAGCTTGCCCTGGAAATTATCGAAACGGCTGGTCCCGGGCATGATGACCCCGGTGATGAAAACTACCGCCACTTCGTGTTCGGTGGTACGCCTCTTGGGCCGATCAAGGCTGTAGTCGGCCAGATAGGTGACATCTTCTTCGTCGAAGGTGGTGTCCATCATGTCATCGAAATACATGACGGTATCAGCCAGACCCGCCTTGACCGCATCCTGGGCGTCGAACATGCCCTGGTCGATCCAGCCGGCGACCACCTGGCGATCGACCCGGCGGGAGTCCGCCAGCATGTCCACCAGGGCCTCGAAGCGATCGTCCACGATGGAGGTGATCATTTCCCGGTTGGCATCCGAGGCTGAGGATCGGGTCATGCGTTCGGGCGCCGACTTGTAGGCACCCACGTGAATGAAGTCAGCCTTCATCCCCAGCTTGTCCAGAGTGTCCCGCATGAAAGCCAATTCGGCGCTGATGCCCAGAACCATCAAGTTGGCCTCGGGCGAAAGAACGACCCGGTCGGCGGCCGCGGCCAGGGCGTAGTCCCGAGTGCCGCCGGCGTCCAGGTAGGCGACCACGGGTTTTCCCTGGTCACCGAACCTGGCGACCGCCCCGCGAATCTCCTCCACCTTGGCCCAGTCGAAGGAGACCCCGCGCAGATCGAGAACCAGGCCCGTGATGCGATCATCTTCGGCGGCACGGAACAAGGAGAACAGGACCTCGGGCATGGTCATCTGACCACCGCGGCGGACCTGGCCCCAGAAGGAATCATCTCTTTCTTCGGGGTAGTCACCGCCCACTTCCCAGACCAGCACACCCCCGTCGATACTGACGCTCTTTTCCAAACTGGACATGGAATACCAGAGCAGCCCGAAGCCGCCGCCAAAAACGATGGCCACCAGAATGAAAACGATCCAGAACTTCTTCATGGTTCCTATTCCTCGCCGCGGCAAAATGCCGCCAGGGCCCGGGCGGCGCGATCGATCTTCCGGAAGACCGGGATGCCCGCTTTTTCGATGATCCGGCACATGGGGTCGTAGATCTCTCCTGAATCGACCACAACCACTGCAGGTTTAGCGGAACCGGTGATAATGTCAACCATGAGGGAGGGTTGCGAGCCCGGCCCCAGGATGTCCTCGCGGTGCCTTCCCTCCGGATCGGCTGGCAGGTTGTCCAGAGCCGGGGTGACCGGGACCGAGGACAGGATGGCCACATCCACCCCCGGGCATTCCAGGATAGCCCGGCAACTGGCGGCAAAGGCCTCGGTTCCGGTCATGGGCGTGCAATCGATGGGGTTACTGCGATGGGCGTATCCAGGCAGGGCCTCATCCAGCTTGGCCTGGGTTGCGCGATCGAAAGTGGCCAGTGCCAACCCATCGAGCTGGTCCATCACCGTGGAGCATTCAAATCCTGCATTGCTGATGATCCCGGTCCTGTTCCCGGTCGCCCGGCGGCCGGCCAGCAGGGTGAAGGTTTTCAGAAGATCCTCGAATTCGTCAAGGGAGGCGGCCACGGTGGCGCCGGCGCTTTCCAGACAGGCCCGGGCCACGGCGTAGTCCCCCGCCAGGGAGGCCGTATGGCTGGCGGCCGCCTGGGCACCCAGCGCCGTTTTGCCGGCCTTGAAAATGATGACCCGCTTACCCAACCGGCGGGCCTGGCGCGTCTGTTCGAGGAACTTGGCCCCGTCCCCGGCCCGAAATCCCTCCACGTAACAAGCCACCACATCAATGGTGGAATCGCCATTGAAGTGTTCAAGGAAATCCCCAACCGTCAGGTCCATCTGGTTGCCGAAACTGATACTTGCGGCCGGTTGGATGATCCCGTCATAATTGCTGGCAAAGGTCACCAGGTAAGCCCCCGACTGACTGACGACAGCCAGATTGCGTCCAGCTCCCGGCCGAAAAGGTAGCTTGTACGAAGGCAGGAAAAAGGTGTTGTAGCTGTCTCGGCTGACAATGCCCAGGCAATTTCCACCTACCATGACGGGGCCGCCGCGGGGTCGGGCATGCCCATTTTCAAGGACATCTTCAATCGAACGGGCCAGGGAGACCTCTCCGGTTTCCGCAAAACCGCCGGGTATCAAGATGATCGATTTGGCCCGGTCACTCTCGATCAAGGCGGTGATGGCCTCCAGAGCTCCTTCGGCGGGGATGGACACCACCGCCAGGTCACATTTCTCCGGCAGATCGGGCACGGTCGCCACGCAGGGAACTCCGTCAATTTCCTCTTCCCTCTGGTGAACCACGTACAGTCGGTCCGGATCGATACCCTCGGAATGGCGCAGATTGGTCAGGATGATCCGGCCCGGATTGGCGCCTTTGGCGCTGACCCCCATCACCACGGCGCTGCGTGGTTGCAACAAGGCGGATATCCCGGCCCGGGGCCGCTTGCCCCGCGACCATTTGCGGCAGGACACCAGGCCCACGCCGTCCAAAGCCACCAGACGTCCGTTGGACGAAACGGCCGGGTTGATTTCGAGCTCCTCCACAGTCCAGCGGGAGGATCCGTCCGGCCCGCAATGGCACCCCAGGTCCGCCAAACCCATTACCGCCGAAACCAGATCTTCCTGTGCAAAGGGCGCCTTTTCGTACAGGCGGGAGGGGGAACAGAGAATTTTCAGGGCGGGATGACCATTTAATCCCGTCCGGACATCCTCCATCGTCAGACCTTTGGCGGGGAATATGACGGTGCTGTTTCCGACTTGGCCATACCACTCGGTCAGGGTGCCTCCTATGCCCAAAACCACGCAGGGGCCAAATGCGGGGTCCTGCTTGAGGCTCAACAGTACTTCCTGGCCGGGTCGGTTGGGCTGGTGGGGGATATAGGCCGCGGCTAGGAATCCTTCCATCACCAAGGACCCATCCCGCTGGACCAGATTTGTCCGCAACCTTTCGGCCTCTTCCCGAAGGATTACTTTCGGGTCCGAAGATCCCGGTAAATCCAGGATCCGGACTCCCCCAATTTCGGTCTTGTGAAGAATGTCCCTGCCCACAACCTTCAGCAGTAACTTCTGTTCAGGTTTAGCCAGTTCTGCCGCTTCGGTGCACCAGCGGGACATGGCTGGCCCGTCGGCATTCAAAGGGAGGAATGTGCCCGGACACCTGCCGATGCCGATCAAATCGCAGATCCCGTAGACCTCAACCTCGTTGAGCCTGCCCTCGGCCTCCGGGTCCTGTTCCCAGGTTCGTCCCTCGACGATCACGTCCAGATAATCATCCATCCGGGCCCAATTACCCACAGCCATCCTCCTTGCCTGCTACCTGAAAATTTTCGTGTTTCGCAAAGATAGAGCCAGTCCCACGACAGCCCAACATAAATTCTGGGGAAAACCACCGGCCGTTGGCATAAAAAAAGGCCCCCAACCCATTGGTTGGAGGCCTTGAAGAATCCGGCGGTGTCCTACTCTCCCACAAGGGCAACCCTGCAGTACCATCGGCGCAACCTGGTTTCACTTCTGTGTTCGGAATGGGTACAGGTGGTTCCCAAGCGCTATCGCCGCCGAAAAACTTGGCCGGCAAACCGAAGCCGCCGGCTGTTGTCCTCGGACAACTGAATATGGAGAGTAGTTTGAGATTCATTCACTTTGCCGTACCCCTTTTCTCCACGAATAAATCCAGGAAAAAAAGGAGAATGATTAAGCCGCACGGCTTATTAGTACCGCTCGGCTGAACACATCACTGTGCTTGCACCTGCGGCCTATCAACGAGGTCGTCTTCCTCGAGCCTTAAGGGGACTAATGTCCCGGGAGATCTTATCTCAGGTGGAGCTTCACGCTTATATGCTTTCAGCGTTTATCTCTGCCGTACGTAGCTACCCAGCGATGCCTCTGGCGAGACAACTGGTACACTAGAGGTACGTCCAT
>CBDUDB010000196.1:0-5271 GCA_965365795.1 uncultured bacterium | reverse complement strand
GAGTTTCGTGCCCGGGGATCATCGCAACGCAGCCATCCGTGTCATGATGATGCCCCGGGACACCAATCACCACGGCACCATTTTCGGCGGTGTGATCCTCAGTTACATCGATCAGGCCGGAGCCGTGGGGGCCATCCGCCACGGTTGCCGGCAGGTGGTCACCGTCGCCATGGACCGGGTCGTCTTTCACCAGCCGGTGGAGGTAGGCGACCTGGTCAGTTTCTACGCCGACGTCATCAAGGTGGGTCAAACATCCATTGAGGTGCTGGTCACCGTAGAGGCCACCCGGCGCACCGACGGGGAAGTGGTGGCGGTCACCCAGGCCGAGGTCACTTATGTCAACGTCGATAATGCTGGGAAATCGATACCGGTTCCTCGGGAATTGGGTTAATCCTCGGTCAGGTGGGAAATTAATTTGACCAAAGGTTCTAATGAAGGGCCGGCCACAAAGTGGTCGGCTTTTTCTGCGACGAATGGTCTGACGACCACCCCCCCGAATCCGACGGTCACGGCGCCGGCGGTGGCGGCTTCGAGATCGGTCATCCCGTCACCGATCATGACCGTGGTGATTCCCGGTCGATTGAGACCCTGGATCACTTCGGCCTTACCCCCCGCGCGGGCAAGAGGGGAATCGGTTTCAAAGCCTTCATAACGGTCCTCGCGGTCAAAATAAACATCCACGGCATGAACTCGATCCGGAGCCAACCCCAGTTCCCCGGCCAGGTCCACAACCGCCGGGCGCAATCCGCCGCTGACCACATGGATTTCGGCGCCTTCGGCCGCCAGGGCGGCCACCGTTTCGCGCGCCCCGGTCACCAGCGTGGCAATGTATCGCCGCCCGAGCCAGTCCAGATCCGCACGGCTGGGGCGAATGATATCCAGACGATGCCCGTAGACTTCCTCCAGGGGAATCTTACCCTCCATGGCCGACCTGGTCATCTCGGCGACCCGTTCGCCCACGCCGGCCCGGGTGGCCAGCTCGTCGACTCCCTCGACCTCCACCAGGGTGCTGTCGCAGTCGAAGACAACCAGCGCTTTCACGACCCGTCGCCTTCGAAGGAGAGCTGGTGTACGATTTCGAGGGCGGCAATGGCCCGCATCTTCTCCAGAACGTCGGGCGGCAGAGGTTTTTCCAGGCCGATGACTGCCATGGCCCGGCCCTCATGACCGACCGGCCCCAGGTGCAGACGCGTGATGTTCATTCCCGCGTCGGCGATGACACGACAGAAATCGGCGGTGACACCCGGCCTGTCTTCATGGCGGGTCAACAGCAGGTCGCCCTTCAGGACAGCTTCGATGTCGAAATCCTCGATGCGCACCAAGCGGGGGTGCTGTTCATCGAACAGGGTGCCGGAAACCGTGATCGATTTCCCGCCTCCGCTGCCGGTCACATCCAGCCGCGTGCGGTAGTCCGAGACCTGGTCCGACCGTGCCTCCACCAGCTTGATGCCCTGCCGCCCGGCCAGCGTCGGGGCGTTGACCTGGTTCACCGGGCCGGAGAATTGGTTGCCCAGGAATCCCACCACTGCGTCGACGGCCACCAGGTGCGTGTCGATTTCTTCGGGGCACCCGTTGAGGGTCACCTCGATCCGTTCGACCTGCCCTTCGGCCAAAGCCCCCAGCAGTCGGCCCAAAGCCCTGGCCAGACCTTGCCAGGGCCGGACCCGCGCCAGTTGCTCGGCCGACACCGAGGGAAGGTTGACCGCATTGACCGGCTCGCCGGTCTCGAGGAACTGCACCACCTGACGGGCAATCTGGGTGCCGACCGCCACCTGGGCCTCGTGCGTGCTGGCGCCCAGGTGGGGCGTGAAAACGACGTTGGGCAGGTTCAAAAGCGGGGACTCGGTCGGCGGCTCCTGGGCATAGACATCCAGCGCCGCTCCACTCAACTGCCCCGCTTGAAGCGACGCGGCCAGGGCTGCTTCGTCAACCAGGGGGCCACGGGCGCAGTTGATCAGGCGGGCCCCCTTTTTCATGCTTGCCAGCTGGTCGGCTCCGATGATCCCGCGGGTGCCATCGGTCACCGGACAGTGAAGGGTCAGGTAGTCGGCACCGGACAAAAGCGTTTCCAGATCCACCGGCCGGCACCCGTTTTGGCGCACAACTTCATCGGTCACGAAGGGATCGTACACCTCGACGTTCATCTTCAAGGCCAGCCCGCGTGCGGCCACCAACCGGCCGATGGTGCCGTACCCCAGAATACCCAGGGTCTTGCCCGCGATCTCGGTGCCCATGAACAAGGCCCGTTCCCATTTGCCCTCGCGCACCGAACGGTCGGCTCCGGGCAAATGCCTGCTCAACGATAGAATGTGGGCGATGGTCAGCTCGGCCGTGGTGGTGGCATTGGCGTCCGGGGTGTTGAGGACCACCACCCCTTTTTCGGTGGCGCCGGACACGTCGATGTTGTCGACCCCGATCCCGGCCCGGCCGACAACCTTCAGTTTTTTGGCGGCTTCCAGGACGCGTCCCGTGATTCGCGTCGCGCTGCGCACGATGACGGCATCGATATCTCCGATCGAATCAACCAGCTGGTCCTCGTCCTGCCCGGGAAGGAAAATCGTTTCCAGCTCCGGCTTGCTTTCCAACCAGGCCAGCCCCTCCGGAGAAATCTTGTCGGCTACCAGAATTTTCAAACCCATCACGACCTTCCTGAATCCAGGTTCAAACTTTCACCTGCTCGATGGCCCAATCGAGCCACGGCAAAAGAGCGGTGATGTCGTCCGTGTCCACCGTCGGGCCCGCCCAGATCCGCAATCCCGGCGGGGCGTCCCGGTAGGCCGCGATGTCGAAGGCGACCTGTTCTGTTTCCAGGAGGGCGGCCATCCTTTTCACCGCAGCTCGTTGATCCCCATCGGGCAGGGCGGTGAACCAGTCGGCGATGATCTTCAGGCAGACCGAAGTCGGCGACCGGAACCGCGGGCTCTCGGCCAGAAACTCGACCCAGCCGGTTGCGGCGACCCAGCCGGCGATCACCTCGGCATTGGCCCGGGTGCGTTGTACGAGCCCGTCCAGGCCTCCCTGATCGCGGGCCCAGGCCAGGGTGTCCAGGTAATCTTCAACACACAGCAACGACGGAGTGTTTATGGTCGACCCGCTGAAAATACCCTTAATCAGTTTTCCGTTTTTGGTCAGTCTGAAAACCTTGGGCACCGGCCAATCCGGGACATGGCTTTCGAGCCGGGCGACGGCCCGAGGGCCCAGGATGATCACCCCGTGGGCCGCTTCACCGCCAAGTGACTTTTGCCAGGAATAGGTGACCACGTCGAGTTTTTCCCAGGGCAACCGAACCGCAAAAACCGCCGAGGTCGCATCGCAGATGGTCAGGCCGGTTCGATCCGGCGCCAGCCATTCGCCGTCCGGCACACAAACACCCGAGGTGGTGCCGTTCCAGACAAAGACGATGTCCCGCGCGGGGTCCGTCGCCGCCAGGTCAGGCAGCTGGCCGTAGTCGGCTTTCAGAACCCGCGTGTCTTCCAGGCGCAACTGGCCGGTGATGTCCGTCGCCCAACCGCCGGAAAAGCTGTCCCAGACCAGAACGTCCACACCCCGTGGACCCAGCAGGGTCCACAGTGCCATTTCCAGGGCGCCGGTGTCCGAACCGGGTACGATGCCCAGCAGGTAATCGTCAGGCAGGCCCAGAATATCGCGGCTCTGCGCGATGGCTTCGGCCAACCGGGCCTTGCCCACGCTCGAACGGTGGGACCGCCCCAGGACGGCCGCCGACAACACCTCAGGTGACCAGCCCGGCCGCTTGGCGCAGGGGCCCGAGGAAAAATGAGGGTGGGCAGGACGGATGGTGGGTTTCATGACCGGTCTCCAGGATCGAAAACGCTATTTGGCGTACTTCACACTGCAACCATAGGGCTGGGTGGCAGCAGTGGATACCTTTTTCCCGGACCCGATCTCCTTCAGAGCCACGGCCACAAAGTTGGTTTTTCCCGGCTTGCCGGCCGACCGGTCGTCATCGATGGCTCCGTTGTAGGCCACCAGACCATCGGACGTGATGATGAACATGTGGGGCGTGGTCTTCGCGCCATAGGCCCGGCCCACTTCGCCGTCTTCATCGATCAGGACCGGAAAGGGCATCTCGTATTCCTGGACGGCTTTCTGATTTCTCTCGAGACCATTTCCCTGTTTGCCCTTGGCGCCGGAATTGATGGCCAGCCAGACCACGTTACTATCTTTCACAGCCGCGAAAGTCTCGTTCATGGTCTGGTGATTGGCGTGGTGTTTCTTGATGAAGGGGCAATCGGGATTGAACCACTCGAGCACCACCGTCTGCCCGTCGTCCAGGTAGGCCTGCAGGGTGTGCTGGTCGCCTCCGGTGTCGGTGAGTGTAAACCCGGGGGCCTTGTCGCCCGGCTCAAGTCCGGCCACAGCCGCCGTGACGCCCATCGTCAGAATACAAAAAGTGAGAAATGTCAATGTCGTCCGAATCATGTCAACCTCCGTCAGAGGCGGCCGCCAAAAGGGCCGCCGGAAAATCGATGCGGTAGGTCTGAACCTGGCCGCTATTGTTTTCGATCGTGATCAAACCTCTTACCGGCCCCACTGTCTCGCCTTTCGGCTTGAAGCGCAGCGCCAGCGGTTTTCCTTGTCCATCTTTCAGCAAATCCACCAACAGGCCGCAATCCTCGGTCGGCATGAAAGTCAGGCGCTCCGTACCGGGAGAATCGATGTGGAAAACCGCATCGGCCCACCGTGTCTCCAATGAATTATCGGGCAACGGTCCCGGCAAAAGGGCCACCGCCGCGGCCGCGGTATCCGGGTCCGGTGTTTCGGCATGGGACCCCACCGGAATATCCAGGGTCAGGGCCTGCCTGCCGGGAACACACATTTCCTTGCAGGCCAGCCACTGGATGTCGGCCTCAACGGTTATTGCCCGACCTGTTTTCGCCTCATTGGGAGCCCCGAGTTTCTGAACGAGGACCAGCTCCTCGAAATAGACATGATCCAGGATGTCCCCGGGCGACACATAACGTTCGGGAACGGGCCACTGCAGACCGCCGGCCACCCATCCTGCGGGCAGTTTCAGATCGATCCGCGGCGGATACCCCGAATCGTTCCGGCCGGTCCAGTAAAGATGCCAGTCTTCGGCCAGATCGAACCGCCAGATCAGCGTCACCTCTTCACCTGGAACCGCCACCGCTGGAAAGACTTCCACCGAAACCACCACCGGGTCGACGTCGGTTGGCCGGCGGGGATTTTCACCCTGGCAACCGGCACACAAAACGGCCGTCCCGAAAACCAGGGCGGCAAGAAGAAGCTGGG
>CBDUDB010000195.1:0-5328 GCA_965365795.1 uncultured bacterium | reverse complement strand
GCGCTACGTTCTGCAATAAAACGAACCGAGGGCAGGATTCCGCGCAGGAATGCCTGGCGGGAATGAGCCCGGTGGGTCAGCACCAGCGTTTCTTCCTGGTCGCTGAAGGTCCAGGTGTGTTCGCCGGTGACGCCTCCCAGCCGCTGGGAATGGGTCGGGGGAATGGCCCCGCCCCGAATTTCGGTGAAGGCGTCCGCCAGGGTGCGGGCCGTCCCGCTGGGCTTGTCCAGCTTGGTGATGTGATGGGTCTCCACCTGCTCGGCGTCGAAACCCGTGGGCAGCGTCCGGGCCAGCAATTGAAGAAGCATCTGCAAGGCGGGGATACCCACGCTGAAGTTGGAGGCCTGAACAACGGGGAATTCTGACGCGAAGGAGCGTAACTTATCCTGCTGGTCTGGAGAAAACCCCGTGGTCCCGACAACCAGGGGTGCCTGGAGCCGGCGGGCCTGCTCGAGGAGTCCGTCCAGGGCGGCGGCCAAAGAAAAATCGATGATAACACCGCCGGCCGGCAGCACGTCGCCCATCCTGTCCTGGCCGATCAATGGCAGTTCGGGATGAAAACCGCCCACGTCCTTTTCCCGTCCGGGTTCGGACACCAGCCCTACCAGGGCCATGTCACTGGACTGTTCCACCAGATCAGTGATCAACAACCCCATGCGTCCTTCGGCGCCGTGGACCGAAACCGGAATCACGCCGTTCCCTCCAGGTCCCGCGCCATCAGTTTTTTCAGAGTTCCCTCGTAGAACTGGACCAGAAAAGTGAGGCTGTGCTCGGTGACCGGCACCAGGGGCAGCCTCAGATCGCGGCGGCACAATCCGGCCATGGACAGCAGTTCCTTGACGGGCACGGGATTACTTTCCACGAAACAGGCCGCGGTGATGGGATCAAAGGCACGGCTCATGGGCCAGGCCTGGTTGATGTCGCCCCGGGCCCAGGCTTTCCAGAAACGAACCATGGCCCCGGGCAATAGATTGCTGACCACACTGATGGCGCCCCGTCCGCCCAGGCCGAAAATATTGAAATTCAAACCGTCGTCGCCGGAAAAAACTTTCAGATTGCAGCGACCGATGGCCTCTTCGATCTGGGCCAGGTTGCCGCTGGCCTCTTTCAGGGCCACGATATTGGGTTCTGCGGATAGCTCGGCCGCGGTTTCGGGCAGGATGTTCACCGCGGTGCGTCCCGGCACGTTGTATAGCACCAGCGGCAGGTCGACAGTCCGGGCGACGGCGCGGTAGTGGGCCAGCAGGCCGTGCTGCTGGGGCTTGTTGTAGTAGGGGGAGATGAGCATCCCGGCGTCGGCCCCCCACTCCTTGACCTTGGCGGTCATCTCCACGGTCAGTTCAGTGGAGTTGGAACCGGAGCCCGCCACCACGGCGCATTTTCCCGCACACATTTCGACGGCGGTACGGATCATCCATTCCCGGTCTTCCAGGCTGAGAGTGGCGGCCTCGCCGGTGCAACCGGCAGGTACGATTCCAGCCACGCCGGCGTCGATTTGACGTTGGACCAGGACACCCCAGGCCTTCCGATCCAGGCGGTCGTCGTTGAAGGGGGTCACCAGGGCGGTGTAGATCCCGTCGGGCATTTCCCAGGTTTTGTTACTCATCGATCCAGACCTCTCCTTGAAAACTTGTCACCGCCGGCCCACGCAGGGTCAGGGTTCCCTTCTCGAAATCGACGCTCACGCTCAACAGATCGCCGCCCCTGGTGCGCAGGGTGACGGGACTGCTGGCAACACCCAACCGGCACAGTACCACCGCCACGGCCGAGGCGCCAGTGCCGCAAGCCAGGGTTTCGGCTTCCACGCCCCGTTCATAGGTACGCATCAGGAAGGGACCCTCTTTACCCAGGGGGGTCACCCAGTTCACGTTGGTGCCGCGGGGAGCGAATTGCGGCAGGTGCCGAAGACGGGAACCCTGGTCCTCGACCGGCACAGCTTCGATATCATCCACGGGAATGACCAGGTGAGGTACGCCTGTATTGCAGAAGTGATGGGCTGGCCAGCCGGATCCTTCCACCTCCAGATCCATGGTCAACTCGCTCCAGGGGGTCAGGGTGATCTCGATGTCTTCGGGGCCGTGCCAGATCCCCTCCAGAACCCCGGCCTGGGTGTCGAAACGGCAGGTGTTTTTCACAAGGCCAAGATGATGGGCAAAACTCACGCTGCACCGGGCGCCGTTGCCGCACATTTCCGCTTCGCCGCCGTCGGCGTTGAAGTAAGTCATGCGGAAATCGGTTTCGGGCCCGGATCCGGGTCCGATGATGATCAGGCCGTCGGCCCCCACTCCCAGGCGCCGATCGCACAGGGCGGCGATACGCTCACTGTCCAGGATCACCTCCCCGAGGTCGGCCTGGGCCACCATGACAAAATCGTTGCCGGCGCCGTGCATCTTCGTGAAAGGAATCCGGTGGCTCATTCCTTCTCCTTGGGAGACGAAAGAGTGTCGCCGACTGCCTGGCCCAGACTATCGGGTAACTCGATCTCCGGTTCTGGCGCCGTCCAGGGAGTGAGGGTAAAGGCGGGGACCGGCCACTCCAGCTCACTCTCCATCCCGGGCTCGACTTCGATTCCTTCGACCTGAAACCAGGGTTCCAGGAACCAGTCGCCGGCAAAAGTCGAATCCGGTTCCAAGGTTTTCAAGGAATCGGGAACGAAGGCCAGCAGGGAGTCCGGAACAATGCTGAAGGTGGAGTCTCCATCCACGTCCACGAAAAGGATGACGCGGGATTGTCCCGGGGCCACCTCGCCTATCACTCCACCGCTTTCAGGAGTGAGAGGGAAGGTCGGTTCCGGGGTCCTGCCCTGCGGAGTGGGAACCCAGCCGGTATCATTCTCGGTCATGACCATGGTCCAGGCCATGGGTTGACCACCCTGTTCAGGGGCGTCGAAGGGACCTGCCATGATCCGGCCGGGAGCGTCCCAGGCATACAGGGTAGCCACGCCTGAAGTCGCGGAGGGGTTGGCCTCGGTCAGAAACAAGGTGTCCGGCAGAAGACGCTGGGCATCCCTGTCCCCAGGCCGGAGGTTGTTGTCCGGATCGGTGAAAGCTCGCGCCAGCCAGGGCCCCCCCGGAACCGGAAGCCAGTCGAAGCGGTAGGTTCCCTGCCGGTCGGTGACTGTTCGTCGCAGCAGCGGCTGCTGGAAATACTCCAATGTGTCCGGGGGAATATCGTACAGTTCGATCACCGCGTTGGTCACCGCCGAATCGGCCATGATCAAAACGCCCGTGATAGAGCCGGAAGGAATGGAGTCTCCCGTGGCAATGGGAAACCGGCGGCTGAGGCGGCTCTGGACCTTGTGGGCGTCCCGCATGCCGGCGGCCACCTCCACCACGATAACGGTGTCCGGGGTCAGAGGGAATTCCAGAAGGACCTCGGCCTCGGTCGCCCCGTGCCACTTGGTCTGGCGAATGCGCTGATCGGGGAAAAAGTGCAGCCAGGTCACCGCCGAGGCGCGATCCATCTTTTCGGAAAAGGTCAGCCTGAGGGTTTTCAGTTCGCCCAGCCCGGTGACGCCCGAGTCAGGGGACATGATCGCAAGTTCGGGCGGCGTCATATCGACGGGCCCGCCCGGCGGAGGCTCCACCACGGCACAGGCGGTCGCCAGGACGAGGCTGAGCACCAGCGCCGTCTGGAGAGATCGCCGAGAACCGCCCGAAGCCAATCGCATGCCGGACCGAATCCTGATAAAACCCTCCTAGCTGATAAGCGTGGCCAGTATGGCGCGCTGCGCGTGCATCCGATTTTCCGCTTCGTCGAACACCACCGAATGGGGCCCATCCATGACTTCGTCGGTGATCTCCTCCCCGCGATGGGCGGGCAGGCAATGCAAAACGATATGGTCCTTGTCGGCGCCTTCGAGAAGCCGGTTTGTAATCTGGAAAGGCGCAAAATCCTTGCGACGCTTCACGGCCTCTTCTTCCTGTCCCATGCTGTAGAAGGCGTCACTGTAGATGACGTGGGCACCTTCGACCGCCTCGCGGGGGTCATGGGTTATCATGAAGGATGCTCCCGCGGCTTCAGCCTTGGCCACGATGCCTTCGTCCGGTAGATAACCTTCGGGGCAAGCCAGAATAAAATTGAAGGGGAAGCGGATCGCCGCGTTCATCCAGCTGTTGGCCAGGTTGTTGCCGTCACCGATCATGACCACGGTCTTGTTGTCGATGGAGCCCAGGTGTTCTTCCACGGTCATGATATCCGACATGACCTGACAGGGGTGGGACAGATCGGTCAGGCCGTTGATGACCGGAACGGTGGCGTACTTGGCCAGGTCCAACACTTCCTGGTGGTCGAACCAGCGGATCATGATGCCGTCGGCGAACCGGCTCATGACCTTGGCCACATCGTGCACCGATTCCCGGGTGCCCATCCCGATTTCCTTGTCCGTGATGAACATGGTCTGGCCACCGAGCTGGCGGAAGCCCACCTCAAAGCTGACCCGGGTCCTGAGGCTGGGTTTGGCAAATACGCAGGCCAACACCCGGTTGGGATGCGTGTGCGGTAGACGGTGTTCGCGGGCCAGAGGCTTCTGTTCGCGGGCCAGGGCCAGGATGGCCCTGAGGTCCTCGGTGCTGTAGTCGTCGATGGCCAGGAAATCCTTCAATGCAGCCAAGGTATTACCTCCGGGGTTTTGCTGATTATCAATATGTGGCGCCCGCCAAAAATAGCGCATCCGGACCGTGAGTCCACCAGAAAGGGCCTACAGAATATAGCGGGACAGGTCCTCGTCGCTAATGATGTCGGCCAGGCGTTCACTGACAAAAGCGCGGTCCACGGTAACGGGCCCCAGCTGCTTGCCCGGAACTTCGAACAGCATTTCGTCCAGGAGCTGGGCCATGATGGTCTGAAGACGACGGGCGCCGATGTTTTCCATTCTCTTGTTCAGTTCCGCGGCGAGCCGCGCCAGTTCTTCCAGAGCGTCGGGCGTGAACTCGATATGGCAGTTGTCCACCTCCAGCAGGGCGGTGTACTGGCGGATCAGGGATCCCTCGGTGTCCCGCAGGATCTTGACGAAATCCTCCTCCGTGAGACTGGCCAGTTCGACCCGGATGGGGAACCGTCCCTGCAACTCGGGAATAAGGTCGCTGGGTTTGCTCATGTGGAAGGCCCCGGCGGCCAGGAAAAGAACATGATCGGTCTTGACCGGGCCGTATTTCGTGCTGACCGCCGAACCTTCGACGACGGGCAGCAGATCCCGCTGGACACCCTCGCGAGAGACATCCGGACCGCCGCCGTGGCCGCGCCCACCGGCGATCTTGTCGATTTCATCGAGGAAAATGATGCCGCCGTTCTCCACCAGCTCCACCGCTTCGGAAACGATCTGGTCCA
>CBDUDB010000194.1:0-5359 GCA_965365795.1 uncultured bacterium | reverse complement strand
CCGTGCATGTCGTTGGTCCACATCAGGTGCAGACGCAGAACGGTGTCGGGCGGGGTTTCCTTATCGCCGGCCTGGGCAAACAGGGCCATCGCCCCGCAGGTCACCAGGACCACAAATATCATCAATGGCATTGCGCCAAATCGCTGCTTCATTTCAAACTCGCTTCCGGCCGGAGTGCCGGCCATCCTGGGGCCGCCCGGTCGGGGCGGTGGCAAATCTACCAGTTGACTGTGTAACCCAATGCGATCCGGAAACGGGTGTCCTCGACCCGGGCGAAATCTTCGGAATCATATTCCGCAGGGTAGGGAAACTGGTGGTAAAGAAAACTAGTGACCTTCATGAGTTCCACCGAAAAGGAAACCAGGCCACTGCCGATGGGCATGCCGGTTCCCCCCGTAAAGATAGTCGAATCAGCGTCCCTGTCGATGTAGCTGGTGAAGTGACGGAAACCGAATCGGACGGGAATCCCGTTGTAGAACGTATGCTCCAGTCCTATGCGGACATCCACCGTCTTTTCCAGCCACGGGGATTCACCATTAGCCAGCAGGCGGCTGTTCTCGAATTTTTCCCAGGGAATGTATTCCAGTTCCGCGGTAAAAACGGTACGCGGATCGGTCCGAGGGTAGAACGTGATGCCGCCCCTGATGATCTGGGGATAGCGGTAGTACGAGTCGGGAAACACTTCCTCCTCGACCACGTTATCCGCCGGATCCGAGTAGATTTCACTGTAGTTCCAATTGGCGTCGCCGCTCGCGGTCAGGGGACTTTCGTAGGCCACACCGAGCTCGATCCTTTCGGATACCTTCCCGCGCAACCCAACGGTGAAGTTCACCCCGGACATGTCGAATTCGTATTTCCCGTTGAGCCCGTTCTGGTCGCCGGTGTAGAAGGCCTGGGTACGGGTTTCGGTCCGGGTTCCAAACGCGTAGTGAACCGCGGCACCGAAAGACAGCCAATCGACCACGTCGGCAGCCAGGCCCAGGGAGGCGGCCCGCAGGGTGCCGGTGACCTTGCGCGTTCTGTTCTCCAGAATGCTGTCCCGCGGGTAATCGGGGGTGCCGGACGGATCGGGATTCCGCACTTCCTCGTCGAAGGTGTAGGAATAGGGATATCGATCGGCCAGAGACAACCCGATGGAAAGCGGCAATCCCGCCTGGGTGTCGTGAAGCACCAATCCGAAACCCGTCTGCCAGTAGTGATGGCGGTTGCTGGCAATGGCCGTGTCCGCCACGTAACTGTCAAAGGTGTCGAACAGGGGTTGGAACCTGTCCTCGTGCTCCTGGTCCAGGGACAGGCCCGCGTCCAGGCGGTTCGATTTTTCCACAGCCAGGAAGGCCGGATTGAAAATGTTGGACATTCCTCCCCGGTACAGCGCCGTTCCGGTGCCGCCCATGGCGTTGATGTCCGAACCCAGCCAGGGGGTTTGATCCCCGTACTGGGTCATGATCTGAGGGACCGACCACGCGGGTCCCGCAAGGGCCAGCAGAAGAAGGCAGGTCCAAACCGTGAGCCTTTGCATCGAGGCCTCCAGTGTTTTCGTTTGGCGGTTGGTCATCACTTCGGTCTCCTCGAATCTATCAGAACGTGTAGTCCATTTGCAGACGGACAAAAGTTTGATCAGCGGGCGAGTAGCTGGATTCCGGTGTCGGACCCTCCTCGGACCCGAAACGGCGGACATCGATATAGGTGCGCGGAAGCCCGTGGTCGCGTGTCACCTTCAACTGGAAGAGCAGCCGCTCGGACACCCTGCTTTCGACCTTGAACCAGTTGCGAAAACCGTTGCCGGTCAGCAGGACGAATTCGTTGCCCTCGAAGTTCCAGAAGAACCCGTCGTAAATTGACGAGGCGAAGGTGAGTTTAAGGCCGGACGTCAACTGATGGTCATACTTGACCTCGAAAGCCTTGCTCGGAGAGCCGTTGGTGCCTACGCCGGGAGTCCCTGAGGCAAATACACTATCGCCGGGTTCAGGCGTGCCGCTCAGACGCTGGCGGGCCGGGAACATCACGTTGGACGTCATGTAGGTGAACTGCAGACGGTTGTAGTTGCTCAACAGCGTGATCAACTGCCACCGCGTCTCCCAGTTCTTGAACTTCCGCACGTCGTTCGGATCGTTCTCCGAACGGCTGCTGAAACGATGTCTGACCCGGAAGCGAAGGTTGAAGATCGGCTGGTATTCGCCTTTGATGGTGTACCGCATCAGGTCGGCGCCGTCGGCCTTGCGGGTCCACTTGTCGAACTGCAGGCCGTTGAGGATCAACTTCCGGCTGATCCGGTAGCGGGTCTCCAGGAATATCCCTTTTTCGGGCTTGGCCTGGGGCGTCTCGCTTTCGATCAGCGTGTAGGCATCGTCGGCCAAGCGGTAGGGGGCGTCCAGCAAGGTCATCTCGTAACGGCTGTCGTTGCTGAACGACCGGTTGTAGGGATTGTCGAAGCCCACATCGGAATCGCGCCAGATGGCCAGCAGGTGCAGATTGTCCCACTGGCTGTAGGCGTTGATGATGTAGGCGTCGGGATTGTCCTTGTGGAACAGGGAATTCCGGGGATCCTGGATGAAGGCGTATTCCCCCTGGACCGAGACGTTTTTGTAGACAGCCTGGGCCTCGGCACCCAGCACTCGGCGGAACTTGAACTCTTCCACGTTTCCGTCGGCGTCCACGAAGTAGCTCTGGTAGGAGTTCCACACTTCGCTGTCACGGGCCTCGGGATTGGGGTTCCGGTCGGAATCGAGGACCTGCTGGTTGAACAGGGTTTCCTCGGTGGGATCCCAGCCCCGGTTGTACCGGGCCTCATAACCCGTCACGCCCACGAACGTCCCCGGGGCCAGCATGACCTTCATGTTGCCGCCGAGAATGTCTTCCTGGATGGCGTCCCGCTGAAGACCCGACTGCAACCCGGTTTCTGAAGTTCGACCGGCCAGGATATCCTTGGATGGGCGAGGTCGAAGGGTGATGTAGCGGTTGAGGGTGCCGTTGGGATTGAGGACGCCGTCCTTCTTTTCGCTGGACACGAAGAAAGAGGCGTTCACCGGGCCCCACGAGCCTTCCACCGCTGCACCGGTCAGCTTGTACTCGTAGCTGCGGCTCAGGTCGCCGTGCACACCCAGTAACCGCTTGTTCCAGCCGTAGCCGGTCTTGCGATAGTGGATGAAGTCCGTGTTGTCCATGACCAGGCCAAGACCGAAGGCAACCCGGTAGTTGCCGACATAAAGGCCCTTCAAACGAAAATCCCCGAAATGACGGTCCCGAATGCCAACGAAACCCTTGACTGCTTCGTTCCAGTTGACCTCGGCATATTCGCGATTGGTCAGAACCCCGGCCGAATACCCTCCCTCGGAGTTGACGCGAACTTTGTTGAGCCAATGCGGAGTGTGATAGTCCCCGCTGACCCGGACTCCACCAACATCATCGTCGTCCCCGTTGTAGTAGGGAGTGTTCGAATATCGAGTCTGGGCGAATCCGGTCAGCTTATTGCGCGACTCCATGCTGGCTTCGTCATACACAACGAAATCCCGCAGGTTGCGGTAGGCCCAGTAGCGCAGACCCTCGGAACGGCGCAGCTGCCGGCCGCTTTCGAAGCGCCCCAGCCTTTCGCGGGCCTTGAGGATGTTGGTCGCATCCACAGGCGAGACGTTCTGGTACGACATCAGGTCGTAAAGATCCATCCCGTTGAGGTTTTCCGGGTCCCGCATCTTGTCGAGGTACTCGTCGACGAGCCCCTCGCTGGAACCTTCCTGCCCCAGGTATCGCTGCACCTGCCGGTAACTGGCCGACAGACGGGCGATGGAGGGGTCCAGTTCCGGCGGCGGCAGGGTGGTCACCAGGGGCTTAAGCACGGCAAAATGCTCGCCCGTCATGCCTTCGACATCCATCAGTTCGTAGGCATTGTCGAAAAACCGGATATGGGCCCGGTGTTCGACAATTTTCTCTGCCAGTTCCAGCGGGATGGGAAGGCCCAGAATGGCTTCCGCGGGAGCGCTGTTCAGGTCCACGGTTGAACGCTGGTCGGACTCCTGCGCCTCCTCAGGGTCGGCGGTATGGCCCCAGGCGTCCGGCCCGCAGGCCAGCAACGCCGCCAAAACCAGAAGGACAGCGATCCAGGGGCCAGAGCGGATGGCTCCGCCTGTTGTAAGGGTTACGCTCACTTCGCCTCACCGCCCCAGGCGAAGTTCAGCCCGAACTGGTGGGTACTGTCGAGCGTTCCGCCGCCGGTGGAAAAGCCATAGTCGAAGCCGAAGCCGTGAGTGGCGTAACCGAATCCCGCGGTCAGTTTGTTGGGATTGCTCAGGACACCTGCCCGCAGGGCAAATCCCTTGGTGACGACAAAGTCGACCCCGCCGTGGTACTGGGTCTCTTCCCCGAGTTCATTGTCGAATTCGAAGGTAGTGATGACCCCCTCGTAGGGCTCGTAACTGATCCCCGCCACCAGCCGGCGGCGAAGCTCCTCATTGTCGATCCCGATCTGGGGATTGGTCAGGTTCTTGACCTGAAAACCCAACCGGGTCCTCTTGTGGAGGGTCATCATGAACCCCAGGTCGATACCGAAGGCGGCGTCGCTGCCAGGATCGTAATCTGAAACCGATTGGCCCAGGTCCACGTTGTACATGTTCAAGGCCCAGCCGAAATCGATCCGCGAATGGTAATCGCTGTACAGACTGAAACCGTGGGCCACGGTGACCTGGGTTTCCTTCAGGAGGCTGGTGTCGCGGTAGCTGACCTTGAAATGGCTCATGGCCACACCCACGTTGCCCCACTTCTCACTGACGGGAATTCCCGTCCCCACGTAGAAGAAATCCGTGAAATCCAGGCGGAACGGCTGCACATAGCTAACCGCCGCATTGCCTCCATAGAGTTCTCCCAGCTGGGCGGGATTGTGGAACGCCGCGTAAGCGGCATCCTGCACAGCCACGGCCGATTCCCCCATACCCCTGGCCCGGGGGCTGACCACCGTGTTTTCGAAGAATGCGCTGGCCGGCACCGCGGAGAAGCCGAGCGTCGCCAGAATCACGAGATATGTCAGTTTCCGAATCATCGCTCACCCTCTCTAGTTGCTCAGCCGGGTGCCAACGACCACCGGCGCGGTTATCACTTCTTCATTTCCGTCACGAATGCCCACGACCGACAGATGCACGACGTACATGCCGCCCTTGACCAGCTCGAAATTCGTGTCCCTGCCGTCCCAGGTGAATCGGACCTGGGCGGGATCGTTGATATCCTGGGGAGGACTGCCGTCGAACCTGCTGTCGAAAACCGTTTTGATCACGCGGCCTTCCAGGTCGAAGATCCTCACCTTGGTTTCACTTTCATCCCTGGGCCGCGAGACGAAGCGGATCGGGAAACCGCCATCCATGTTGGGGACGAA
>CBDUDB010000193.1:0-5433 GCA_965365795.1 uncultured bacterium | reverse complement strand
CATCGGTCTGGCCGATGGCAACGAGAATATCGTGGATTCCCTGACCTACGAACAGCAGACCACCGACGTGTCCATGGGCCTGACCCCGGACGGCACCGGGACCATGGCCTTTTTGGCCACCGCCACGGCCGGCGCGGCCAACTCCGGCGCTTCCGGGAATTTGCCTCCGGTCATCAGCGACGTGGACCTGGATCCCGTGTCCCCCCTGCCCGATACGGACGTGACGGTGACCGCCGAGGTCTTTGACGACAGCGGCATTTTATCAGTGACCCTGTTCTACAACGTGGATGGCGGCGCCTGGACCGAAATGGCCATGACCCCCCTCAAGGTGACCGGCAACTATTCCGCCGTGATCCCCGGACAGGCCGTCAACGCGGTGGTGGGTTACTACGTCCGGGCCATGGACACCAACGAAGAGATGGTCTTCGAGCCCGAAGGTGCTCCGACCAACTTCGACACCTACACGCCTGTTTTCCAGCTGACGTTCACGCTGTACATCAACGAGTTCATGGCCGACAACTCCGTGACCCTGGTCGCTCCGGGCGAATACGTGGATCCGGCCGATGCCTACGTGGACTGGATTGAGATCTACAACCCCGGCACCGAGGACATCGACCTCGGCGGCATGTACATCACCGACGATCTGACCAGCACCATGGAATGGCAGATCCCCACCACCCAGCCGGATTCGACCACCGTCCCGGCCGGCGGGTACCTGGTGCTGTTCGCGGACAAGGATTCGGATCGCGGTGTGCTGCACGTGGAAATCAAGCTCGGCAGCGGTGGTGAGGACGTGGGCCTTTTCGCCGACGACGGCAACAGCAACATCCTGCTGGTGGACGGATACACTTTCGGTGCTCAGACCGTGGATGTTTCCGAAGGCCGCGAAACCGACGGTGACGAGAACTGGACCACCTTCATCACCGCCACTCCCGGCGCCAGCAATTCCGGGAAGTAGCGTGAAGAAACTCCGGACATTCCCGGCGACCATGTTGCTGTGTTTGATCCTCTGCGGGGGCTGTGACAGGGAACCTGTCGTGGCCCCCGCTCCGGGGCCCACCCTGGTCGAAATCGACACGGTGGATCTGTCCGGGGTACCCGAGCCCTCGGGGCTTGTTTTTGACAGGGATGGCAACCATTTGTGGACCGTCAGTGATCAGACGGGGAGTGTTTACCGCCTGACAACAAGCGGCACACGGGAGGCCACCTTCGACATCGGGGGTCAGGATCTGGAAGGCATCACGGTGGATCCGACCGACGGCACCCTGTTCGTGGTGGAAGAGGGTCTGGGCCAGGTCCTGCATCTGGATCGTGAGGGTAACTTCCTGGGACGGCTGACCCCAGCGGGTCTGCCCGAGATGGGCAACGCAGGTCTGGAGGGCGTCACCATCGACCCGCGTACCGGCCACCTTTTTCTCCTGAAGGAAAAGGAGCCCGGTCTGCTGGTGGAGATGGACCGCGACGGGACCGTACTGGCCACCTTCGAACTGGACTTCGCAGCCGACTATTCGGGCCTGGCTTTCGATGCGGGCGCCGGCCAGCTGCTGGTCATCAGCGACCAGTCCGCCACCCTTACCTGGTGCACCACGGACGGTCAACCTCTGCGAACCCTGAATACGGGTCTGGAAAAGGGGGAGGGCATCGCCCTGGATCCGGACAGCTCCGTGCTCTATGCCGTCAGCGACAGCAAGGCCACCTTGACCTCCTTCAGAGTCAGCGAATAACCAATCGCTCCGGTTGCGGGGCCACGAAATAGAAAGAGAGATGATCATGGCCAAGGGAAAAATGAAAATCGGGGAAATCTCCAAACCCCGGTTCGAATTCCGCACTTTCGGGCAGGACTTCGACGAGGCCGCGTTTCTGATGGCGCGACTTTCGGTACCCGTTCCTGAAAAGGTGTGGGAGCGCGAATCCGCAGAGATCTACATCGTGTCCCGGGCCAACGACATCAACAACATGAAGATCCGCGACGGAAAAATGGACATCAAGACCTTCGTGACCGAGGTGGACGGTCTCGAGCAATGGAATCCGCTGATGAAGGGCGAATTCCCCATTGCCGCCTCCGTCCTCACCGAGGAAGTCTTTCCTGCTTTCATGGTGGAGCCGCCCGCCTTCACCCAGGACACCTATACGCTCGACGAATTCCTGGACATGATCCGCGCCCATCCCGAACTGCAGGCCGTCAAGGTCCACAAGCGGCGTTTCGGCTTCATGGTAAACGACACCATTTGCGAAGTGGCCAATGTCCTGATCAACGGAGCCGAGGTCGTTTCCATCAATTCGGAATCCACGGAGATCGAGGATATCAAGAAGACAATGGAGGATGTGGGACTGGTCGGTGTGGAGAACATCAATTACCTGCAGGCCATCAAGCGCGTGATCGGTTGGATCGAGAAGGATCTGGCCAACTGATCCCGGTTTGGCCGGGTCGTTGATTACAGGCTCAAAGTATTCGAGGTTTCCTGGTGATCAAGCTTAGGACATGTCTTCTGCTTCTGGTGATGGTTTTGGTGGTGACGGGGGGTGTCATTTTCGCCCGACCCCCTGTCGCTCGTGCTGCCTATCCCGAAAAACCCATCATCATCATCGTGCACGCCAAACCGGGCGGAGCCATCGACCTGACCGCGCGAGTGGTGTCCAAGGTGGCCCGGAATTATACCGACGTTCCCCTGGTGATCGAGAACCGCTTCGGCGGATCGGGCGCCGTGGCCATGCGCGCTGTTCTGGGCCGCGAGGCTGACGGCTACACCCTGCTCGCTGCACCGGCCACCTTCATTTCCACGGTGCAGATCACCCAGAGCGATTTCGGCATGGAGGACTTCTACTTCCTGGCCTGCCTGACCGAGGCTCCCGAGGCCCTTATCACCAACCGCAACAGCGACGTGGTTACCTTTGAGGATTTAGTCGCCGATGCACGCGACAAGCAAGGCCGCCAGATCTGGGTGGGGCCCGGCGTGGGCAGCCTGGATCACCTGATGGCCATCAAGACCTGGGACAAGCTCGGCATCACCGCCACCTGGGTTCCCTACGACGGCGGCGGAGAAGCCATCGCGGCCCTGCTCGGGGAGCACGGGGTCGTCTACGTGGGCAATCCCGAGGACGTCAAGGGCCGGCCCGACCTGAACATCGCGGCGGTTTCGGCGCGCGAACGTCTGGAGAACTTCCCCGAGACGCCGACGCTGCCTGAAGTGGGATGCGACCTCCCCGGCGAGATCATGTGGCGCGGCTTCGCCGTCAAGCAGGGTACGCCGCCGGACGTCATCGCCTATCTGGAAGATTTGCTGAAAAAGATTTCCCGGGACCAGGAGTGGCTCGCATTCGTGGAAATGAACTCGGCCAAAGCGGTCTTCTACGAACACGACGAATTCACCGCCCTGGCGGATCGCGACAGTCGCGAATCGGTCAAGTACCTGCGGATGGCGAATATCCTGGCATCGAACGAAGACCCAGCAGCCCGCCGGATCCGTATTCTGGGCTGGTCGATGGTACCTGTGGTTGCCTTGGGCCTGGCCCTGGTGATGTGGTTGCGCAGGCGGCGCCCCACCGGGGTGGCCATGATTGCCGGTCTTTGCCTGGCACTGGCGGCCTTGTTTTTCGTCTTGGCCTGGAGTTTTCCGCCGCCGACCAAGGGGCAGATCGTGGGCGCGGCGACCATACCCCTGATCTGGTCGGCGGTCCTGGCCGTCTTCGCCGTCCTTCAGATCCGCACCGAATTGATCAACCATAAAGACATCAAACACGGCCGGGTCAAGCTGGTTCTGGGCATCATCCTGCTGATGGCGGTTTTCGTTGCCCTCCTTCCCCGGGCCGGGTTCTTCCCCGCGGCGACGGTCCTGCTTGTCGGCGGCATCTACGCCATGGGGTATCGTCGCCACATTGTCATGGCGGTGGTTGCAGTCTCCATGCTCGTGTTCTGTTACGTCGTTTTCATTCGAACCCTGGGGCTGCCCTTGCCCGAGGGCGGTTGGTTCCTGTAGACGGAGAGGTCCGATGGAGATTTTCCAAAACCTGCTGGACGGTTTCGCCACCCTGGTGGGCTCCGGTATTTCGGGCGTCGCCTGGTGGGAACCCACCCTGGTCATCGTGGGCGGCATCATCATCGGGATCTTCGTGGGCGTCATGCCGGGGCTGTCCGCATCCACGGGTGTGGCCCTGATGGTACCCTTCACCTACGGCATGCATCCCCTGCTCGCCCTGATCCTGCTGGCGGCCGTCTACACCGCTTCGGCTTACGGCGGCTGCATCACTGCCATTGCCATCAATACACCGGGAACGCCCGCCGCGGTGGCCCTGGCCTTCGATGGCTATACGTTAACCCAGCGTGGCGAGCCCGGACGCGCCCTGGGGACTGCCGTGATCGCCAACTGCACCGGCGGCATTCTCGGCACTTTCATTCTCATCGGATTCTCGGTGCCGCTGGCCAGAGCGGCCTTGGCATTCGGACCTCCGGAGTACTTTGCCCTGGCCATCTTCGGTCTGACCATCGTGGTGTCCATGGAATCGAAGAACATGCTCAAGGGGGCCGTCAGTACGGTACTGGGCCTGTTGCTGATGACCATCGGCCTTGACCCCATAACGGGTTTCATGCGTTTTACCTTCGACCGGCCCGAACTGATTGACGGCGTCGCCTTCATCCCGGCGCTGATCGGCCTCTTCGCCGTGGGTGAAGTCCTGCTGAATATCGAGCGCTACGAACCGGTGAAGGCGGCCTTGCAGACCTTTTCCAGCAAGATGCCCGGGCGCAAGGAAGTGCTGGGACTCAAGGTCGCCATCCTGCAATCGTCGATTCTGGGTACCGTGATCGGCGTGGTGCCCGGCGCCGGCGCCACCATTGCCGCTTTCATCGCCTACAACGAGGCGCGAAGGGTCAGCAAGAAACCCGAGGAATTCGGAAAAGGCAGCCTGGAAGGGATCGCAGCCCCGGCAGCGGCGGCCGGCGGATCGGTTGGCGGGGCCCTGGTGCCCTTGCTGACCCTCGGCATTCCCGGCAGCGCGGCCACCGCGGTTTTGATCGGCGCCCTGATGCTGCATGGCGTGACTCCTGGTCCCGAACTCTTCGCCGGCAAAAATTCCTATCTGGTCTACGGCCTCTTCGCCAGCCTGGTGCTGGGCAACATCGTGCTGCTGATCCTGGGGATCATGGGCAACCGGCTCTGGGTGAAGATCATTTCCGCACCCAAGGCCTTGCTCTATCCGGTGATCCTGGTCATCGCGTTCGTGGGTAGTTTCGGGGTGGCCAACTCCCTCTTCGACGTTCTGATCTGCCTGGTTTTCGGGATTTTCGGCTGGATACTTCGCCGCTATGGCTTTCCGACGGCCCCCTTGGTGCTGGCCCTGATCCTGGGCTACATGGCCGAGTCCAATTTCCGTCGCGCCCTGATCATGGGCGACCCCTCCATTTTCTTCACACGCCCGGTCAGCGCCGTCATGCTG
>CBDUDB010000192.1:0-5468 GCA_965365795.1 uncultured bacterium | reverse complement strand
TTTCCCACCCGATTCTGGTCTCCGGCGGTGAACCGGAAAAAATACACTCCGGACGCTGAGGTTTGGCCCGCCGCATTGCGGCCGTCCCAAACCTGCTGGTGATTGCCGGCCGAGTAGGGACGATCGTTCAACAGGGAACGGACCAGCCGTCCCTGCAGGTCGTAGATGTCCAAAGAGACCTCCATCGCCCTCGGCAGTTCAAACGCGATGGTAGTGGCGGGATTGAAGGGATTCGGATGGGCCTGGACCGCGATCTGGCCGATCTCGGGAATGTTGTCGACGCCGGAGGCGGCGTCGGAACCCAGCCAGAACATCAGGTAGTTCAGCAGATAGGCCCCGGCGGAAAATACAGCACCGTCCTTGCCGTTGGCCGGCCCAAAGCCGGTCACGGCTTCCAGATCAAAAGGCATCACCGCGGTGCGGTTGATCAGGGTCGGGTCATCGACCGTGACCAGCGCGGCGAAAGGTCCCCCGGTGGAGCCCTGGGGATCCAGGGTGGCGCTGACCCGGCCGTCGCCGGTGGCGTCGATGGCGTCGAAATACCTGAAGTCGGGACAGCCCGCAAAAACCCGCCAGGTGGAAAAATCTGGCAGAACACCGTTGTCGGTCGCCGGAGAAACCTGAAGATCCCGGACGTTTCCGTTGTCGGTGGCGACGTCGGGGCCGAGATACTGGACGCCCAGCTGATTCATCAAACCCTGACCGTCACCCGAATCGTTCAGGCCGTAGCAGAGATAGTCTCCGGCCAGAAGGGCCTGTTTTTCGCCGGTGGCCAGCCAGTCGGTCACGAGCTGGGCGTCGTTGGACCACTCGGCTCCTGACAGGGAAACAAAAGACTGGGCTCCGCTGGAGTAGAAAAGGGTCTGGTAACCGGCCAGCAGTTCGACGGAGGCCAGGGCACCGAGGCCGAAGTTGGTCTCCTCCCTGTCGACGGAAATGATGTCGAAGCCGGTCCCGGGTGCCGAACCCAGTTCCAGTAGGGCGTCGTACCAGGCGGTTGCCGCTTTGGGGTCCTGGGTGCCGTCACAGAACAGCAGGCTGGGCTGGGAAAATTCTCCGGCCACCGGTTGGGTGACCGTGGGCAGGGCGCGGACGGTTGTGACACCGGGGTACGGCGAACCGACAGTGAAATCCAGCACACCGGTCGTGTCGGGCGGCCACACCGAGGAGCGGACATCGCCCGCCAGGTCGTCACTGGCGGTCAGGTAGTAGTGCAGCCGGTCGCCGGGGAAGAAAAAGCCGGTATCGGGCAGATCGAAGGACCAGGTGTTTTCCCGGGGGACGCCCCAGAAGTCCAGGACCACGCTGCCGGTGACCATGCCGCGCAACAAACCCTGTCCGTCAGGGGCCTGGGGCCGGACGGTATCGAAGGTCGGGTTGCAGGACATCACCCAGTGAAGGGCGGCCGGTTCGGGAACCGAGGCGCCATTCCGGATGGGCACGATCTCCGCTTGAAGGGAATCACCCTGAGCGTAGTACCCGCCCGCCATGTATACGGAGTTCTGGCTATCGATCCGGCACCAGTTGGCCGCCAGATCGACCGGGTCCAGGATCCGGTTTTCGGGAAAGGCGTCCGCAAAGAGGTCGCGGCCCTGGACCTGGATTTCGGGGCCATCGGGATCCCAGATCTTGAAGGCCACATTGTCGAAATAGGGGGCCGGGGTGCCGTTGGCTCCGTTGATGCCCCACTGCCAACCTTTTTCCGTGGCGCCCAGGGCGATCTGGACCCACTGACGGTCCGGTTCCATGAGATCACTGACCGGCTGGATTTCCCGAAGGAACTCCGGGCCGCCATGGTACAGGATCCCTCGGGCTCTCCAGGGAGCGTTTTCGAGGTCGGCCGGATCGGCACTGGCGGTCGAGCGCACGAACCACTGGTAAAAAATGCCGGCGTCGTCATTCAACCGGAAGTCCTCGTGCCGGTAGACATCGAAGGCCAGTTCGGCTCCGTGGTTTCCGGGCACCCAGGCGATGGGCGCCGAAACAACCTGATTATCCAGGAACCAGGTCTGGGGATCATCCGCCAGCAATCCGCCGGTATTGTTGACGATCCATCCGCCGGGATCATAACAATATTCGATGCAGGGCGTGCCGCCGGTCCCGGGCACCACCACGCCGTCGTCCACGAAATTGACCTGCCAGGTGTTGTTGTCCCGGCAGGGGTCCATGTCGCCCAGATCGTTGCGCAAATTGGTAAAATCGCCGACATCTCGGGGGGCGGCCGGAGTCCAGTTGGGCGAGTCGCCGGATTCGAAGGTGTCGAAGGTGGTCAGTATGCCGTCGAGGATGACGGCCACGTTGTCGATCTGACAGGCGCCATGACTGGGGGTGATGCAATCCTCGTCATCCCAGCCATCCTCCGAAGTCCAGACACGCCAGACCAGGCATACCTCGTCATTGTCCGGGCCGGTGAATTCGCCGGGAGAAACAACCGTGGTGAAATTCACGATGACGGTGGATTCGCCGGGCCCCGTCCAGGTGGCCAGGACATCGTTTTGATCATCCCTTTTGATGATCAACTCGAGAAAGTCCCAATCCGTATCGGGAAGGTCGTAGTTCAGAAGTCCCGTCACCCGGACCGTCACCGGTTGCGAGTTGTCGGCGACGCTTTGCCGCCATTCGATGTCATCCAGCCAGCCGGGGCCCACGCCGCCGATCGTGTCGGGCGGATCGCAGGCAACAATGGTTTCGTCACCGCAGTAGAGGGCGTGATTGCCAAGACCGATGCCCGGGAGGTACTCCGCCCAGTAGGTCGACACATGCCAGTGGTTATTGTCGCCGACGCGGGCGAGGTCCTCGTGGGTCCAACCGTGCCAGTCGGCCTGGCCGTCGGGGGTTTCGAAGCTGCCGTCCCACCTGTCGGGGCCACCCAGAATGTACAGCGAATCCACCAGGGATTTGGCCGCCACGGCTGGGACCTCCACCATGGAGGCGGCGCCGTCATGTGGCTGGGGCCCGTTTTCCCTGGGATCGGGTCGGGAATCAGCCGGTTGGGCCGCAAAGGCGAATAATAGCAAAGGATAGAGGGCGAGAAATCTCATGAAGACTCCGGAAAAGGGCAAACCACAGAAACAACCGGGAACAACGGCTTCAAATACTAAGCAATTTTACAACATATGGCCTCTGGTTTGCAAATATATTCGACTTTTTGACTTCCCCGGAGAGCCTGGGCCTTGTTCGATGCGGCCGGAAGCTTGACCCAAGGGGCGGTGCCGTCATGGGGTTGGCGTTCGGGGACTCCAGGCCTGGTCCTGGCTTGGGCGGGATCAGTCCCCGGTTCCAGCCTTTGCCAGCAACAAGAGGGATTCGATATGCGAGGTCTGGGGGAACATGTCCAGTACCCGTAGCTTTCGGGCCTGATACCCCGCAGCCACAAAAGCGGCGGCATCGCGGGCCAGGGTGGCAGGATCGCAGCTCAGGTAAAGTAAATGGCGGGGTTGGACCTCGAGAAGGGTCTTGACGCCGTCCTTGCCCAGGCCGGCGCGAGGGGGATCGACCAGGCAACAGCTGGCATTCCAGATGGCCGGGGGGGCCAGGTCGGGCTGGGTCAGTATTTTGGCCAGACGTCCCTGGTACACGCGAACTTTGCCTCGGGCGACCTCGCTGTGCTGGACGTTGTTTTCAGCGTCTCGGCACCCGCCCTGATCGCTGTCGATGGCCACGACTTTCTCGAACAGATCGGCCAGCGCCAAGCTGAACAGGCCCACGCCACAGAACAGATCGCCCAGCATCGCTCCCAGTTGGCTCTCGTCCTTCAATTCAAGGAGCCACGCGCGGATGGTTGCCAGGGCCTCTTCGGTCACCGCGTGATTGCCCTGGAAAAAACTCTGGGCGCTGACGCGGTACTTGTGGCCGGCCACCTCGTGGATCAGATAGTCGTGACCCCACAGGGGAAGATTGTTGTACAGCAGTCCCTGGCAGCCGGGGGCGGGCGGTTCGTTTTCGGGAAGGGCCGCCAGGACTTTTCGCATCACCTTCAGGCGCTGCGTAGGGCCGAAGATGGAAACCAGCCAGCCGCCGCGTCCGTCCAGGCGGACGACGATCTGTTCGGCCGGGGGCAACATGCGTAGCCAGTTCAGGATGTCCCGGTTGAACTGGTCCGGCATCAGGGCGCAGCTGTCCAGGGGGACGACCTCGTGGGTGCCGCGGCGCATCAGTCCAAAATGATTGACGGGATTGGAGAACACCCGGATCCGGTTGCGGTAGCCAAGATCGGCGCCGGTGTCAGGGCCGGTCAGCATTTCAGAAACATCCATCTTGCCGAGGCGTTGAAAACAGTCGGCCACGATGGCGGCCTTGGCCTGACGCTGATGTTCGGGGGCCAGATGCTGCAGGTCGCAGCCGCCGCACTGACCGAAGTGGGGACAGGGAGGATCCTGGCGGCCGGGACCCGGTTCCAGAATTTCATCGAGGGTCGCGCGCACGAAACCCTTGCGGCGTTCTTTCACCGCCACGCGTACCCGGTCCCCGGGGGCGGTCAGGGGCACGAACACCGCCTGGCCTTCGTGGCGGGCCAGTCCGTCGCCGCCGGTGACCAGCTTTTCGATGCTGACCTCGAGGGTTTTGGGCTCGGGGGGTTTGGTCGGTTTTTCTGGCTGCTTGTCATTCATGGTCTGCTTAAACTAGCATGGGGGTGGTCCCGGAGCCAGATTTCTGACTTCCGGGTCTCCAAGGAAACGGTGTGCCCGGTGATTGCCGGCCGAAACAGGAACGGATTCCGTGGCGGGTAACAGGAACATCAACCGGTGGCTAGGGCTGGGCCTGGTGGCCGGTGTATTTATCAGCCTGTGGGTGACCGGATGCTCTCCCAAGCGGGTGCTGCGCACCGATACGGCCGTTGAAGCGGTTTCGGCGGCCAAACCGGTATCCGAATCCACGGGACAGAAAATTTATCCCGACAACCCTCCTGGTGAACCTTCTGGCGGTCTGCCCGAACCGGAGTACCGTGGGGTCACGGGAACTTCTTCCCTGGAAACGGCCAAAACCACGCCGCCCGGCACGCCCGCCCGGCAGCCCCTGACAGGATCGAAACTGGGTTTGGCCGCCGCGGCCCTGGCCAAGGAGCAGCTGGGCAAGCCGTACCAGTGGGGGGCCGAGGGACCGGACAAGTTCGATTGCAGCGGCCTGGTCATGTATGTCTACGACAACCTGGGCGTGAAATTGCCACGGGTGTCCGGCCAGCAGGCCTATGCGGGGGTCCACGTTGATCGCCAGGATCTCCAGCCGGGCGACCTGGTGTTTTTCAAGCTCAACGGTTCGCGGATTGATCATGTAGGCATATACTTGGGACACGGAAAATTTATTCACGCGCCGCGCAAACATGTTCCGGTGCGCACCGAAAGTCTGAACAATTCCTATTGGCGACGGCGGTTCAAAGGGGGCCGGCGCTTGAAATGAAGGATGCGCCGTTTGGCTGTCGTTGATTCCCATACCACCAGAACAGGATGGCTTCGAGTCGTGGCGGTGGG
>CBDUDB010000191.1:0-5481 GCA_965365795.1 uncultured bacterium | reverse complement strand
GGCAGCAACGGGGCCTGGTTGCCCGCCTGGCTTCACGAAGGGTCCGCCATGCTTTTTTCGGGGGAGTGGAGGTTTTCGGACACCGTATCGCTGGTTCTCGACGGCCGGGTCCCGGATCTTTCTCGGCTTCAGGGCCGTTTCCCTGTTCCCCATGAGCGTGCCGACCGGGCCTACCGGACCAGCCTGCTGGCGGTTTCCCGGCTCCGGGAGGGTTTTGGAGAGGAAATCATCGCCGACCTGGTGCGGGAAACGAAAATTTCCGGTGATTTTTCCCTGGCTTTCGCCAAGGTGACCGGACAGGAGCTGGGCGAATTCCAACACGATTTTTCCGCGGCCATGAACCTGAAATACGGGTGGATGTTGTTTCTCACCAAATGGCCGGGGCTTTTTGTTCTGGCCGCACTCATTTTCGCCGTTGGTGCCACCAGGAAAATCATTATCAACCGGCGCCGCCTGGCAGCCATGGACGATTTCCAGGATGCCGCAGATTGGCCCCCCAAGCCTGATTCTCAGGATTGATTGTCAGAATTCGTGCAAATCGCCCTGAAACCGGGGGCAAACCTTGCCCAATTTGAAATGGTTCCCGTCCGGGTCGGGTCCTGGTGATTCCCCGTCTGAAAACCTGGGTTCAAACTCCTTCCCTGCACTGAAAATAGCTGGCCCCGAACGATTCTGGGAAAAACGATTCCGCGGAAAACCTGTTGGCACTCCGGTTGCAAGGTCTGGTCTGATCTGGGCGATTTATGGGAAATCGCACGGTTTTCGGAAGGATCGAAGTGAAAACTGCCGCCACAAAAATCCTGCTTTCCGCCTTCATCATATTGGTTTTTTCAGCCGTGGCCTCGGTGGCCCAGCCGCTGGACATATATTTCCACTGGACTCCCAGCCCGATTATCGACGGAGATGGAATCGTGCGGCCTGAAGCCGTTAGCTACGAGGTCTGGCTCAAACGCGGCGAAGAACAGATACAAATGATCGCCACTGTTGGGGATACGACCTTCATACTGAGCGCCCAGCCCGGCGTCACTCAGCGAATCCGGGTGCGCGGCACGGACAGGGATGGACGCAGATCGGCTATGAGCGATTGGTCCAGCCCGATATATTTCGAAAACGGCGGGGAAATCGTCACCGTACCCATGGGGGCCCAGCTCAAGGGCAATTATCCCAACCCTTTCAACCCTGAGACCCGCATCCGCTACGGTGTTCCCGAGGACATAACATCAGGCCAAATGGTGCGCCTGGAAATTTTCTCGGTCAAGGGTTACAGGATCAGGACCCTCGAGGTGGATCGGTCGCCCGGCTGGCACGAAGTGGTCTGGGACGGCAAGGACGACCGGGGAATGGTCACCTCGACGGGCATGTACGTCACCCGCTTCGCGGTGGGTAACAGTGTGACAACTCAGAAAATGACCATGGTAAAATAGGGGGCCGCAGCGGACGTCTCCTTTCCCAATCGCGAGAAAAAGACTATTATTGCCCCTCGTTTTCGCAATCGAGGGGCTTTTCTTTTTTGAGGCAGAAGATGACCGACACGACCTCCGAGGGACCATCTCTCATCAAACTCGGCAAACTCGCCAACAGCAAAGATTTCGATAAACTGGAAGGCCTCTGGCTGGAGGCTTTGAATCAAACGGGTTACTCCTGGAAAGAACTCGTGCCTATCGCGGGTCAGGTGGGACGGCAGGGAGCGATTGATCGGGCCGAAACCCTGATGGACACGATCATCGAGCAGGTCGAGGAAAAAAGCGGCCCTCTGGAGGCTCTCGACGCCGTGCGCAAGGGCGCCGAGCAGATTCCCTCGGGCAAGACCTTGGTGGAACATCTGAAAAGGTTGTACCTGTCCCGCTATCCCGACTTTGCCCCGCTGCCTGATCTGCTGGACCTGGTCCTGAGTAAAACCTCCCCGCTGGGCGAAGCTGTCAATAAGATCGAGCTGTATGTCCATCTCCAGCCGGGCTCCTTCGCCCTGGACCGGAGTTATCTGGTGCCGGGCCTGGTCGAGACCGTGAACGGGCCAAAGGGCCTTGTGTCCATGCTGTTCCTGGACCGCCGGGCAGATTACGACCTGGCCACACTTCACAAGCTCGCGCCCCGTCCCGACGAATACTTTCCCGCCATGCTTCTTTATGCCCAGGACAAGCTGCGCGATCTGGCCAATGAAGATGCGGCGGCCTTCGTTAAACTGGCGCTGAATTCCCACCGCGAAGGACAGGTTTCTTATCGGGATCTCAAGGGGAATGTCACTGACCTGTTGGGGGACAAGGGTTGGAAGAGCTGGTGGAAAGACGCCAAGCCCAACCTCAAGCGCGACCCCTTGATCGGGATGTCCAGCGGCAGCCAGCCCAGCTTCCGGCTCATGAGGCAGGCCGACAAGTACGAAGACCGGTTGCGCCGCAAGTTCGACCGCACCAAGGATCCCCAGGCCAAATTGATGCAGGTGATGACCTATTTGGACGAAATTTCCCGGGAAGAAAAAAACGGCACCTGTGACGGTTGCGCTGATGACGATCTGCTGATCCATTTCGGCAACGGTGCGGCCAAGGTGGCCGTCTCGGTCCTGAAGGAAACCCCCGCCCTGGCTCTGGCGGGCCTGGCCCTGCACGCGGAAATCGCGGCGCGGGGCGTGGCGGTGGCGCGGCCCAATCCCAAAGCCGCGGCGCAGGTCCTGGGTCGCATTCCCGACAGGGGTGTCCTGACCGCCGATCTTCCCGAAGCTCTGTTGCAGCGGGTTTTGAACTACCTGAAGGTGGCCCTGCCCGATACCTGGGGCGAGACCTGGAGTGCCGTCCTGATGCGGGCCGGCAAGCGGATGTGTGATTCCATCACCAAGACCCTTTACGAAGATGGTCAAACCGAGGCCCTGGTCGCCGCCTTGGAGCAATCCCTGGAACGACCCACGTTCAGCCCGGATCTTCTGTGCTGGCTGTGGCGGACCAGATTCACCAGCGGAGTCGGGGCCAAGTTCCTCGAAAAACAGGAATCCCTTTCCGTGAATCGAATCGCCGATGCCATGTTCATGCTCCTGGACTCCGCCGGCCGTCTCTACGGCATGTCCCTGGAAGAAAAGCACCTCAAGGCCCTCGAATCCGCCCGTTCCGCACTGGCGACCCAGAGCAACCGTCCGGTCCTGGGGCTGATCGATGCCGCTGACCGGAACGAAGGTATTCGGCTCAAGGGACTCATCCAATCCAACAACGGTCTCAGCCCCGCGATGCGGACCCAGTTGCTCGGCTACCTGCGCTCGAAGTATGCGGACATCTTTCTGGAAATCACGCGCGAGTGGGAAGAGGGCGGCACCATCTACACCACGGAAGACGGTCTGCGCCGGACCCAGGATGCGCTGAACCACATCATCGAGGTCGAGATCCCCGAAGTGGCCCAGCAGATCGGTGAAGCGGCCGCTCATGGGGATCTGAGCGAAAACGCCGAGTACACCGCCGCCCTGGAAAAACGTGACCAGCTGGCCAGTCGGGCCACGGGCATGGAAAACGAACTTTCCGTGGCCAAGGTGATCAATCACGAGATGGCCGGCAGCGACTTCGTGAACGTCGGCACACGCGTGGTGGCGCGATCGACGGTAACCGGCGAGGAGGAAGTCTATACTTTCTTCGGACCCTGGGATACCGACATCCAGAAGAGGATCCTCAACTACCAGGCGCCCCTGGCCATGGCTTTCATGGGGGCCAAGGTCGGCGACCGGGTGATCTTCGGCGAGGACACCGAACAGCGGGCCTGGGAAATCCTGTCCATCGAAGCGGCGATTTAGCGGGCTGTTATCCTAAAGATCCTTCCCGATTCCCCGGGGAAAGGACGCGTACACCGCGGCCTGATCCTGGGGCATGACCAACACCTCATGGATGTTCACGTGTGGCGGCCGGGTGGCGCAGAACAGGACCGTCTCGGCAATGTCCTCGGCTTTCAGCGGCGGAAATGTCTGGTAGGTTTGCCCCGCTCTGTCGGTGTCACCGTGAAAGCGGACTTCGCTGAATTCCGTTTCCACCATCCCCGGATCCACCGATGAACACCGGACCTTCGTTCCCAACAAGTCGATGCGCATACCCTGGGTGATGGCCTTGACGGCGTACTTGGTGGCGCAGTAGACGTTGCCCCCGGGGTAGACCTGCCGGCCGGCGATGCTCCCGATGTTGATCACGTGCCCGCGGTCCCTGGCCACCATGCCCGGCATGACCGCGCGGCTGAGCCACAGCAAGCCCTTCACGTTGGTGTCGATCATTTCCTCCCAATCGGTGTGAAGGGCCTCGTGAACCTTGTCCAGCCCGCGGCTGAGTCCCGCGTTGTTGACCAGGATGTCGATGTCGGCCCATTCGGTCGGAAGGCTCGCGATCGCGGCGTTGACCTTGGCGCGGTCCCGGACATCCAGTTCGATGACATGGCAGCGGTGGCCGTGATCCGCTTCGATGGCTGTGGCGAGGGCCTCTAGTTTGGCGTGCCGGCGTGCGGCCACGATCAGACGGCAACCCTCGCGCGCGAAGGCATGGGCGCAGGCCTGGCCGATACCCGCGCTGGCTCCGGTGATCAAAACAATCTTGTCTTTCAGCATGTCGGCTCCCGGGGGTTGGAATGATGGTCCTACATTAAAGGGGCAGGGTCGCCAATTCAATCACTCGTCCTTACAATATTGGGGATGAGTTTTGGTACAATATCACCAGGGGGAATCGGGAGAAATCGTATGCCAATCAGGATCAAACTCATACCCAACGGACCCATCGCGCTGGACGCCGAGGGTGAGGACTTTCCCCTGCTCAAGGCCGAAGGTCAGGACATCGCGCTCACCAAGAAGGCGTTTCTCTGCCGCTGCGGCGTTTCCCAAAACAAGCCCTATTGCGACGGCGGCCATGCCAAGGACGGCTACAGCGACGAAAACAGATGTCAAAACGACGACCTGAAGGATTTCCAGGGGCCCGGGATCACGGTTCATTTTAATCGTTCCATTTGCTCCGGCGCCGCGGAGTGTGTGCACAACCTGCCGGCGGTATTCAAGAGTTCGGGCGAGGACTGGATCCAGCCCGGGGAAGCTTCGGTGGACGAGGTCATCGCCACGGTCGGTAAGTGCCCGTCGGGGGCGTTGACTTTCACCGTGGACGGCAAGACCGAGATCAAACAGGAAGATGCCGTGTCGGTCCGGATCGTCAAAAACGGCCCCTACGAAATCAAGGGCCCCGTGGCTTTCGAAGCTCCCAAATGGAGCGTCAACGCCTCCGAGACCAACTTCGCCCTGTGCCGTTGCGGCAAGTCCGGAAACAATCCTTTCTGCGACTACTCCCACGGCGAGCAGAAGTGGGACGACTCTAAGTAGATAGATGTTGTAAAAAATCAAAAAATATGTCATAATGATGGGGTCAACATGAAGGAGGTTGGCCCCATGAAATGGTTAATTTTCATTTTGATACTTGTAACTTGTTTTTCGGCAGCTTCTTGGGCCGTTGCTGGGGATCCTCGTGAAAAAATGGCCCAGGTTGC
>CBDUDB010000190.1:0-5487 GCA_965365795.1 uncultured bacterium | reverse complement strand
TCTGGATGTCGTTTGCAGCGATAATGTTGCAACATATATGTTGTTTGCAACACTCAAGCAGGAGGGTGAAACCCCATGGACCAGGAATTTCAGAGTGAAGGTCGCGGCCTGCCCATCGCCCGCCTGCTGACTCAGATTGAACCTGGAAGCTTGCTGTCCATCATCCGGGCCCTGCGGGAAGGCATTCTGGCCCTGGACGCGGATCTCAGGATCGTGACCATGAACCCCGCCGCGGAGGAAATCCTGGGCCGTAGCTGGGACGAACTGGCCGGGATGAAGGTCTGCGATCTGTTCGGCGACAAAACCTGTCCCGAGGATGTGCTGGAGGAGACTTTGCGGTCGGGCGAGTCAATCATCGACTTCCAGACCACGGTGCAGCTGGCCGAAGGCCAGCGGGGTCATGTCCTGTTGCGGACCGTCCCACTGCTGGACAGGGCCGGGGTATCGCTGGGTATCGCGCTGATCCTGGGGGATGTGACCGAGGTGACCACCCTGCGGCAGCAGATGAGCCCCGGCCACCGCCTCGGCAATATGGTGGGCCGCGACCCGAAGATGAGGGAGCTTTTCGACCTGGTGACCAACGTGGCCGGGAGCGAGGCCACGGTCCTGATCCGCGGCGAAAGCGGCACCGGCAAGGAGCTGGTGGCCCGCGCGGTGCACGAGGCCAGCGGCCGGTCGGGCGGTCCCTTTGTCCAGGTCAACTGTTCCGCCCTGTCGGAAAACCTTCTCGAGAGCGAACTCTTCGGACATGTCAAGGGGGCCTACACCGGGGCGGTGGGTGATCGCATCGGGCGCTTTCAGGAAGCCGCCGGCGGGACGATCTTCCTGGACGAAATCGGCGACGTCAGTCCCGTGGTCCAGGTCAAACTGCTGCGCGTCCTGCAGGAACGGGTCATCGAAAAAGTGGGGGATAACCGATCCGTCCCCGTGGATGTGCGGGTCGTATCGGCCACCAATCGGGACCTGGAATCGCTGCTGGCCTCGGGCCGGATTCGCGAGGATTTTTTCTATCGCATCAAGGTGGTGTCCCTGTCCATCCCGCCCTTGCGCGACCGACGGGAGGACATCCCCCTGCTGGTGACCCATCTGCTGGAAAAAATGTCCCGGCGCGAAGGCCTGCGGGTGCCGCCCCACGTGTCGGGCGAAGCTTTGCACCAGTTGATGAACCATGATTGGCCCGGCAACGTACGGGAACTTGAAAACGCGCTGGAACACGCTCTGGTGTTGAGCCGCGGCAAGGCCCTTGGCACCGCCCACCTGCCCCCCGAGGTCATGCGATCGGATGCCGGCGCCGACAAGGGGCTCAAGGATGTTCCGCGGCACAGTGACCAGGAAAAATCCCGGCTGGGGGATGCTTTGCGAAACGCCGGCTGGAACCGGTCCAAGGCCGCCCGGCGGCTGGGAATCGATCGCACCACCCTGTGGCGCAAGATCAAGGAATACGGGCTGGAACCCGAGGACTGAAAACCCGATAGGGGTGACCATGGACAGGAAATTGAAATGGGGGCTGGGCATTGGGTGTGGTTTGGTGGCTCTGGTCGTGGTGGGCATCCTGGGGGTGGGTACCTGGTACGCTGGCAGGATCAACCAGGAATACAAGGAAGTCCGCGATAGTGAAAATGTCTTGCTGGCCGCCACGGAAAAAGAGGCCGGGTTCCGGCCGCCTGATGGTGGCATCCCCTCCCCGGTGCGGATCGAAATATTCCTGCAGGTACGCGAAGATCTGGTCTCCTGGCGCCGGACCATGGCTTCGGCGAGCGGGCAGTTCGCCACCGACCGTGAACGCCAGCGCGCCGGGGGCGTGAAGGATCTGCTGCGTGTGGTGAACACCGGCTCGGACCTGATGCCCATCTACGCGGGCTTCTGGGTGGCCCGCAACGAAGCTCTTCTGGACCATGGAATGGGACCGGGGGAATATTCGTACATCTACCGGCTGGTCTATTTGACCTGGCTGCAACCCGACCGCCCAGCGTTGGTGGACAAAGACTATCAGGACCAGGCTTTGAACACCGCCTTCGAATCCTATCGTGAACGCCTGGTGGCCGGGTATGATCCCCAGATCGAACTTGTGGAACTGATATTCCAGCAGGACCCCGAGTGAAGGGATTCAATCGTCGGCAGGATTCGAGCCGGGGCTTTGGCCCCGGCTCTTTTTGCGTTCGCGCACAGCACGGCGAAGGAGGAATTCGATCTGCCCGTTGACGCTGCGGAAATCCGCCTCGGCCCACTTCTGCAGTTCCCGGTACAGATCGGGACTGATGCGCAGTGGAAATGCCTTGCGGGCGCTCATGCTGCTCCTACTGGTAGATCGTGCCGGTGTTCACGACCGGCTGGGCCGCGTGTTCGCTGCACAGCACCACCAGCAAGTTGCTGATCATGGTGGCCTTCTTGTCATCGTCGAAGTTGACCAGGTCCTTGTCACCCAGTTCCTTCAGGGCCATCTCGACCATGCCGACCGCGCCTTCGACGATCTTGGTCCGGGCGGCGACCACGGCGCTGGCCTGCTGGCGTTGCAGCATGGCGTGGGCGATTTCCGGCGCGTAGGCCAGGTGGCTCAACCGGGCCTCCATCACCTCCACCCCGGCCTTGTCCAGCCGCTCCTGCAGTTCCTTTTTCAGGTGTTCGTTGATTTCCTCGGTGGCGCCGCGCAGGGTCAGTTCCTCTTCCTCACCGTCGTAGGGATAGGCGCTGGCCAGATGCCGCACCGCCGATTCGCTCTGGACCGTGACGTAGCCCTCGTAGTCGTCCACGTCGAACAGGGCTTCGGCCGTGTTGACGACCTTCCACACCACGACCGCGGCAATTTCGATGGGATTACCTGTCAGATCGTTCACCTTCAAGAAATCGCCGTTCAGGTTCCGCGCCTTCAGTGAAATCTTGTCTTTCCTCATGAACGGGTTGGCGTAGCGCAATCCGTTTTCCCTGGTCGACCCCTTGTAGGCGCCGAACAAAAGAAGTGCGGCCGCTTCGTTGGGATTGATGACGAACAGCCCACCCATCATTATCAGCGCCAGTACAAAAAGTCCCACTCCGGTGAAAAGAACGAGCAGGTCCTGCTGCCTTATCCCGGATATGAACATGACGATGCTGACGACGATCACTGCCAGGTTCAATAACAGCATTCCCCAGCCGGAAAAAGTGTGGGCTTTCTTTTCGGTGTGCATTTCAGCCTCCCATCGGGTTCGACACCTGACTTGCCCGCCGAATTGCCATCGGGCTCCTCGATGTCATTATGATATCACTTTGAGATCATACACACAACGGCGTAATTTTATTCGGCACAATATCGGGGAGCCCCCGGGGGACCTTCTGAATTTTCGTTTGGAGGGTGGAGGAGGGCTGGGAAACCTTTTGAGGTCATGCACATAGGGCCCGGAAATCAATCCGCAGCGCCGCAGGCGTGAGGACGTTTCCGGGCCCTATGTGCATGACCTTAAAAGGTCTCCTAGCTCTCTTTCTCCGTCCAGACCTCGATTATTTTCAGAATGGTCTCCGTTGCCAGCTCCATGTCCTTGACGCATACCCACTCGCCGAAGCCGTGGAAGTCTTGTTCGCCGGTGAAAATATTGGGGGTCGGCAGGCCCTTGGCCGACAGGGTAGAACCGTCGGTGCCGCCCCGGATCGAGCCCTGAAGGGGCTTCAGGCCCGTGCGCTGGACCGCTTCCAGGGCGTAGGCCATGGCGCGGGGCTCCTTTTCCAGGTCATATTTCATGTTCCGGTAGTATTCTTTGATCTCGATCTTGTAGCTGGAATTGGGCCACTTTTTACAGGCGGCCGCGGCGTACTGGTCGATCATTTCGGCCTTGGGCCGCAGGCCGGCCAGTTCGAAGTCGCGGATCAGCAATTGGACCTCGGTCTCGCTGGTGTTGCCCTTGATGCTGATGGGGTGGATGTACCCTTCCATCTTTTCGGTGGTTTCGGGGGCGCCTTCGCGCGGCAGGCTGTCGATGAAAGTGCCGGCCACCTTGACCGAGGGTACCATCTTGTCCTTGGCGTAACCGGGATGGATATCGCGTCCCACAAAGGTCACGATGGCGCTGTCGGCGCAGAAAGTTTCGTTTTCAACCTCGCCGCGCTGGCCGCCGTCCATGGTGTAGGCCACCTTGGCTCCGAATCCCTCGACATCAAAATGTTTGACGCCGGCGCCGACCTCTTCATCGGGGGTAAAGGCGACCTTGACCTTGCCGTGTTTCCACTCGGGGTTCTCGTGAATCCGGGTCAGAGCTTCGAGGATCTCGGCGATGCCGGCCTTGTCGTCGGCACCCAGGAGGGTGGTGCCGTCGGCGGTGATGAGGGTCTCTCCGAGGCATTTCTGCAGGTAGGGATTCTCGGCGGCGAGGATCTTGCGGCCTTCCTTGGGCAGGTCGATGTCGCCGCCCTGGTAGTTCTCGTGGAAGGTCGGCACCACGTTTTCGCCGCTGACCTCGGGATAGGTGTCCATGTGGGAGATGAAGGCGATCACCGGCACCTTTTCGCACCCGGAGCTGGCCGGCACGGTGGCCGTCACGTAGCAGTTGTCGTCCACGGCGGCATCAGTCAGGCCAACGGCTTTCAGTTCATCGACCAGCAGCCGGGCCAGATCGAACTGACGTTCGGTGGAGGGGTAAGTTTCCGACTCCTCGTTGCTGGTGGTGTGGATCTTGGCGTAGGTGACGAAACGATCGATGAGGGTCGGGAACTCGGATGCGGCTTTTCGCTCCAGCATGGAAGGGCCTCCGGCGGGAAAATGGTCGCTGCGGGGGCCGGAGAACGGGTCCGGGTCCCGCGAATGAAATGGGAAAGTCAAAGATTAGATCACGCACGGTCCTGAGGCAAGGAACCGGTGACACTTTGCTTGTCTGAAAGTTAATGGAATGTTAGGTTTACCCGCGATGGCGACCGTCCGGGACCAATCTGGACCCATTCTGAACCCATTTGGGACGGCCGGCCGCAACCTTGGGACGATCCGTCCCCACCTGCCCCCCTGCCCGGAGGTGTCCATGGAAGTCAGCGGAAACCCAAAAAAATTGCCCGAAAATGCCTATCGGCGTTTGAAAGAGGGCGAAAAATATGTGCCGGTAATCCCGGCTGAAAAGATCGTTCCCGAACTGACGGGATATTCCCTGTTCTGGGGTCTTTTCTACGCGGTCCTGTTCACAGGAGCCAGCGCCTACCTGGGCCTGAAGATCGGCCAGGTCTTCGAAGCGGCCATTCCCATCACCATCCTGGCCATGGGGCTGAGCAGCGCGCTCAAGCGCAAGGACGCTCTCCAGGAAAACGTGATCATCCAGTCCATCGGATCCGCCTCGGGCGTGATCGTGGCCGGCGCCATTTTCACCGTGCCGGGGCTGTACATCCTGGGCCTCGAGGACCAGGCGGGATTTTTCCGCATCTTCATGGCCTCGTTGCTGGGTGGTCTGCTGGGTATCCTGTTCTTGATTCCCTTCCGCCGTTACTTCGTCAAGGACATGCACGGCGAGTTCCCCTTCCCCGAAGCCACCGCCTCGA
>CBDUDB010000189.1:0-5500 GCA_965365795.1 uncultured bacterium | reverse complement strand
AAGAGCGACACGGCCATCGGGGCCGGCAATCCCGTCAAGTTCTACGCCTACATCTTTTTCCCGCGGGATCTGGACACGTCGCAAAAAACGCCGTTGCTGGTGTTCCCCCACGGCGGCGTGCACAGCGATTTTTCAACCTACTACATGCACATCGTTCGTGAGTTGTTGGCCCAGGGCTACGCCATTGTGGCGCCCGAATACCGCGGCAGCACCGGCTATGGGCGCACGGTTTACGAGAACATCGACTACGGCGGGCTGGAGACCGAAGACAACCACGCCTGCCGCGCCTACATGATCGAGAACTACGATTTCATCGATGCCGGGCGGGTCGGCATGATCGGCTGGAGTCACGGGGGCCTGATCGGCCTGATGAACGCCTTCGCCCACCCCGACGATTACCAATGCGTTTATGCCGGTGTTCCCGTCAGCGACCTGATCGCCCGCCTGGGCTACCTGGACGACGAGTACCGCGCCCTCTATTCCGCCGAGTACCACATCGGCCAGACGGTGACCGAAAACATAGAGGAATACAAGCGGCGCTCACCGGCATGGAACGCGGAGAAGTTGCAGACACCGCTGCTGATCCACACCAACACCAACGACGAGGACGTCAATTCTCTCGAAGTCGAAAACCTGATCAAGGCGCTGAAGGCCGAAGGCAAGGAGTTCGAATACGAGATTTTCGAAGACGTTCCCGGCGGGCACAGCTTTGACCGGCTGGACGGCAGGAAGGCCAAGGAAATCAGGCTGAAGATCTACAACTTCCTGGCGAAGCATCTGAGTCCGGCCCGGCCTTTGACAGATCTCCAACAATTGCACACCGCCGGTTACCGGCTGCCGGACGGATCCTAGACAGCCATGGGCGACCCACTGCTCTACCGAATCAACCGCAACATCGTCCGGTTGGGCGTGCGCGCCTACTTCAAGGAAATTGAAGTGGTCGGCAGGTCCTGGGCTACGGTCGATGGACCGATGATCTTCGCCTCCAACCATCCGCATTCCATCACCGACAGTCTCGTCCTGGGGCTGGCGGCCGGCCGCATGCTCCATTTCATCGCCCACAGTGGGCTGTTCCGGAACCGGTTCAAGGCCTGGTTCATGCGCAACAGCGGGGTCATCCCCGTCTATCGTCCCCGGGACGTTGAAGGGTCCGCGGAAAAGAACCTCACCATGTTTTCCGCCTGCTACGAGATTCTGGACGGTGGAGGAGCCATCGGAATCTTCCCTGAAGGAACCAGCGCCAAGGAGAGGCGCGTCCAGAAACTGAAGACAGGCACGGCCCGCATCGCGCTGGGCGCCGAGGAAAGAGCGGGCTGGAATCTCGGGCTAACCCTGGTTCCGGTCGGCCTTAACTTCGAGAGTAGTTCACGGTTCCGCAGCCGGGTACTGGTCAAATTCGGGGAACCCATCCTGCCGGAGGAATGGCGGGCGGAATATGAAGCAGACCCATCGGCGACAGTGACCCGAATGACGAATCTGCTTCAGGAGCGGTTGCGCCGCGAAGTCGTCAACGTCGAACAGTCCGAGTATGAGACGTTTGTTCTCGATGTGGAAAAGATCTTCAAGGAAGATCTGCTCGCCCGCACTGACCTGAAAATTCCAGGAAATTCGGCCTACCAGCGTGATCAGGCGGTCACCGCGGAAATCGCCCGGTGCCTGAATTATTACCACGAGCGCAGCCCTGACGTTATCTGGCGGCTGGCCCGCCAGATGAACGGTTACAATGCCAAACGCCACCTGCTGAAGCTGAGGGACCATATGCTCCGTGAGGAGCAGGGTCCCCTCGTGCGGGGTGAGCTGTGGCGCCTGGTGATCGCCGGTATCGCGGGCCTGCCCTGGGCCCTGTTCGGTCTGGTGGGAAACTGGCTTCCCTTCCGTTTGACCGCCTGGCTCGGCGGCCGCCTCGCACCCGACCGGACCAAGATCCATCAGGTCCAGTTCGGCGTCGGCGCAGTTCTTTTCCTGGGTTGGTACGCGGCCCTGCTGGCGGTGTCTTTTCGCGTGTTCGGGACCGCCGCATCAATTGTTGCAGGAATTGGGCTTCCCCTGGCCGGATTGTTCGCCCGTGAATATTTTCGCTACATGAAAAGACGCCGGCGCATGCTCCGCTTCGCGGGTCTGGAATTCAAACTCGGTTTCCGGGTCCAGGAAATGAGGCTCGAGCGCCGCCACCTGGTCAACAATCTGGACCGTGCCATGCGGCGGTACCTGCGCGCCATCGAGGAGGAATCGTGAGCCCCAGCATGCTGGACATCGCCTCGGTGAGGGATTATCTGGGCAAGAAGCTGATCTGCCAGGTGACGACACCCGAAAAAAGACTGGCCCTGACTTTCGACGATGGGCCCAATCCTCACAATACGCCCCTACTTCTCGATCTGCTGGCTGCCAAGGGGATCAAGGCCACCTTTTTCGTGGTCGGGCGACGTGTGCGCCGGTTCCGGAACCTGCTGAAACAGACCTCCGAGGCGGGCCATGAAATCGGGAACCACGGCGACCACCATGTGCCGCTGTCGTTCCTGCCCAGGGCGATCATCAGTCGCGAACTGGAAGTTTGCAGCCATCTGGTCGAGGGCGTCACCGGCCGCCGGCCGCGCTTCATGCGACCTCCCCTGGGCTGGTTCAACGACAAGGTCCTCGAGGTCACGCGTGGGCTGGGTTACGAACCTGTGATCGGCAGCGTTCATCCCCAGGATTCCCGACAGCCAGGCCTCGATACCATCCTGCGCCGGGTACGCCTGCGCGTCGAACCCGGGGCGATCATCATCCTGCATGACGGAGGCTGGCGCCTTGGTGTGGACCGCAACCAGACTCTGGCGGCAGTCGACATCATCACGGACGAGCTTCTGGAATCCGGCTACCGGTTCCAGACCCTGAGCGAACTGGTGGATGACTCCAACCAGGGAAAGAGCACCGCATGAACCCGATTGAGCTGCCCCTGAAGACCATCGAGGACCTGGTCGAGCTACACGGCACACCGCTGTACATCGTCAGCCGTAAAAAACTCCTCGAGAACTACCGTTTGCTGGACCGCTGCCTGCCGGCGGTGAAACTCTTTTACGCCGTCAAAACCAACCCTCATGAGGGCATCCTGGAAATCCTGAAAAACGAGGGCGCCGGTTTCGACGTGGCCTCGCGCGGCGAGATCATGGACGCGGTGAATGCCGGCGCCAATCCCCAAAAGGATCTCATCTTCGCCGACACGGTGAAGGATCCCAAACACATCGCCCACGCATTCGGCATCGGTCTGGACGATTTCACCTTCGACAACCGTTCGGAAATCACCCAGATCGCCCGCCATGCTCCCGGGGCCAACGTCCACGTGAGGATCATTGTTTCGAACAAAGGTAGCGTGGCCCACCTGAGCAAAAAGTTTGGAGCCGAAACCAAGGATGCCGTGCCGTTGCTGCTGGAAGCCCGCGACCAGGGGTTGGTCCCCCGCGGGGTCAGCTTCCACGTGGGCAGCCAGTGTCTCGAATCCAAAAGATTCATCGAAGCCCTTAACCAGGTGCGCGGCATCTTTGACGAGGCCGCAAAACACGACCTGGCGCTGGAAATGATCGATATCGGCGGGGGCTTTCCCGTCCGGTACGAAAACGAGAAAATCGACGTCGAGGCCATGTGCGGGATCATCGACAAACATTATCGCAAGTTGTTCGGACCGGAAATAAAACTTGTCGCCGAACCGGGCCGGGTCATCGTGGGCGATGCGGTCATCCTCGTGACCAAGGTGATTTCCGAAGCCAAACGGAAAGGTAAAAACTGGCTCTATTTCGACGATGGGACCTACGGCAGTTTCATGGAGGTCCTTCTCTACCAGATGAAATTCCCACTACGGACAAACACTTCTGGACCCACCAGCAAGTACATTCTGGCCGGCCCGACCTGTGATTCGATCGACGTGTTTTCCCGGGACAAGAGGGGCAAGGTCAACGAAGTGGAACTGCCGGAAATGCACCTGGATGACCTGTTGATCGCCGGCAGCATGGGCGCCTACACCTACTCGGAATCCACGCGGTTCAACGGGTTCGAACCGCCTGAGTTCGTCTATATCGACTGAGCCGCTGACCCCGACCTGGAGATTTTCTCCGTCAGGACACGTTGGGATACCCGATGGGAATCAGGGGCTCACCCCGCAGAAAATAAGCGACCCCGTCGGCGATCAGAAAAATCCCCAGCAGAATCAGCAATACCATGATCAGTCGTTTGCCCCAGGTATCGAAAAATCCCTTGATGGCCTGCATCACGCCATCCATCCGGCTGCCCAAAACCGCCCTCAAGATCACGATGATCGAAAGGGGCAGAACAAAAATCGTCACGTAGAAGACAACTGCCATTACGGCTCCGGTCCAAGGCAGATCCGCTTGAACGATCCGGTCGGCCGCAGCGAAATAGGGCAAAGCGCCGGGGAATCCTACAATATTCAGGAAGCAGCCGAAACCAAAGGCGGCCGCAGGAGTCACCCCCGTCTGAATTTCCCGACCTCCGCTTTTACTCTGGCGTTTTTCGGCAATGCGAAAACCAAAAATCAGCATGACCAGACCCAGTAGAATCTCGAAGGCGAAATCCGCCGGCTGGGGGTTGTTCCAGCGGTAACTGACCCAGACATTCACCCGCATCAGAACGGCGCTCAGGCCGAAGAGGAAACCCAGAGCCATGACCAGGTAGGAAATAAAAAGCCCCAGCAAAAAGGCCAGGGCGGTTGGGAAAGGACGCTTGCCCGCCAGAACGGTTGCCAGGGGCACCAGGGCAATCGGGGTGAGGGTGGTGCTGTCGATCAGGGCGATCGGCGCAATAATGGTCAACAGTTCGAGCATCGGAACCCCACGGCTACCAGCGATTGAAGGCCGCCTCAGGCAAGGCGGCCGTTCAATCACTTATAACAGCGGTCCGGGTCAGGGACAACCATCCATTTCGTGGAGGCGGGTCATCTGCCGCAATTTGGCCAGGGCATCCTCTTTCGTCAGGCCCGTGGCTGTTTCGAAATCCTTGCCTCGCTCGGCCGTGGCCGACCACGTCAACCCGCTGTGCACTTTCCAGTTGCCGTCGACCATTGCCTGATGGTGGGGATTCGAACAGCTGCCGCACTCCCGGCTCAGGGTGATGATGGTCTGGAAGACCGTGCGCAGGACTTCCAGATTGTCCGGGGAAGACGCCAGATCATCGGGCAGTTCGATCTTGATACTGCAGGTCTCGCTCATGATGTCCCCCAGGTTGTTTTGGCTAAGACGCCCGACCCTTTCTAGAGGCCGAACATCTCCTTGATCTCTTTTTTGCCCTTGCCCAGGATGCCGTACTTTTCGCCCACCTTGGCGAAGGCTTCCAGTCCCTTTTCCAGGTGGTGCTGGTCGTGACCCGCCGAAAGCTGGGTACGGATCCGCGCCTGCCCCTTGCCCACTACCGGGAAGAAGAAACCGACCACGTAGATGCCCTCGGCGTAAAGATCGCGCGCCATGTCCTGGGCCAGCTTGGCGTTGTAGAGCATCACCGGCACGATGGGGCT
>CBDUDB010000188.1:0-5514 GCA_965365795.1 uncultured bacterium | reverse complement strand
TGAAGACCGCCCTGAATCCGAACTATCCCAACCCGTTCAACCCCAAGACCAGCTTCAGCTTCAGTCTTGACCAGACCGAACGGGTGACCCTCGCAGTCTATGACGTGCGGGGAGGTCGGGTGGCCACGGTGGTGGAGTCGGTCCTGCAGGCCGGCCGTTATGACCAGCAGTTCAGCTGGGACGGTCTGGACAGCAGGGGCGTTCCCGCCAACAGCGGAACATACTTCTTCCGGCTGACGACCGAATCCGGTTTCAGCCAGACAGGTAAAATGACGCTCCTGAAGTAACAGGTCCGTTGTTTGACAACGTCGAAGCCCGTCCGCGAACCCACGGGGGATCGCGGACGGGCTTTTGTTTTGCCCTGATCATTTGTTGATTTTGCAGGGATTTGCGGCCATCCTTGGCGGGCTATGAACATAACCCGACGCCTGAAACGATTTTGGTTGTTCCTGATCCGTCTCCAGCGGGAGATGGCATACGACGACGCCATGGGCATGGCGGCGCAGATCGCCTTTTACACCATGCTCGGCCTGTTCCCCTTCCTGATTTTCCTGCTCAGTCTGGTGAGCTCTTTCCCCCTGGGCGAGTCCCTTAAACCCCTGATGCTCGAGGCCCTCAGCGACCAGATGCCGAAAGAATCGGCCGAATACGTGGCCGGCATCGTGCTGGAACAGCTGCCACAGTACAATCAGGGTCTGCTCAGCGTGGGTCTGCTGGCTTCGCTGTGGGGGGCGTCCATGGCCGTCGGAGCCTTGATCACGACCATCAATCGGGCCTACAACATCCTGCCCAGGCGCAACATCGTCACCCAGAAGATCATGGCCATCATCCTGGTGCTGATGCTGTCGGGGATGTGGCTGATGTCCATGACCATCATCCTGGTGGGGCCGGGCATCACCCAGAACCTTTTCGAATTCATGGGGATCGCGAGCGAGACGAACACCTTCTGGACGAGCATCCGTTTGCCCATGGCCTTCCTGTTGAACCTGATGGCCCTTTCGATCCTCTATTACTTCGCCCCCGAGGCGCGGCAAAGGCTCCTGAGCATTCTGCCGGGGGCCTTCACCTCGACGATACTGTGGATGCTGGCCTCCTCGGCCTTCCGCATTTTCCTGCGGAACTTCGGGACCTATAACAAGACCTACGGCTCGTTGGCCGCGGTGGTGATCCTGATGGTTTGGCTCTGGATTTCAGGACTGATTTTCCTGCTGGGCGCCGAGATCAATTCCCTGATGAAACGGATCGATCACGAGGACTCTCCCCGCCGCGTCCGCCTATTGCGCTGAGAAAGGAATCCCCGATGGCCGCTGACGGAAACACCATGACCGCCACCTGGACAGGTGGCCGGCGCTTTGTGCACAGATCCGCTTCGGGCCACGGCCTGGTGACCGACACTTCGGTGGAATTCGGCGGCACGGACACCGCGCCCTCGCCCATGGAGCTGATCATGCTTGGGTTGATCGGCTGCACCGGGATAGACGTAGCCAGTATTCTCGAACGCATGCGGGAACCATTGCGGGGCCTGGAAGTGACGGCCACCTACGAACGGGCCGAAGCTCATCCGAAAGTATTCACCAAAATCCACCTGGTCTATTCCCTTCAGGGCGAACTGGACGAGAAAAAAGTCCAGCGGGCCATCGATCTTTCGGAGTCCAAGTACTGTTCGGTTTCGGCCATGTTGACCGGCTCCGTTGATATTAGCCACGAATACGACATCAAATCCTGATATACTCTCATTTGGGAACCCGAGACAGGCCCACAGGTCGCCAAACCGCTGTATTTTGATTTTTATGGGGGAAACCCGTAATCTCATCGACCGGGTTCAGCTCTGATTTGCATATCGCTTCCGAGGAGAGAGAATGTTCGGGAAGTTCGCCCCCGCTCTGTGCCTGGTCGTCCTGGCTGGTGTTTCCCTGGGTTCGGTTACGGCCCAGGCCGTGGAAATCGATCCGGAACTCCAGAGGTTGCTGCAAGCCAAGAGCAACCAGGACAGGGTGCCGGTCCTGATGGTCTTTGACCATCCGGCCCAGGTGGATCAACTGAGGGCCGAACTGGATCAGGTATCCCACCAGCAGCGGCGAAAGTTGGTGGTGGAGAATTTGCGTCTCAAGGCTTCCCTAACCCAGGCGGCAGCCCTGGAATTTCTCCGGAACTCCGTCCACGCCGACCAGGTGAGCCGGGTGCAAACGCTCTACCTGGCAAGTGCCCTGGCCTTCGAAGCGACTCCAGGCGTGATTGAAGCGTTGGGCCTGTTGTCTGACCCCGCAACCCTCTTTTTCGACAAGACCTACGATCTGACCAGCGGAACCCGGCGAGGTCTCCAGACCGTGGCCAAGACGTTGCCGGCCGTGACGGATACGGCCTGGGGCGTCAAGTACATCAATGCCGACAAGGTCTGGAGCCAGCTTGGTATTACCGGCGCGGACGTGGTGGTGGGCCATATCGATTCGGGAATCTACCTGGCCCATCCGGATCTGGCGTCTCGGCTGTGGATCAACCCCGGCGAAATTCCGGGCAACGGAATCGACGACGATGACAACGGGTTCATCGATGATATTCACGGTTGGGATTTCGGCGCGGACGACAACAACCCCAATGACGACAGCCCGGATTCGGGGCACGGGACCCATACCGCGGGCACCGTGGCGGGCGACGGCACCGGCGGCACGTTGACCGGCGTGGCGCCGGGAGCATTGCTGATGGCGGCCAAGGTCTGGCAGGCCAACGGCGCCGGCGGTACCCAGAGCATGATCTGGGCTGCCGAACAGTATTGCGTGGAAAACGGGGCGCGGATCATCACCATGTCCCTTGGTATCACCGGAGACATCAATCCTTATTTCATGCGAAACGAGCGGCTGAACTGCAACAATATCCGTGACGCCGGGGTGACCTTTTTCAATTCCGCCGGCAACGACCACTTTGTCTTTCCCCCTCCCTTGGAACTGGGTCTGACCGCCCGAGTTCCTCCTCCGTGGTTGCCTTCGGGACATCCTCACAGCAGTTCGAGCGGTGTGATCACCGTCGGCGGCACCGGTTACAAGTCCGATGTGATCTTCACCTATTCTTCACGCGGCCCCGCCCACTGGGGCAATGTGGTTCCCTGGAACGACTGGCCCTATTCGCCGGGTCCCGGGCTGATCAAGCCGGATATTTGCGTGCCTGGAACAAGTGTCAACTCCACCGTCATTCCCAGCGGTTACAGCGGCGACACCTGGAGCGGAACCTCCATGGCCTGTCCTCATGCCGCGGGCGTGGCGGCCCTCATGCTGGAAAAAAATCCGTCCTTGTCCCCGGCCGGGATCGATTCCCTCATGGAGATCTGGGCCGTCGATCTGGGCGCCCCGGGCAAGGACAATGAATTCGGCTCCGGCCGGCTCGACGCCCTGACGGTGGTGATCGCCACACCACAGACTCAGAATCCGGATATTTCCTGGTCCCAGGTTTTGCCCGATCCTTTCGGGAATGAGGTCCTGGATCCGGGTCAAGTCAGTGCCATGGCCTTCCAGTTGATGAATGCCAGCCCCGTGGTGGAGGCCGCCGGATTGTCGGGCAACCTGTCGGTGCAAACGAACCCCTATATCAATGTGGTCGATGGAGCGTGCGTTTTCCCCAATATCGCCTCAGGCGGAGGGCTGGAAGACAACCTGGCCGACCCTTTCCTTCTGACCGTGGATTCCGCCGCACCCCAGGGTTTCGAGTTCACCATGTACCTGACCGTCACCGGCTGGTATTTCCAGAAGACGTTTGACATCAGGTGGGCCGTGGGTCTGCCCGACTTGCGCACCCATGATATCGGCGACGTGTATCTGACCATCACGGACCAGGGCATCATCGGGTATCTGGACGAAGGCGGGGGCGAGGGCGAAGGCATGGGGCCGACCGGGGGGTTGAGTGACCTTTTTGTGGGGTCGTTCTGGGCTGGTACCAGCGAGGGCTACATCTGCAACCGGGATTACAACGGCCTGGGCAGCGAAACCTTCGAGTGGGTCGTTTCGGATACGAATCCCAACGGTCGCGTTAGAGACCTGGGGGCTTTACGGAGCGACGAGACCTTCCGATCCGTCTTCACCGATGGCGGCCATGCCGATCCAATTCCCTTGAAGGTGGAGCAGACCAGCCTGACCTTCGCCACCGCTCCCAACATCACCTTTGTGATCCTGGAATACAACCTGACCAACAACAGCGACACGGCCATAGCTGCCATGTACACGGGGATCTACTGCGATTTCGACATCGGTGAAAACTCCACCCAGAACATGGCCGGCACCGACGCCACCCGGAATCTGGTGTATCAATACGATCCTTTGGGGAACTACTACGGCATCGTATTGCTGGGCGGGGAGACTCCGGCCAATCTCACGGTGGTCAACAATCCCCTCTATGTTTATCCCACGAGCGCGGTGACCGACGCCCACAAATTCGGCCTGATAAGCGGGGCATTGACTCATTCCAATGGCCAGGAAAACGACGACTGGTCGGGTCTCGCTTCTTCAGTGATGAGCCTGGGCGCGAATGGTGGCCAGGCGATGGTGGCCTACGCCCTGGTGCACGGCCAGAGCCTCGACGACTTGTTGGCCAATACCGAGGCCGCGATTCTGGTCTACGATCCGGTCGCTCCGATCTCGGGTGAAGCTCCGGTAAGAGTTTTCCGCCTGGGCCAAAACCACCCCAACCCCTTCAATCCGGTAACCACCATCCGGTATACCCTTGATAAAGAAGGTCCGGTCGAACTGGCCGTTTTCGATGTGAGCGGCCGCAAAATCCGCACCCTGGTCAGTGGACTCAAAGCTCCCGGCGACCACGTTGCCACCTGGAACGGAACCGACCCCTCAGGGTCCCCGGTACCCAGCGGCCTGTATTTCTACCAACTGCTTTCCGGCACTGATGTCGAGACCCGCAAAATGATGCTGGTGAAGTAAGTTTGGGCGAGTTGCCGTGTCCACGCCGTCCAGGATGTCCTCAGGCCTTCGGCCCTGCGGATTACCTGGACGGCGTGGACACGGCAACTCGCCCGATCCCACTCACCAGCACCCAATACGGCTCTCAAGAATATTCTCCCCAAATAGCCGGCGCATGAAGCCATCCCCTGGGCCCAAATTTCCAACAATGAATCATAGTTGCCAATTGTACCCTTCCGTGATAATATGGCAAATCTCAAGTAGAGACTTGGCTTAAAATTTGATCTCAAGTGTTGATTAGAACCCTTTAGATAGAAATACCCCATGACCCTTCGATTAATCGGAAGGGTGACTTTTGCACAACATCCAGGAGGTTTCCATGTTCGCCAAGAAAAGCCTGCTTATTATTTTGGCCGCGGTCTTCGTGATCGCTGGTTGTTCGGATCAGGGTGATCCCACTCATCCAGAGAATTTCGGACAACAAGCCAGCGCCGTGATTCGCGGTGAAATTTCCAATGATCTGCTCGATTTCGAATTCGCCGCCAAGGTCGGCGATGGAGAAGGTGACCCGCTTCCCGGCGAACTGCTGATCCGGGGACGGAACATGATGTATGAC
>CBDUDB010000187.1:0-5577 GCA_965365795.1 uncultured bacterium | reverse complement strand
TTGCTTCATGATTGCTTCATGGCGTGTAGTCTTTTCGGTTACGCGTGATGGTCACCCCCACGGACCGGGCGAAACGGAGGGCTCCCGGTTTTTCTACCGATACCGTAACTTCTTCCACTGGATGATCTTCGAGTACCATCCGGGAAATTTCAGTGGCCAGTTTTTCCACCGTGAAAAACGACGATTCCTCCACGATCCTGATGATCGACTTGCTCACCGTGCGGTAATTGCAGGATCCCTCGAGGCCGTCGGTGGCCGCGGCCGACCGGATATCGGCGACTATCTCCAGATTGACCAGGATATCCTGCCGTTTGCTCCGCTCATCCTCGTTGAGGCCCACAATGCCCCGGACCAAGAGGTCCTTGATAATGATCAGGTCCCGACTATTGTCAGAATTCATGTCAGATGCCGCCCCCCATCCACGTGGATCGTTTCTCCGGTAACTCCATTATTCCCAAGCAAAAACAACATCGCATGACTTACTTCATATAATGAAGTAAACCTCCCGACGGGGATCTGCTCCCGCAGGGAATGTTCGTAGTCTCCCGAAGTGCCTTCCGGCGCCAAAACCGCCCCCAGAGCCAGTTCATTGACCCGTATCCGGGGGGACAAAGCCAGTGCCAGGCTTCGGGTCAAGCCGTGCAGCCCCACCTTACTCATGGTGTAGGCGAAATGGTCGGGCCCCGGGCTGAGCGCTCTGAAGTCATTGAGATTTATAATGTTACCTGTCAAGCGGGCGGATAGTTGCCCTGCGAAAGCCTGCGACAGCAGAAACGGGGCACGCAGATTGACGGCCTGGTTCAGGTCCCATTGATCGACGGTGGTGCTGACCGGGCTGCCCTGGGCAAAAACCGAGGCGTTATTGATCAGGATATCCAGAGGTCGGCCGGCGGCTTCGGCTGCCTGGGCTATCATCTCGGCCGGCACCGAAGGTTGGCTCAGATCTCCTTTCACCTTGAAGGCACTCCCGCCAAAGGCCTCCAGTTCCAATACGGTGGCTTCGGCGTCGGATTCGGATTTCCAGTAGTGCACCACCACCGCGGCGCCCTCCCGGGCCAGGGCCAGGCACAAGGAACGACCGATTCGTCTGGCCCCACCGGTAACCAAGGCCGCCGTACCGGCCAGAAAACCCCGTTCTCCCAGCCGTTGCGGCAGAGGTTCCACTATTTGATCGATGGTCATTTTTCCCGTCTCTGTCATGTATGGAGCACCACCACGATGGCGCCGGATCCCCCCCAATGTAGCGGGGCCTCTCTCCAGGAAGATACCAGTGCACCGTTCCGATCGCACCAATTCCGGACTTCCGGTCCCAGGACCGAAATCCCGCCGGCCGATCCCTGCCCTTTGCCGTGGATGACCAGAACCTCGCGCCGACCCTGCCCGGCAAAAGCCCGCAACTGCGCTTCCAACCTCTCCAGCGCCTCGACAAGGGTCAGCTTGCGTAAATGAATGGATGGCGGCGCGTCATCCCGTACCGGTTTGCGGTCCTCGGGAAAAAATTCCTCGGCCTCGTAGCGGATGGACCGACGTTTGCCCCGGCGCGGCCCCCCGCCCGTGTCCTGGGATTTGTTCTTGCCCTTTTTCCGGCCCACGGCTCCTGTTCCGTCGTCAAGATTTCAGCCGCACCACGGTCGCACCCCAAGATCCGCTATCGTTCGGGTGCCCAAAGGATTCCACCCCTGGGTGCTTCTCAAGTATACCGTATACAATGGTCCTGAGGACCCCAATACCCTTGCCGTGGATGATCCGCACATCCAGTATCCCCGCGGCCAGGCAGGCCTCCAGGTAATCACCGACCAGATCCTTCACCTGATTCGGCGGGAACATGTGCAGATCCAGCACCCCGTCGATTTCCAGGGGAACCGCCTCCACCTCTTCCGGCAATTGGTCGTCAGGAATGTCCATCCCTTGCCACCTTTCGGTACGACAGGAATGATAGCCCGGTTTCGCAGGATGTTCACCGGGATAATGGAGAGATTGTTCAGAAACCTCGCGCCACCTTGACTGCAGACCGCGTCAGTGCGGTCATTTTGCGGATGATTCCCAGGCCCATCATGCCCAGAAACGCCACCATTCCGGCGCCGGCCAACCATTTCGCCGCCGGCGAGCCCTGAGAAACCCCCAGATGATGGGCCAAACCGAGCACCAGGCCCAGGATACGCCAAGGGAAATAGATGCCGATCAGCAGAAGAAAAACTGCGTTGGCCAGTTGATAGACGACCAGAAAAACACGCAGCGCCGGCCGAGGCCGGTTCGCCGGCGGCCGGTCCAGATCGTCCAGCCCCAGGAAGTCACACAACAACCAGTATCCATCCGAACGAATGAAGGGGAACAGGCTCCAGGTAACCGCCAGTAGTGCCGACGATCCAGCCAAAGCCAAAACCTGTGCTGCCGCCTCAGGGATACCAGGCACGGAGGCCACCGCCATGAATAGCCCCCCGGCTGCCAGCTGGAAGACCACACCGGATACATCAACCCTTAGCCGACCGGTCCGGGACAGGACACCCACGGCGGTGACGTCGGCGAACAGCACCGGGACCACAAACAGGATCCCCGCCCCTATACCACCTGCAGGGTATCCCGATCTGGCCAGGGCCGCCGCGTGTCCCAGCTCGTGCCAGATCGCAGACAACAGAAACAGGCCGAGTCCGGCGGCCACGGTTCCAAGGTCCCAGGAGAACCCGACCTGCCCGGACCCGGCCACCAGATAACCGGTCGCACCCAGAAACGTCAGGGCGGCCAGACTCCGGTTTCCTGTCAGGAACTGCCCTCGTTCGGCCAGCGGCCGCACCCACCGGCCAGGGATCAGGGGCACCCGGAACCGGATGGGCCGGCCAACCCGGCGCCTTTTTTTCCGACCCGTCTTGCCTGCCGAACCCGGCCCCAGGGCCCAGCTCAACTCATCCACCCAGGTTTCGATTTCCATGGCCAGCGGACCCTCGACCGGGCCGGCCCCAGCTCCGGTCAAACTGGCGCGGAGTTCCTGATCCTCCGGGCGCCGCCCTGCCAGCGGGCGCAAGGCCCGGCCCAGACCCGGGGGCACGGCGTAGAGAAACTCTCCCGCCTTGACCAGCCAGGGCCCGGAAGGATGGGCCACCACTTCCAGAACCGAGGACATGGTCATCCACCCAGCCTGGCCATGCCCAGTAGGCACAGACGCAGCCCGTGGAATCTTACCCACGCCTGGCCGTGCCAGGCGTTCAAAGCAGCCAGGGTGGGTTGGCCCTGACGCAGAGGTTCGAGATCCTCATCCTTGAGACCGGCCGCCCGATAGAAACGATCCTCGGTGAGGTCGGCCAGCACGTCGCCCGGCCAGACCTCGACCTTTTTTTCCAGGATCAACTTCACCGTCTCCGGCGATCTTTCCATGCAGATGGCATAGGCCTGCTGGAAGTCGTCGCGCAACCCGGTGGGCACCCGGGCATCGTCCAGCCGGGTGGAGCCGAAACAGGAACTCGACTCGCGCAACATGGCCCAGTATTGCCATTGCTCCGGCCGGGCCATGATCCTTCCGAAACACCAGTCGAACAGCACCCGGGTCACCAGGTCGGGATGGTCCCGCCGGCCCCAGGTCAAGGTCGGGTCCCGGCGCCAGACCAGATCCCAATGGTCGGTCCAGTGCAAGGAAACACGGTGAACCGGACAGCCGAGGCGACAAACCAACCTGGCCAATCCGGTGCGCACCCTGATTTCCCGACCGGGCAGTCGGTACCTCAAACCACGGGTGCGTGTTTCTTCCATGCCCTTGTCTCCGCTGTTGCCGTCCAGGTAGACCAGCACCGGCCGCCCGGAACGGATCGCCCGGACCAGCTGGGGAACAAAACTCTTGTGACCGACCGGGATCCACTGGATGGCCTTCTTGTGCCCCAGACGCTTGAGAAACTTGCCGGTGGCCGGCTGGAAAGACTCCATGGCCCGCCGGTTGAGCAGGATCGCGGGTTCCAGACCCGCGGCCAGGTAGGGTTCCGCCAGAAGCTGGTATGGCCCCAGGTGCATGGACACCGTGACCCCGGCCGCCAGTTCGGGATTCTTCTCCAGAAAGCCGTGGCCCGGGGCCAGGATGTCCCGGTCCCCGGTCCACAGTCCGGCAAGAGCCTCCCGCTCTCTTGCCAGAACCAGTTCCTGCCGCCGCTTGATCTCCAGAAGATCCTCGCGGCCGGCATCGGGCTGGAGCGCCCGTAGATTCCAGAGTTCCCAGATGATGTCCGCCTCGTTCCACTTGTCGACCGAACCGGTGACCGAATCACCGGCCCGCCGACCGGGTTCGGATCTCCTTGAAGACCCGAACCGCGGCGGGCGGATTTCACCCGGTGATTTCATCAGGCAAAACCGTTGGGATTGGTCGGTCCGGTGGGACCGGGATCGATCCGGGGATAAGGCAGGTCCCCGTTCGGGTCAAACGGGTTCGGGATCTTGCAGGTGCAGCAGGTATTCGCCACATTTTCCTCCGGACCGGTGGCCCCGGTGTCCGCCAGCAACGGACTGATCTCCATGCGCTCTTCGAGTTCCTTGATGCCCAACCTCGCCAAGCTGGTCTCGAGTTCGGTCTGGTCGATGGGGAAATGCGTGTTCTTTTCCATTTGTTTCCTCCTGTCGGGTGGCGTCCTTGCCTCGTGAACACGCGGACCATTGCAAGGGAGGATCCTGCAGGCCAGAAGTATTTATGTTGTTGTCCTGTAATGTTTTATGAAAATCGGATGGAGATGAAGGCCAAAAAAAAGGCTCCGCCGAGTGTCGGGCGGAGCCGAAATGTCAGACAGCGGAGACACTGCCTCAACCGGCCAGGATCTCCACCTTGTAGCCGCTGTATTTTCGCAGGTTGATCACGCCGCCATCAAAAATCAGATACTGTCCCTTGATGCCCTGGAGCACACCGCCGGCCTGGGGATCCTTGTCCAGGTTCAAACTCTTGACCTTTTCCGGCCAGACATTTACCGGGTACTCGAAACGGTATTCGGTCCGTTCGGCCTCGGGTAGAATTTCCTCCGCGCCCCATTCGGTCAATCGGGCTACCACCCGGTCGACGGCCTCTTTCAGATCATAGTCTTCCGGATTGCCCTTGAGCATACGCGTCCAGTGGGTCTTGTCGGCGAAGCCTTCGTCGCTCAGACGTTTTTCCACCAGACCGACGGCACGGCGATCGGCCATCCTGGCCACGGGAATCGCGGCGACCGCCCCCTGATCGATCCACCGCGACGGCACGTTGGGTTGCCGCGTGATCCCCACCTTCACACCGCTGGTCATCGAACAGTACAGGATGTGCGGCTGAAAACACTGGCTCTGGGCGAAGGCTTCATCGCGGCAGGGGTGATCGGCCTGGCCATGATGGCACAGTTCGGGCCTGACGATACAGATGTCCGCCTCGGCCCGCGACTGGGAACAGGGATAACAGAAACCCTGGTTGAAAGTCTTCTTGATTTTACGCCCGCACGCCGTGCAGTTGATCTCGCCGGTGAAACGGATCATCAGGTTCTGGTCAAGGTGGTCATTCACCTTGTGATCGGGCACCCGGTCTCCCTTTTCCCACCAGCCGTCCGTGAAAAAATACTCCACCGGTTGGGCGGCTTTGACGCGCAT
>CBDUDB010000186.1:0-5598 GCA_965365795.1 uncultured bacterium | reverse complement strand
TGGCGTTTTTCGCCAACTGGTGACCGGTTTGCGGTCCGGAGTTTTCGGACCTCGAGTCGGCCATCAGGCAACAATACGAAGAGACAGATGTGGTCGTTTTCGGACTTTACGACCAGGCGGGTTCGGATCCGGACCTGCAGGTTTTTCTGGAGGCGTTTCAGATCACCTTTCCGATCCTGGTGAATACCGGGTCAACCTACAGCCAGTTCCGGCAGCCCGGGGGCACTTCCCCCTACCCGCTGGATTACGTGATTGACCAGGCCGGACGCGTGGCCTTCTTCGGCACCGAATACGACCCCGAAGGAATGACCGCCGTCATCGATGAACTTCTGGAGAATCCCGCGCCGGTGGAAGATCTCCCGGGCGCGAAAGGGACTCTGCGTCTCGAAGCCCGGCCCAATCCCTTCAACCCGCGCACGGAAATTCATTTCGGGTTGCCCGTGACAGGGCAAGTCGACCTGGACATCCACGATGCCCGCGGGCATCTGGTTCGCCGCCTGATCGCAGGGCGCCTTTTCCCTGAAGGACCGGGCATGGTGGTGTGGGATGGAACCGACGATCTCGGCCGCCATCTGGCCACCGGCCTCTACCTGGCGCGGATCCGGTCGGGTGGTTTTTCGGCCATCAGCAAACTAACCCTTTTGCGATGATTCGCGTGGGAGATCTGACATGAATTTCAAAATTTCCCTGCTGGCGGCGGTGCTGATGGTCCTTACCGGGACCGCGGCCGGTTACGAGGTTGGCGATACGGTTGCCGATTTCACCTTGCCCGACCTGGAGGGCACCGAGGTGTCACTTCACGACCATCTGGATGAGATCATCGTGTTGAACTTTTTCACCACCTGGTGTCCGGGATGCAATGAGGAAGCCGCTCATCTGGAGGAAGACATCTGGCAGGTCTACGCCGAACAGGGCGTGACCGTGATCGCGGTGGATATCCAGGAATTCCCGGCTCTGGTCCAGGGTTGGGCCGCGGCCCAGGGGGTGACCTATGCGATCTGGATGGCGCCGGACTGGACGTTGTTCGAACAGTTCCCCCAGTCCGCGGGGATTCCCTACAACGCGGTTCTGGACCGGTATCTGGTCATTCGGTACGCCTCGGTCGGTTTCGACCTGAACGCGATCACAGGCATTGTCGAGGAAATCATCGAGGAGAACCAGGTGCCGAATACCGGGGCGTCGTGGGGGGGCATCAAGGCGCTTTATTACTGATCCGGAGGGCCTCCCGGGGGGCCTTTTTCAAACCCAACCAAATGCGGACACAAGCTGAAAAATTCCGAGTGCACCCAAAGCCACTGAGGCCATCAGCAGTAGTCCTCTTCGACCGCTCGGGCCCAGGAACGAGGTGGTGCCGAGCAGGAGAATGAACAAGGCCAGACTGACCACCATCGTCACATAAAACGCGGTTACCAGCGCCACTGCGTACACCGGGGTTTGTTGCCAGGCTTCCAGAAAGGCGGGGCCCAGGACCAGGCTCCATCCCAGATAGGGACCCGGATTGACCGCGTTTACCGCCACTGCTTGGACTAGCGTCCTCGGGGCGGACTGGGTCTCCTTGCCCTTTCCCTCGTTACCCCGCCGCCATTCCAGGAACGTCTTGCCCGCAAAATACAGCAAGAGAAATCCGCCTGCGGCCTTGAGGTAGTTTTCAAATCCCTCGGGAAGCCGGTGTAGAACCAACAGGATCAGAACCGCGATTGGCCCGTCGCTGATGACCGGAGCCAGTGAGGCTGGAAGCGTTTTTCTCCAGCCGCCCGACGCCACCCGGGACAGATAAAACGCCTGCAGGGGGCCGGGCTGAGCCGCGGCCGCGAAGGCGAATCCACTTCCGATCAGGATATATTTCAGCACTTCTGTTTACTCCGTGTGGCAGATCAATTCAAATCACATTCCGGGCTTTTTTCCCTCCCGCAACCTGGCCACGGCCTTGGCCGCACGGCGCTCTCGCGTCTCCGGCTTCTTGGCCTCGGCGATCCAGTTTTTCAGATATTTGGCCTGAGTGGGCGAAAGGCGGCGAAACTCGGCCTCGGCCCTGGCATCGGCGGCCAGCGCCTTTTTCAGCTCCGCCGGCACGGGCCGGTCCACCCGGTCTTGGAGCGCCTTGTCCCAGGCGCCGCTGGCGCGCGCGGCCTCGATTTTTTCCAGGCCCGCGGGAGTCATGGCGCCGTCGGCCATCAGTTTTTCCGCTCGCAGTCGGTTGTGGGCCGACCAGCTGCTGCGCTTCCGGCGCGGCACAAATTTCTGACAGAACCGCTGATCGTCCAGGCGGCGCACCGTGCTGTCGATCCACCCGAAACAGAGGGCCTCCTCGACCGCGTCTTCATAGGCGATGCGCTCGATTCCCGTGTGTTTCTTGTAATAGACCAGCCATATACCCGGGCTGGCGGCATGGTTTTCCGCCAGCCAGTCGCGCCAGTCGCGCCGATTGCTGAGGTAGATTTCCGGCAGCTGTTCCATCGCCCTCTCCCGTATGTCAAACTCAGACCCTGTGATACAATACCGCACGGTTGTCCGACATCCCTATCATTTCCTGACCGTGCCGGCCGCAGAGGTGCTCATGCTGACTCGGAAATCGTATTTCTGCCTGGCCTTGTTGGTCCTGATGGCCCTGTTGATCCTGGGTCTGGCGGGGTGCGTTCCCAAGAGCGAAAAAACCACCGGCAAGCTGGCCACCCTGGTGGGCCGCGCCGTGCTGCCGGCCGACACCTTCTGGCCCCAGTCCCCGCCGGTGGGTTTGAATCTCGATCCGGAAATCAACGGCCGCGAACTGCCCTTCGGCGCGACCCCCGTGCAGGGTTTCAGTTCCCTGGTCCGGCGCGATGACGGCTGGTACGTGGCCCTGCAGGACAACGGTTTCGGCACCATGGCCAACAGCCCCGATTTTCAACTGGGCTGGTTCCATCTTCACCTGGATCTGGAAGATCCGCCCGTTGACGGGGGACCGGTTGTGGTCGAGGAATATGTCGTCTGGTCCGATCCCCGGGAAAATATCCCCTTCGCCCTGACCCTGGGCGACAGCGCCGGCCGACCGTTGACCGGAGCCGATTTTGATCCCGAATCCTTCGTGCGCATGAACGACGGCTCTTTCTGGGTAGGCGAGGAATTTGGTCCGTCCCTGGTGCATATCGGGCCGAGCGGAGTGGTCCTCGAAAAACCCGTGCCGATTCCGGTGGTGCCCCCGCTGCGGAATTATTCCCGCGGCTCGCCGGTGTTGCGCACGCCCGACCATCCGGATCTGCGTTTTCTGCGCAAGGAAGAGATGCGCCAGGATCTGGCCAACCTGCCGCGCAGCGGCGGCATCGAGGGGCTGGCGCGCAATTCCGCCGGCACGCTGCTTTATGCCGCCGTGGAAAAATCCCTGACCGACGACCCCGAGGCCACCCGGCGCATCATCCTGGAGTTCGATCCTGAGCGCCACGGCTTCACCGGGAATTTCTGGATGTACCGCGCCGACCGCGAGGACATTTCTCTGGCCTCGTTCGAAGCCTTCAAGGATCAGATTTTCCTCGTGCTCGAGCGGGACACGGGCGAAGGTCTGGCCGCCCAGATCAAACGGATCTATCGGATCGACCTGAGCAGGTTCGACAATGACGGCTACCTGAAAAAAAACCTGGTCTGCGACCTGCTGAATATCGACGACACCCGGGACATGACCCGCGCCGAAGATGAGGCCATCGGCCTGGGCCGGGACTATTCCTTTCCCTATGTGACTCCCGAATGCCTGGTCGTCATCAACGACCGCACCTTGCTGGTGGCCAACGACAACAACTACCCCATGAGTGTGGGCCGCCGTCCCCCGGACACGCCCGACGACAACGAGTTCATCCTGCTGCACCTTTCACGCTCGCTCGCCGACGGAGACTGACCGCCCGTGGAAACGCGCACCCGCCAGCACCTGCTGTTGTCGCTGCTGTTGTTTTCGGCCGCCGTGCGGATGTTTTTCTTTTTCCAGCTGAAGGGCACCGACCTGGCCGCCGTCCCCATGCTCGACAGCGAAGCCTATCACGAGTGGGCCCTGCGCCTGGTCGCCGGCGACTGGAGCTGGAACGAAACCTACTGGATGGGGCCGCTTTACCCCCACTTTCTGGCCCTGGTCTATCTGGGGTTCGGGGTCGAGGGGCACACCATCCTGCTCATCCAGCTGGGACTTTCTTTGCTGAACGTGGGGCTGGTGTACCGGTTCGCCCGAGCCCTGATGCCCGAGGACGACGGCTGGATCGCCCTGGCCGCCGCGGCCCTGTACGCTTTTTACGGCGCCGCGGTTTTCTACGCCGGCACTCTGTTGATGGCGACTCTTGTCACCACCCTGTACCTGATAACCGGACGGCAGGCCGTGCGGGCGGCCCATCATCCATCGCTGAAAAACTGGTTGCTCCTGGGCCTGGCCACCGGTTTGACCGCCCTGGCCCGGGGCAATGTGCTGCTGCTGCTGGCGGCTTTGCCGGTTCTTTTGTGGAAAGCCGCGCCGGGTTCGTCCGGACGGTGGAAAAACATCGCGGTTTTGATTCTGGGCGGAATGCTGATGCTAGCGCCGGCGACTCTTCGCAACCTGGTTGTGGCCGATGATTTTGTTCTTTTGACCAGCAACGGCGGGGTGAATCTGTTGATCGGGCAGCAGCACAATTTCGAGGGCATCTTCGCCCCGGTGATGGAAGAGGCTCAGGCCGAGTTCGATCCCTCCATGGAGGCCACCCTGGAAAGGGAGCTCGGCCGCGACCTCAAGGGCTCGGAGGTTTCACGCATCCTAACCGGCCGGGCCTGGCGGATGTTCACCGGCAACCTCGGCGCCATGCCCGAACACTACGCGCGCAAGGTCTATCGCTTCTGGAACGGCTACGAACTGCCCCAGGTCATCAGCTTTGACTACTGGAAAACCCGGTTTTCAGCCCTGTGGGTCTTGCCGGTGCCGTTTGTGTTGCTGTCGGCCCTGGGACTTCTGGGATTCCGGTTTCTGCCGAGACCCGCCCGCTGGATCATGCTCGTGCTAATCGGTACCTATTTCCTGAGCCTGCTGCCGTTTTTCCCGACTTCCCGCTACCGGCAACCGATCGTACCGTTGCTGGCGATCAATGCCGCGGTTTTTATCTTGGCAATGGTACGTGGCCGGGCCAGCCGCCCTGTCTGGTTGACCGGGGCCGTTTTGCTGATCCTGGCTCTTATGCCGCGCTGGACTTCGCTCGACCGGGCCGAGGTCCTGTGGCAGGTACACCTTCACGAAGCGGCGCGGGCCAGCAGACTCGGCAACCTGGAAAAGACCCTGGCCAAGGGCCGCCAGGCAGAAGAGGTTCGGCCCGGACTGGGCGACACCCCCTATCATCTTTCGCTTTTCCTGGAGAACCTGGGCGCTCACGAAGAAGCCCTTGCCGCCCTGGAGCTGGCCCAGGCCCGGCGCCCGGAACATCGCCTCATCCCCTACCGGATGGGTCGCAACCACGAACAGCTGGAAAAATATGGCCCCGCCCTGGCCGACTATGAACGCGCCTCTTTTCTGGATCCCGACTGGGCCTACCCGTTCCTGAGAGCCGGGCTGGTGATGAATCTCCAGGGCCGCAAAGCTCAGGCCCTGGATCTCATGGAACAAGCTTTCGAGTGCAGTCC
>CBDUDB010000185.1:0-5610 GCA_965365795.1 uncultured bacterium | reverse complement strand
TGTTTCAGAAAGCGTTTCATGAGGTAACTCCTCCCGCGTTGCCGCTGAACACGAGGTCGTCGCCGTTTTCCAGCAGCTTTCTCATGTTCTGGCACGCCCGGTGGTGATGGACCCTGGCCGTGGATTCGCCGCAATCCAAGACTGCGGCGATTTCGGCAAACGGCAGGTCCTCGAGTTCGCGGAGGAGAAGCGCGGCCCGTTGCCTGGGGGACAGGCGGTCCAGTGCCGCCTGAAAACCATCGCCCAGGCCGGGGAACGTCTCCTCCGCGCCGGTTGAAGCAAGGGAGGTGTTTTCGCGGGCGAAGGCCGCCAGCTTTCGTATTCGCAGGGAAACGCGACGACGCCAATCCAGGCATTTCCTCAAACCCACCGCCCGCAGCCAGCTGAGCAGGGTGCCCTGCCCGCGGTAGGTGTCCAGACGGCGCAGGGCCGCCACGTACGTCTCCTGCAGGAGATCGCGCGCGGCGTCACGGTCGCCGGTCTGGTAACAGAGAAAATTGTAGAGTTGCTGGTTGGTCTCGTCGTAAATACGGCGCCAGGCCTTTTCATCGCCACCGGTGGCGGCCCGCGCCAGATCGAGATCTTCTGTCTTGATATTTACTTCACTCATCGAAGTCCTCCTCGCTATAAGACAGAGGACGTACCAAAGGTGTCATCTGTTTACCGGGCGAGGAGGCCCGGGTGGGAAAAATGATCTGTCAGCCTTAAGCCAGGCTCGCCAACGCCTCGTCCATCGTCTCGAATGTCGATACCACGTACCAGAGGTTGATCACCTTCAGGACGGACTGGACCCTGTCGTTGACCCCGACCAGGTGGATGGCACCGCCGGCATCCTTGGCCGCGGTGAAGATGGAAGCCAGGACGCCAACCCCCGTGCTGTTGGCGAATCGCACCTGAGTCATGTCCAGGATGGGCTGGATCTGACCCTTTTCGACATTGTCACGGACCGTCCCCAGAAAATCGTAACAGCAGGTTCCGCCCATCATTTTTCCTTTGAGACGCCAGATCTGGACATTGGGCTGGTCGGCATCAATGGCTTCTGCGGAAAACGGGGGCTTCGTGCTCATGAGAAAATCCTTTGAGGGGTGGAGTTGTCACTATTTGTTGGAATGGTAACACAACTTTCCGGAATCATCATCAAAACCCGTAACTCAGGGTTATCGAAAGCCAGGTCGCGCTTTCGGTCGCCGGAAGGGCGGCGCTGTACCGGGACAAGCCCTGGGGCTCCCGGTCGGTCAAGGCCAGGTCCACGATCAGGGTGCCCACGTGCAGGCCCACGCCCAGCCCCAAGGGGATGTGTTCGCCGGTGGCCGGGTTGGGCAGATCGCCCCGGTTGTCCAGATGTTCATAACCCGAAGAGGCGCGCACGGTGATCCAGTGGGCCAGGCGGGTTTCGAAGGCCAGGCGCATCAACAAAACCGAGTAGTCTTCCTGCCAGAACAGGTTCACCGCGCCGTCCAGATCGCGGATCGTGTGGTCCACCTGGCCGTCCAGGTATTCGGCCGAAAACAGCAGGAAGTTGTCCGCGTCGATGAAAAAATCGAGCCCCGCCCCGAGGCGGAAAAGGCGTCCGGCATTGTCGGAAGTTTCGTGCGGCCGAACCGTTCCGGCATAGGAGGTGCCGATGAAATCCTCGCCGATGTATTCGGCCAACGGCACCAGGGCCAGGCGATCGTTAAGGCCGATGATGGCCCGGGCGCGCAGGCCGAAGTTGTTCCACGAACCCAGGTCCCCGGTGTCCCAGTCGAGGTTGACCGGATCATGGCCGGAGCCACGGTCGGCCAGATGCCGGATTTCTCCTGCCAGATCCAGGTAGGCCCGTTCCGACAGATCGAACCGGGCCCCGAGGCCGATGTCGTCCCGAGACCGGTCATAGGCTGATTCCGCGGGTGTGGGCTGCTGGGAATCCACTTGGGATTCCGTGTCCGCGGTGTGCCGATACATCAGGGTGCCAGAAATTCCGGCCACTTGGTGGGCATAAAGTAGGGAAACGCTGCCGCCGAGGTAACCGCGGTGCAGGCTGCCGGGATCGCTGTCGTCGGCCCGGCCGTGGAAATACAGGCCGCCTGTGCCCCAGCGACGGGCCTGATCGAACTGGATATGGATACCGCCGCCGGGTCCGGACAACGATCGGCCCCACTCATCATCGTATCCATTGGAAAGATCGAAATGGCCGGTCTCGATGAGGGCCAGGTCGGGATAGTCGCCCAGGCTGCCGTACCAGCGCAAAACGTTGTTGTCGTCTTCCAAAAAACCGCCCGATCCGCCGAGGCTGGCCAGGCGGGTCGAAGATGCCTGTCCTGACAGAGGCACGAGGCAAAGCAGGGCGATGGGAAATAAAAGCCCAAGAACGGCTTTCCTGGTGGCGGTCGGCAATCGCAAAGGTCTCCAACTTCCTTAGTTCAGGTCCGCTGACCGGAGGAATCTAGCACAGCCCGCGGCGGTGGCCAACCCGCATCCGAGGTTGCCGTCCGGTGAGGATTGGCCGACAATGGTTCCGTCGCAAGCGGATTCCCGCCCGAATGCTGGAGAAACCCATGACCGAAGCGAACAACCAGAAACCCGTGGTGGAATATCCCTGCCTGTGGGGCTACAAGGTGATCGGGGCCGATGAAAAAATACTGCGGGTGGCGGTCAAACAATGCCTGGATACCTGTTTGAATGCGAATTCCGGCGACCGGGAATACGAACTGGGCCATTCGCGTTCGAGCAAAGGCGGCAAATACGTGAGCCTGAGTCTGAACCTGACCGTGCAGGACGAGACCGAGCGGGACGCCATTTTCGCCGCGCTGTCGAGCCGCCCCGAGATACTGATGGTCATATGAGAAGAAACCTGTTTCCAGGCTGAGTATTTATCTCGGACCAGGAGGCTGGGCCAGGTCCGGAAGAGCGGTGATGTCGAGACCCCGCCCGCGCTGAATCCCGATGGGAAACTGGTCGATCCTGGGTTCCGGATTCCGGGCCACCAACCGCGTGTACATCCGGTACCGGTTGAGAATTTCCTCCACGTATTCCACAGTCTTGAGACCCCCGTAAAAACCGTGACGGGTTTTGCTGAAATACTTCCGGTCCATCAACCGGGGCAGGGTGGCGTTCAACGATCCTTCCCAGCTGTTGGGATCGCGGCCCATCTCGATGGCCAGACGCCGGGCATCGGTCACGTGGCCGTGACCCGCATGGTATTCGGCCAGGGTGAAGCGCCACCGATCGAGGGAGTCCAGGTAGGCATAGGTGTTGAAGGTCCTTTTCATCATACGCAGGCCGGCCGTCAGGTTGGCTTCGGGCAGGAACAGGCTGTCAGCCTGGTCGCCGGCGAACCGGGGAATTACCTGCATCAGGCCGCGGGCGTCGGCCTTGCTGCGCGCCTCGGGATTAAATTCGGATTCCTGGTAGATCAGGGCCGCCACCATGCGCCAGTCCAGCCCCATGGCTTCGGCCCGGCTGCGGATCAGTTCATCGTATTCGGAAATGACGCCGCTCTTGTCCGGCCGGTGGGCGGGTTCCTGAAATTTCTTGATGGTCAGCGGATTCTCGAAATAGCGGTCGTAGATGGTGCCATACATCTTGCTGCGCCGGGGTCGGCCTGAGCTGTTGACCGTGAGGTGTTCCTTGAGAAACTTGTTCAGCTCCGCCTTCAACTCGGGGCTGTTGTCCCGGACCAGCCAGGCGGTGGGTCGGCGCTGGCCGAGATGGGCGCCCAGCTTCATGTCCGGCAGATAGGCCAGAGCGCTGCGGGCAATGTTGTCGTTGACGGCGACAGCATCGAGTTCACCCCGGCTGAGTCGGGCCAGAAGATCCTCGGCCTGATCACCGGGCCGTCCGCTGGTCACGAAAAACTGGATGTTCATGGTCTCTCTCAGGTTCTGGATCTTTTCGCGGAAGGGGTCGCCCGCCGGCAGGGTGATATTCAGCCCGGCCAAGCTGCGGTAATCGGCGGACCGCTTGGAATCCAGGGGCAGGACCACAACCTTACGCACGAAATTCGTCGGCCTGGTCCAGGTGACCCAGCGTTCGAGACCCGCGTCCGGAACGATGCCCGCCCCGATCAGGTCGCCCCGCCCGGAATTCAGAAGAGAGATGAGATCCTCACCCGGTTCGGGGACGACGACCTCCACCGTCAGACCCCGCTTGCGTGCGAATCGCCAGGCCAGTTCGTAGTCGAATCCCGCCTGTCCACCGCGGTGAATGAAATAGCTGCTGGAGTTATAGCGGGTGATCAGCCGGATGACGCCGGCCTTTTTGATGGCCGCCAGGTCCCTTTCCACGGTCGGGTGGGGTGTTTCCGGCAGGCTGGAATCGAGACCGGGATCGACTGGGGCGACTTCTTCCCCGCAGCCGGCCAACCCCAGAATAAGCGTGGCTGTCCACAGGACCGTTCTGGCGGTCCGGCCCGGATCGAGGCACATTGGGTACCGAAATATCTTCATGGCAGCCACTTATCTGCAGGAATCGGGCCAGATATGCGAGGGCGGGTCCCGGTTGGCCGACCGTCGACCGGAATGATCGCATCCCCTTTAATGAAAAAGGCTTACCTGATAATGAGTTGGAAATCGGTGTCTGTAGGGAAGGAGCGGAGCCTCGACCATGATCCGGCCAGGCGCCCGGTGGTATTCATCCATGACAATCGACCGGTTTTCCTTTAGTTTTGCGGGACTGCAGCCTGGAGGCGCCCCGTGGACGACGTGCGAATCTATTCCGGAACCCTGACGGCGGATCTGGTGATGAGCGAGGCCCACACGCTCAAAGACAGGCGTGGACCCTTGCGGGCCCTGGTGCAGAAGTTGAAAAATCAGGGGTTTGCCGTGGCTCAGGTGGGCCCGGCTGATCTCATCCAGCGTTGTTTTCTGGCCGTCGGCGCCGTGGCCAACGAGGAATCCCTTGCGGACGGCCTGTTGGATGCCGCCGAACGCATCATTTTCGCCTCGGAATTCGAGGTGGCGGATCTGCGCCGAGACGTTCACGTGGATACCTTTCATTCCGGCTGAGCCAACCACCGGTCCCGAACCTGCGCCCTGCCGCCCACGGAGACGACCTTTTGAAATTGATAGATCTGACCCACACGATCGTCCCGGGTATGCCGCAGTGGCCAGGGGACCGGCAGCCCCTGGAAATCCCCCGCCAAAGTCTCCACGGTCCCGAATCCCACATGTCGAGTTCCCTGAACTTCGGCTGTCATGTGGGGACCCATATCGACGCGCCTCTTCATTTCCTGGCGGGTGAACCCGGCATCGACCAGATTCCGCTGGACCGATTCTTTGGTGAAGGCGTGGTCATCAGGACGGGCAACGACCGGTCACCAGGTCCCATCGGACCGGAGATTTGTGACCAGGTCGATCTGACGAGGACGGATTTTGTTCTATTCGATACCGGCTGGGCCCGGCATTGGGGAACCGAACGCTACTATCGTGAGTGGTCCTATCTTTCGGAGGAACTGGCGCGGCTTCTGGCCGGGGCGGGCCTCAAGGGCGTGGGTCTGGATACGCCGAGCCTGGATCCTTTTGCCGGGCAGGTCGCCCACGACATCTGTGCCCCCGCGGGGATGATCAATCTGGAGAATCTGACCAATCTGGCCGAGCTGCCGCCCCAAGGATTTACCTTGCTGGCCTTGCC
>CBDUDB010000184.1:0-5614 GCA_965365795.1 uncultured bacterium | reverse complement strand
AGCGAGCCCGTGACCCTTGGGCTGCGTCTGGACATTCTCAGCGACACCGCCGTGGATCGTTTCCGGGTGATCCTCATGGCCGCTTCCGACTTGACCGTGGTCGACCACGTGAGCGACCTGCCGCGGACCGTGCTGCTGTCCAATGGCAGTTTCCCGGTGATGTCGGCCGCGGGTAGTATTGTGTCCCAGGCCAACGGGCTGGTTGTTTCGGCCCCCGTGCAGCCCGATCTAACAGCCGGCGCGGGACAGGAAGACGTCACCCTGCTTCAACTCGATCTGACCGGATCTGGTGACGACGATGCCAGCGAAGTCAAGGTGGGCGGGTTCTCCATCACCGTGATCGATACCTTGGGCCAAACACTGCCTGACCCCTCAGCTTATCTGTCACGCCTGTGGGTTGAAGGTCCTCTGGGCATCAACGCGATTCACGAAATGAGTGGCCCCGCGGACAGCGTAGTGGTATTCGAACTTCTGCCTCAAATTACCGTGCCCGTGGGATCTCAGTCCCTGACCCTGACGGTTCACGGTCGGTTGCCCGCAGACCCGGTTCTGGGTCCGTTCCAATTGAAACTCGGGCCGACGGACTCCTTTGATGCCAGGGACGGAAACAATTCCGCCGACGTGCTGGTGACTTACCAGCCTAACGAGATTATCGGTCCGCGTGCCACCATCCAGGAACCCGCCGCAGAAATGCTGGTGGCGATCACGGGCCAGCTTCCTCCGGTGACATCAATAGGTGCCGCGGACGTTCTGGCCATGACAGTGAACCTCCAGCATCCCGGACCCGGCACCGCCGCCGCGGTTCGCCTGGACTCCCTGCGCCTGGACTGCCTTGACCTCAATCGTCTACCCCAGGATCCAGACGCCATTCTCGACGGCTACCGCATTTTCTGGAGGGGCTTGGATCTGGGTGTCCCGATCTTCTATCAGAACCAGCAGATTGTCGTCCCGCTGGGCGGCCACTTGCTGGACCCGTTCACTCAGGGCGATCTACAGCTGCGGGTGGACGTGGAAGCCAACGCCCCGGCCGGAGGCTTCGAACTGGTGATCTCGCCGACCGGTATCATCGCCACCGACAACAACCTTGGTACACCCATACCCCTGGTGGCGGCGCCCGGTTTTACCCTGCCCGCCGGTTCCAACCTGACCCGGCTGCAACCGCCGTCCGAGGATGTGGTGGCCGGTTGGGATGACCGCATGCCGCCCCTGATGCCCACAGACGATGTGCGGACCGAGGCCATGCGGTTGGTCCTGACCAACCCGGCTCCCAGCGGGGCCGCGCCGGCCGAGCTCACCTCGCTGGTATTGCGCGCGGCCGACCGCCACGGCCAACCCCTGGCAGCCGGCGCCGTGTTGAGTGGAATTGAAGTCGAGTTCGAAGGCAGCGTCTGGGCTGAGATCACAGACCCTGTGGCCAGTGACAACACTATTACCCTGGTCGGATCAACTCCGTTGACGCTTCATCCTGGTATCGAGGTTCCTGTAGTGATCAAGGTGAGCGGCAGGGCGGGCGCCGCCGCCGAGGGCCTGAGTCTGGGCCTGCTTGACGGCGACGTGGTTTGTGTCCAGCCTGGCAGCACCACCCTTGTTCCGGTCAGCCCCGCAGCGGGGGAAACCTTCCCCTTCTGGACCGCAGCCGCGGGATTCGGCAAGGCCGCCCTGGCGGACAGCTACATCAACTTCCCCAATCCTTTTGCCGCGGGACGCGAACAGACCAGCTTCGCCTTCAACCTGGACCAACCCGCCACGGTCACCCTGTGTATCTGGACCCCGCGAGGGGAAACAGTTACCACTCTGCTGAGCAACAAGCCCATGGCCGCGGGCCTGGTTCAGGACCTGGTCTGGGACGGTCGCAACGGCGGGGGACAAGCGGTTCGCAACGGCGTCTACCTGGCCGAACTGAAGGTACAGTACCAAGGTGGAGGCAGTGAACGTCTGCTTCGCAAAGTGGCGGTGGTCCGATGAAGGCGCGCCACGACATGAACCGGTTCCCCCTGATGCTGCTCGCACTGCTGGTCTTGTGGTTGGGATCGATGCCCGCTTCTGCCATGGATGATGGTGGGGGCCGGTCTGTTTTTGCCACCGGGGCCGGCAATCGCGCCTTGTCCATGGGTGGCGCTTTCGCGGCGGTGGCCAATGACGCCAGCGCTCCCATATACAATCCCGCCGGACTGGGGCTGATTTCCCGCAAGGAACTCCAGGCCAGCCAAACCACACTCTTCGGTCTGGGTTTCAGCGAACAATATGCTTCATTCGTGCTTCCCCACTGGCGTCTGGGTGCGGCCTCGTTGACCTGGCGCAGCTTTGGCGTGGACGGCATCGAAGAACGGGATGATCGCGGCTTCCTGTTGAACGACAACCTCAAGGACAGCGAAACCGAACTGGCGCTCGGGTATGGCCACCAGATGCTGGATGGAAATATGTCCCTCGGCGGCTCCTTCAAGATCCAGCGCCATTCTCTGGCGGGATACTCCGGCAGCGGATTTGGGCTCGACCTGGGTTTCTGGACCCGCCCCTTGGCTCTGGCAGGTAGGGAATCGAGTTTCTCCCGTGGGCTTTCGCTGGGGCTAGCCCTGCGCAACGCCATCGAACCGGAGATCAAACTCCTAACCGATGCCGTGCCGGACCCGTCGGCCATACGGGCCGGATTGGCCTGGACCGGAGACCTGGCCACTGATTTAGAGGTCCTGGCCGCCATGGATCTCGAAAAAACCAACGGGATGGACAGCCGCCTTCACGCCGGACTCGAAGTCAGGCTCATGAAGATACTGGCCCTGCGCGCGGGGACGGCCGACGGCAGTCTGACCGCCGGTGCCGGACTGGATTGGCGCGGGCTGGGGGCGGACTATCAGTACGAAGACAACCCCTTGGGCGACATCCACAGGTTCGGCTTGTCGGTGCGTTTCGGGAAGACCGTCGAGGAAAGCCGCCTGGCTTATCAAGTGACGCAGGAAGCCGATCTGCAGGCGCGTCTGGATTCGGCTTTCAACGAACGCGCCGAGGCTCAGGAAAATCAGCTGGTAACCGAAACGCGTCAGGCCCTCAGCGGACAGCGCTGGGACGCCGCCCTGAACATGATCGGTTCCCTCAGGGTGCTGGCCCCGGACCGGTCGGACCTGACAGATATGACGGCGGAAGCTTACTCCGGCCTGGCGCAGGAGCAGGAAAACCAGGGCGATCTGGCTAGCGCCTCATTGAGCTGGCGCAGGGCCTTGGCAGCGGTGCCCGGCCATTCCGAAGCTGTTGCCGGACTCGTTCGGGTAGAAAAAGAAAGCGACCTGCGTTCCGCACGTACACAGGAAATCAAGGCCCGGTACGAAGCGGCCCTGGACGCATTCGCCCAAGACGACCTGGCCACAGCCCGCACCGGATTTGCCAACGTTCTGGAATTGTCGCCACAGGATAAGGACGCCGCCACCATGCTGGCGCGGACCGAGGCCGCCATGACCAGGCGGGCCACCGCCCTGGGCGAAGAATGCATCAGCCTGGCCCAGGCCGGCCAATTGAAAACGGCCCGGAAACAATTGAACGCGGCTCTCAAGCTCAACGCCGATGCTCCCGGACTGGCCGCCGCCGCGAGCCAATTGGCCCGGGCCGAAAACCAGTACGTCAAATCCAGCCTTACTGGTCAAGCGGATGTTTCGGGACCAGAAACCGTGGCCCCAAAGAACCTTTCACCTCAACGCCGCCGGGAAATCGACGACTTCTACCGCCGCGGTCTGACCGCCATGGAAGCGGAGCGTCGCGACGAAGCCGTCCGCTACTGGGAGATGGTCTGGGCCGTGGATCCGAATCACGAAAAGGTCCGGGAATACCTCGGTCAGGAATATCTGGCCAGGGGCATGGAAGCCTATGCGGAGGGATCCCTGCGCATGGCGGTGACCAGTTGGGAAGAAGCCTTGCGGGTGGATCCCAAGGACCAGCGAGCTCGTGGTTACCTGGATCGCGCCCGGCAGCAGCTGTCTCGCATGGAGAAGATCAGCAGCAACAACTAGAACCACCAGACCGTCAGAAGGAGGTGACCCTTGGGCCCTAACAATCCCCGCCGTGTTATCAGCATGAAGTTGATGTTTTCGGCCGTGACCGTCGCCCTGGTGGGACTGACGGTATTGGTTGTTTTTACGATCACCGAACGGAACGCCAGGCGCGCCCTGCAAACGGAGATGGAGACGCGGTTGGTTCTCGAGGCCCGGCACCTGGCCCTGCTCAGCGCTGACGCCCTGCTGGCTGATTTCCCCGAACTCGTTCTCTGTCCCATCGTCCGCGAAATGATGCAAAGGCAGCCAAACCTCGCCACGGCCGTGGTGCTCGACCATGCCGGCCACATCAAGGGGCATTCCGATGTGCGCCAGCTGGGTGAACCGTTTCCCCTGCTGGAAACTCTGAAACCCTACGAAACGCTGGCCAGCTTCCAGAACGATGAGGTGGTTCTGGCCAACGATGAACTCATCGCCGCGCGGGTGCCGGCCCGTTTTCCGGGAGGGCAGATCGTGGGCACCGTGCTGGTGGCCCAGGATCGGGGACACATTTCCCGGATGTTGGCTGCGAACCGGAGACAGGTGGCCATGCTGGCGGCCACCTTGGCACTCATGGGCGTTTTATTGGCATTGATCTTCGTAAGGCGCGCCCTGTCACCCCTGGACATCCTGCGCGAGGGACTGGAACGCATCGGTCAGGGCGATCTGGATTCGCCCATCCACCTGCACAATGCCACCGAACTGGGACTGCTGGGTAACGCTATCGACACGATGGCCGGTCAGCTCAAACAATCGCGGGCTGATAATCTGGCCAAGGAAAAGGAAATCATTTCCACCCAAAGGGACATCATCTACATCATGGGTGAAGCGGTGGAAAGCCGATCTCTCGAAACGGGGAGCCACATCAACCGGGTGGCCGAAGGTTCCGCCTTGCTGGGCAAGCTGGCCGGCCTGCCCGACCACCAATGCGACCTGCTTCGCATGGCCGCCCCGATGCATGATTTGGGCAAGATCGGTATTCCCGACGCCATCCTCAACAAACCCGGCAAGCTCACAGTCGAAGAATACGAGATCATGAGGACCCACGCCGACCTGGGTTACAAAATACTGTCGCAATCGCACCGGCCCATTCTGCGTGCGGCGGCCATCGTGGCCCATCAGCACCATGAGTGGTGGGACGGCAATGGTTATCCCCGGGGCCTGGCCGGGGAAGACATCCACATTTTTGGCCGCATCGTGGCTATCATAGACGTATTCGACGCCCTGGCGAGCGACCGTTGTTACCGGCCGGCCATGCCCATTGCCAAGACCCTCGAAATCATTACCAAGGAATACGGCACCCACTTCGATCCCCATCTTCTTGACCTCTTCCTGGAGAACCTGGCCCTGTTCTGCGACCTCATGGAACATTGCCCGGAACCCCAGGAGGCGTTGGAGGTCATTGAATCGGTCACGGGTGTCCTCGTTTGACCCCCTGATTACCGATTCGCTGCCTTGGAATCCCCACTTTTTGTTCAACCTCTTTCAACACAGGTCGATAAAAATCAGAGACATATTGATCCTTAAACCCATCAATTTGGTAAAGGTGGAAGGTTCTCTTAAAGTGCGGTGTAACCAACTCGGACCGACCCTGACCA
>CBDUDB010000183.1:0-5719 GCA_965365795.1 uncultured bacterium | reverse complement strand
GGAGGGATGACCCATGCACAAAGTCCTGATCGTGGTCTTCGTGGCCAACCTCATCCTGATGGCCGTTTCGTTGGCGATTCTTCCGGACCAGGTGGCCATCCATTTCGGCGGCGGCGGCCGACCCGATTCCTGGGCGTCCAAGGAATTCAATGCAGCCATATTTCTGGTTCTTGAAGTGCCCTTTTTTCTGATGTTCTACTTCGCCTCGAGCATGACCCTGGGCATCTCCAAGAAATATCTGAGCGTTCCCAACAAGGACTACTGGCTGCAGGATGAAAACCAGGCGGCGTTTCAAAAGAAATTCGGCCGTTTCATGGCGGAGTTCGGCGTGGCCATCTTCATCTTCTTTTTCTGTATCAACGTGCTGGCGTTGCTGGCCAGCCTGAGCGATCCGGTCAAGCTGGACGAAAAAGTTTTCCTGATCGTGTTTGTTTCTTACATCCTTTACACCGTGTGGTGGCTGGTGCGTTTGGTGCAGGGTTTGCGAATTCCCGCGGCGCGGGCCTGACCCTGGTCGAATTTCCCTTTTTGTTTACCTTGTCTACCTGCATGGGGGAGGTTGACGATGTCTGAAGAAATTCATCTTATCCGCGTTCACGGCATTATCGGCAAAAGCGAATACGTATCCTACGACCTGGATAACAACGGCGTTCGAACCGAGCTGACCCGCTATCCCTTCGATCCTCAGGCTATTCCCACCGATCTGCACGAAATCATCGAAGAGGGATTTACGCGCGGCAGGACCCAGGTGATCCTGGACATGGGTAACATTCCCTGGATCAATTCCAAGGGTCTGGGCACCCTGGTCATGCTTTTCCACGCGGTGAAGGGGCGGGGCGGAGCCCTGGTTCTGGCCAGACCGGTACCTGATGTGCTGGAGATGATCGAGTCGGCGGGGAACAGCAAGGTTTTCGAAATATTCGGATCCGTCCACGAGGCCTGGGGTTATTTGCAGGCCCTGTCAGTATCCGGGGCGGATTGATCTTAAAACGTTTTCCCTAATCCTGCTGGGCTCCCCCCGGTCGGGGCAGAACCTTGACCAGCACGGCCATACCCACCACCGCGGCCAATAGGCTGGCGCCCAGCACGCCCACCTTGGCCGTTTGCAGGGACGGTCCGCTCAAAGCCAGCCCCGAGATGAACAGCGCCATGGTAAAACCTATTCCCGACAGGAATCCGCCGCCGAGCATCGCCGCCCAACCCAGCCCTTCGGGCAAGGATTTCGTGATCAGCTTAACGGCCAGGAAACTCATCAGCAGAATACCCAACGGTTTGCCTATCACCAGGCCGGCCATGACGGCGATGGCTACCGGTTCGCCGAAATCCGCCACCGTGAAGGGCACACCGGCATTGGCCAGGGCGAAGATGGGCATGATCACAAATGCGGTCCACGGGTGCAGCGTACCCTCGAGGTATTCCAGGGGCGAAATGACCTCTCGCACCGAGTCGGTAAACCGGCGCACCGCATCGCTGCGGTGATGCATGTTCACCCAGTCTCCGCCGTGGAGGGTCTTGTCCGCCCGTTTGAGCATTTCGCTGACGGTGTTTTCCCCGAGGTAGGTTCGTGCGGGGGTCAATAGCCCCATCAGCACGCCGGCCAGGGTGGCGTGCACGCCGGATTCATGGAAACCGAACCAGACACCGGCGCCCAGGATCACGTAGATTCCGAAACTGCGCACGCCCAGCCGGCCCAGGGTGAAGACCACGCCCAGACCGGCAAACGCCAGCAACAAAGCGGTGATGTTGAGCGATTCGGTATAGCCCACGGCGATGACGAGGATGGCGCCGATATCATCGACGATGGCCAGCGAAAGCAACATCACCCGCAGGATGTGGGGGACGCGAGGGCCCAGCACCGCCATGCAGCCGACCACGAACGCGATGTCCGTCGCCATGGGGATGCCCCAGCCGCGGGCCGCTTCGGTGCCGCCCTGCAGCAGGAGGTAGACGCCCGCGGGAACGACCATGCCGCCGATCGCCGCGGCCACGGGAAGGGCCGCGCGTTTGGGATCGCGCAATTCGCCCAGCACCATCTCTCTTTTGACCTCGAGGCCGACGACGAAGAAAAAGATCGCCATCAATCCATCGTTGATCCAATGCTGCAGCGAGTACATCATGGAGAAGTCACCAAAAGAAAAACCGACCTTGGTTTTCCAGAGCGCGACGTACCATTCGCTCGCGGCGCTGTTGGCCAGCACCAGGGCAACGGCGGTGCAGATCAGAAGCAGCACTCCGCTGGCGGCCTCGACGTGGAGGAATCGCTGCACCGGCTCGATCAGCTTGTGGATGGGTTCGCGGGGAACCAGGTCATTGGGACGATCTTGGGCCATATTGGGGTCATTCCCTTTTGAGTGGGTCCGAATTGCTTGAGGACACTTTAGCTTGGTCCAGGGATTGCGTCAGCGGAAAAAATGAAAACCGTTTAAATGGGGAACACGAACGAAGGAGACTGATCATGAAATGTTTAGGTGAAAAATTTCCGTGGATGATGGTGCTGGTCCCGATCCTGTTGATTTCCGGCGCGCTTCCGGCGGCCGCCGATGAGATATTGCCGAACCTGGAGCAGATCCTGGAGCGGTACGTGGAAGCCATGGGGGGACGCGAGGCGATCGCCAAGCTGACCACGCGTACCATCACCGGCAAACAGATCGACGATCGGCCCCACATGGGTCTCCCGGAAGAAACCCCGCTGGAAGCCTGGGCCGATACCACCGGTGAATGGACCATGATCCTGCGCGATCCCGAAGGAGAAATCCGGGTGGGAGCCCAGGGCAATGCCAAGCTGGCCTTCCTGCTCAATCCCCAGGGTCCACTCATGATTTCCAAATATTTTCCCAACCCCCGATTGACCGGGACCTGGGAATACGATGGCGTTTTATTCTACAAGGTGGAAAACGATCTCACGTTGGAGTATTACACCTTGTACTTCGAAGTGGAGACCGGAATGCTGACCCGCATCGGTTACTACTGGTATCTGGATGGCTATCGGCCGGTCGATGAGGTGATGGTCCCGGGGATTGTCTACCAGGGACGCAAGGGCGGTTCGACCAATCTGTATTTCGATACCGTCATCCATGGGGAAGATGTGTCCGAACATCTTCTTCCCGAAGAAGAGCTGGTCGATGAATAAACGTGTCTATTCTTCCGACGGCGGGCGGATGTGTCCGGATTGCGGCCGACCGGCCACAGATTGCGTTTGTGGTAATAAACGCAACGCCGCGCCGAATGACGGCGTGGTGCGGGTGAGCCGCGAAACCAAGGGCCGCAAGGGCAAGGGTGTCACGCTCGTGACCGGCGTACCTTTAGAGGAGGGCGAGCTGGCCGACCTGGCCAAGCAGCTCAAGAGTCGCTGCGGCGCCGGGGGAACGGTGAAAAACGGGATCATCGAAATCCAGGGCGACCACCGCGACAAGGTGGTCGCCGAGCTGCAGGGTCGGGGCTGGACAGTGAAGAAGTCGGGTGGTTAGTCCAGCTTCTCCATCTGGAACAGTTCGAAGACATCGACCAGGTCGTCAGCCACCGCCTGGTAGGCTTTGAGCTGCGGCGACTCCATGTGCGCCTGCCATTGTTCCTTCGTTTCCCAGTTCTCGAAAAAAAGGAAGTTGCCGGGATCCTCGCGGTCGCGGTGCATGTCGTACTGCAGACAGCCGGCCTCGACCAGGGTGGGGGCGACCAGCTTGATCAGCTCGGCGGCCAGGGCGTCTTGGCGACCGGGTTTGGACTTGATGCGCGCGACGATGGTCAACGGTTTGGACATGGAGTAGACTCCTTTGATAATTACAAGGGGCTAAAATTCACGGGTCCACAGTAGCCACGGAAAAGGGTGACGGCCAGCCATGAAATCCTACCGTGATCGTCTGAACAAACATTATGGGCAAGACGATCTGTGCGGGAAGATCCGGCGCGCATGCGAACAACTGGGCCTGTCAGAAAACGAAATAACCCGCGAAAACCTGGCCAATCTTGACGAAATCCACATCCGGGGCCTGGAAGCCACTCGGGATCTGGGAAAGCTGGCCGGCCTCGAATCCGGTCGGAAAGTTCTGGATGTGGGTTGCGGCCTGGGCGGTCCGGCACGCACCATGGCGGCCGAGTTCGGCGCCCAGGTGGTGGGGCTGGAAATCGTCACCGAGTTCTGCAGAGCCGCCGCCATGTTGACCGAGTGGGTGGGCCTGACCGATCAGGTTTCTTTCCGCGAGGGCGACATGCGGGCCATGCCTTTTGCCGACGCCGAATTCGACCTGGTCATGACTCTGCACACCATCCTGAACGTGGCAGAAAATGACCTCCTTTTCGCGGAAATCCACCGGGTGCTGAAACCCGCCGGCGGGTTCCTGGTCTATGAAGTCTGCGGGCAGGACGATGCGGCTCTGCACTATCCGGTCCCCTGGGCGACGAGCGCATCAATCAGCCATCTGTTGCCGGCCGCCAAGCTCCGGTCGCAGATCACCGCGGCCGGATTCACGGAAAAACACTGGAGCGACACGACCCAGAAGGCGCTGGACTGGTTCGACGGTCTGGCCGCGGGGATGGGCCAAGCCGGGCCCCGGGTGATCGGCCCCAACGTGGGGGTGGTCCTGGGGCCGGATGCCGCGGAAAAATCCCGCAATTTGCGGCGGAATCTGCAAGAGGGGCGTATTCAGGTGGTCCAGGGGTTTTTCGTGAGGTGAAACGCGGATTCATTTTCATTGCGGCCAGGTGAGTCTGTATTTATTGTGGCACCAAGTCAGAGTGTTCACCCCGGCGCCCAGGCGCCCATTCCCCATTTGTAAGGAGAACCGAACATGGCACACGAACTGCCTGCCCTTCCGTACGCCAAGGATGCGCTGGAACCCCATATCTCGTCCGAGACCCTGGACTACCATCACGACAAGCACCACGCGGCCTACATCACGAACCTGAACAACCTGGTCCCGGGAACCGAATTCGAGAATATGTCCCTCGAGGACATCGTCAAGAACGCCCCGGCCGGCGGCATCTTCAACAACGCCGCCCAGGTCTGGAACCACACCTTCTACTTCAACGGCATGGGCTCCGGCGGCGGTGGCGATCCCACCGGCGCGATCGCCGACGCGATCAACGACGCCTTCGGCTCCTTTGCCGAGTTCAAGGAGAAGTTCAGCAAGTCCGCCGTCACCAACTTCGGCAGCGGCTGGACCTGGCTGGTCAAGAATTCCGCGGGCGGGCTGGAGATCGTCAATACCGACGATGCCGACAGCGCCCTGAAGACCGCCACTCCGCTGCTGACCATCGACGTGTGGGAACACGCCTACTACGTGGACAAGCGCAACGCGCGGCCGGCCTATATCGAGTCCTGGTGGAATCTCGTGAACTGGGGTTTCGTGAACGCGAACTATGGCGGCTGACCATTCAGTACAGGCTGACCGAAGGGGCCCCCGGGGGCCCCTTTTTTATTCCAGCCTGATGTTGTCGACCTCGATGGCCACCGGATCCTGGGGCCTGGCGAAGTGAATGATGAGCCGGTCCATCTCCTCGAGGTTCAGAATCCGTTCGCGGTTTGACAACAGGCGGTCGGTGAGGCGCATGGTGAAGGTCTGCCATTGCCTGGTGGCGTAGAAGGGCGTCGTGACATAGGCGATCTCCTTGATGCCTTCGTAGTCGTCGAGCCGGACGCCGAATTTAAAGGTGTCACTGGGGGCTTCGACCAGCCGGACATCCATCTTCAGTTCTGAATAACTTGACCAATCCTCGGGGAAAC